>CAYMSU010000214.1:0-10217 GCA_964393165.1 uncultured Enterobacteriaceae bacterium
TAGGCCTCGGCGCTCTCCGGGGCCGCCAGCGCCTCGAGGATGCGCCCCGGCTCACCGCGCTCCCGCAGCCGGGGGACGGTGTCGTCCTCGAGGCCCACGATGCGCGCCCGCAAGAACACGTAGTCGGGCTCGAGGGAGTCCGCGCCGAGCAGGCGCCGCAGGCTCTCGGCGGCCACGCGGACGAGCGCCGGCGGCCCCCGCAGCACGAGCCGCTCGAGCACGCGGCGCGACTCCTCCTGGCCGGACGTGCCGTCGAACCGCAGCTGCTCGGCGGCGACCTGGGCGCGCGCCACGTCGCGCTCGCGCGCGACGGCCCGGATCCGCGCCCACGCGGGGGGGCTGCCGAAGTGCCGCAGGCCCACGAGCGCGTGCAGGGCGACGGCCCCCGGGTCGCGCGACAGCGCCTGGAGCAGCCGGTGGATGGTGTCGCCCTGCGGGGTGCGCGCGAGGTGGCCGATCGCCTGGGCGGCGGGCTCGATGAGCGCGTGCTCGGGGTCCCGCACGATGTCGAGCAGCTTGTCGAGAGCGCGCTCGTCGCCCAGGTGGCCGAGCGCGAGCACCGCGCGGCGCCGCAGCTCGAGGTCGTCGAGCGTGTCGACCGCGGCGAGCAGCACGTGGATGCCGGCGGCAGCGCCGGCCCGGGCGAGGCCCTCGGCAGCGAGGAACGCGGTGGCCGGGTCGCGGTGGGCGAGCAGCCGGTGGAGGGGGTCGCCGGCGGCCTGGCGGTAGCGGACGCGCCACCCGTAGCTGACCACCGCCATGCGGTGGATCCCGTCGTCGGCGTGGTCGAGCATGCGCACCAGGGGCGCGTCGACCTCGGCCCCGCGCGCCCAGGTCGCCCCCGTCACGAGCCCCCGGATCGCGGCCCGATCCCCGCGCTCCGCCCGCAGCTGGAGCACCCGGGCGAGCAGGTCGTCGTGGCGCGGGTGCTGCCCCTGTCGCCAGGCCTCCGAGGCGTCGGGCTCCTCGGGGTCGAACTCGATCCGCTGGTCGTAGCCGGAGATCTGCGTGAGCGCGCCGAGCACGGCCTCGGCGTGCTCCTCGTGGGTCTTCAGCAGGCGCACGAGCCGTGGCACGGCCGCGGGCGCCCGGAGGCGGCCGACCGCCGCGATGAGGTCGTCGGACCGCGCGGTGCCCCGCGGATCGTCCTCGAGCCGGTCGAGCAGCACGTCGGCAACGCCGTCGTCGCGGAGCTGCACGAGCGCGCGGATCGCCTCGGCCTGGTGGTCGTCGTCGGCCAGCAGGCCCTCGAGCACGGGCCGCGCGGCGGGCTCGCCGCGGCGGGCGAGCTGCAGGGCGGCGTAGCGCCGCACGTCGGGGAACCGGGACGCCAGCGCGCCGACGAGCGCCTCGTGCGCGGTCGGATCGTCCTCCGCCCGCGCGGCGAGCAGCGCCGCGGCCCGGGTGCGGGTGCTGGCGGCGCGGGCCTCGAGCCCCCGCAGGATCGTGGGGCGCTCCCCCATGCGCTCCACCAGCAGGTCGAAGGCGGCGTCCTGGAGCCCGTCGTCGCGCTGGTCGAGGACCTCGAGCACGGGCCGCAGGTCGCCCCCGTCGGCCAGCAGCGCGAGGGCCTCCGCCCCGAGATCCCCCATGCCGGTGGCAAGCGCCTCGGCGACGAGCCGGGGGGTGGGCAGGCCGAGCTCCCGGAGCGCCCAGAAGGCCGCGATCCGGACCTCCTGGGCGACGTCGACGAGGGCGGGCACGAGGGCCTGGGCCTTGTCCTCGACGGAGACCCCGACCTGGCGGGCGAGCCGCCCCAGCGCGGCGGCGCGCACCGACTTGCCGGCCTGCGCCCCGAGCCCCACGTAGGTCCCGAAGACGAGGTCGGTGACGTCGGCGGCGGGCGCTGGGCCGGGATCCGGCAGGCGCTCGAGCCGGCCTGCCGCCCGGGTGAGGGCCAGGGTGAGCCGGTGCTCGACGAGGGCCGAGGCCTGCCGCACGTCGGCCGCCGAGGTCGCGGGGGTCCCGAACGCCTGGAGGACCTCGACCAGGTCGGCCCGATCGACGCCGCGACCGTAGGCCAGCCCCCGCGCGAGCTGCCGGAGGACGGGCTCGGGCACCGTGTACGGCGGCGCCTGGCCCTGGTCGTTGACCGCCCGTACGATCACCGCCGACCGCTCCCCGGGCTCCCGCCACGCCTCGAGGACCTGGGCGGCGGCGAGCCGCAGGCGGGGATCGGCGGCGGTGACGGCCGCGATCAGGCGCTGCGGGGGGCCCTCGCTCACCCACTCGAGGAGCAGGATCACCCGCCAGGCGAGCTGCCGGAGATCCCCCGCGCGCTCGTCGAGCAGCGCGAGCAGCCGCTCGTCGTCGCCGAGCGCGAGCGCCGCGGACACGTGGTCGGGCGCGCTCCCCTGGCCAAACACGACCGCGGCGGAGGCAGGCTCCCCGCGCCAGAGCTGGCCGAGGACCAGCCACCGCCTCGCGGCGGCGTCGGAGATCGCGAGGTGGGCGCCGAGCGTGGCGGCGTCGGGCGCAACGTAGGCCAGCGTGCGGGCCGCCTCCTGCCGCAGGGCGGCGTCGGGCCCCCGCAGCAGCGGGACGACGGGGGCCACCGCCCGCGGGTCGCGCAGCCAGGCGAGCCCCCGCAGCGCGGTGCGCACGTGGCCGATCCACGCCTTGGCGAGGTCGCCGACCTCGGGCCGGGCGACCTGCACCTGCTCGACGAGCGGCGCGAGCGCCTCGGGGCGGGCGAGCCCGGCGAGCGTGGACGCGGCCTGGATCCGCACGTCGGCGTGGCGGCTGCCGAGGGCCTCGACCATCGCGTCGACGAGGCCCGAGCGCTGGAGCGCCGCGAACGCCGCGCCGCGCACCTCGGGGTCGTCGTCGTCGAGCGCCTGGACGAGCCGGGGCTGCGCACCCTCGTCGAGCCGCTCGGCGAGCACCGAGACGGCCACGAGGCGCAGATCCGCGTGGGCGGACCCGAGGGCCTCGACCACGGGCTCGGGCGCGCGGCCGCGAGCGTGCTGGCGCGCGAACGCGAGCGCCTCGTGGCGCAGCGTGCGGTCGGGGTCGTCGAACCGCTCGAGCAGCAGCTGCCAGGCCCACGCGGGGCCGCCCGGACCGAGCCGCTCGACGTGGCTCATGATCTCGGTGAGCGCATCGCGCCGGACGGTCTCGGCGAGGCTCTGCAGCGCGAACCGCAGCGCGGCCTCGGGGCCGCCGCCGATCTGCAGCCGCAGCACGGCCTTGAAGGCATGGGCGCGCACCCGCTCGGCGCCGTCGTCGAGCGCCTGCCGGAGGAGCGCGGGGCCCCGCCCCCCGGGGGCCGCCGAGGGATCGGCCCCGGCCTGCCCGAGCGCGTCGACGAGCACCCGCAGGCCGCGACCCCGCACGTCCGGCGAGGGCGCGGCGAGGCCGATGCTCGCGGCGCGCAGCGGCTCGCCCGCGAGGAGCCGCGCGATCACGCTGAACGCCGCGTCGCGGACCTGGGCCGCGTCGGACCGGAGCATCGCCTGCATGCGCCCGAGCGCGCGGGGATCCCCGAGCCGCTCGAGCGGCGCGCAGGCGCGGACCTGGATCTCGGGGTCGCCGGCGCGCGACAGCTGCAGCAGCACCCCGAAGGCCCGCGGATCGTCGAGCCAGGCGAGGTGGCTCGCCCCGCGCAGGCTCGTGTCGCGCTGCCGGGCCGCGGCGGCCTGCAGCAGCACCTCGCGGCTCGGCTGCGCCCCGGGCTGCACGGTGGGCGGATCCGGCGGCTCGCTCGCGGGCTGCCCGTGGGCCTCGAGCGCGTGCAGCTGGCGGTGCAGATCCGGATCCCGGGCCCGCAGCGCGCGGGCGAGCTCGGGATCCGCGAGCAGCCGCAGGTGGTAGGCGGTGCGGCGGACCGCGGGGTCGTCGTCTTCCGTGGCGGCGCGCAGCGCCCGGTCGGCCTCGCCGAGCAGCCCGCGCTGGAGCAGCCGCAGCAGCGCCCGCCACCGCAGCGTGGGCTCGCCCGACCGCAGGCCGAGGCGCGAGGCGGTGGCGTCGTGGGGGTGGAGCGCCTCGAGGGCGGCGAGCGCGCGGTGCCGGACCTCCTCGGCGGGGTGGTCGAGCCCCTCCACCAGCCGTACGTGGGCCTGCTCGTCGCTCGCTGCGGGGGCCTGCAGCGCCTCGATCGCCGCGACCCCGATGTCGGCGTGGCCGGCCTGCAGCGCCAGGCGCAGGGGCCGGAGCGCGGTGGCGCCCACGTGGCGGCGGAGCCCCTCGAGGGCGGCCCAGCGCACGGCCTCGGTGCGCTCGCGGAGCAGATCCTCGAGGTGGGGGATCGCCCGGGCGTGGCCGATCCGGCCGAGGACCTCGGTGGCGAGCAGGCGCAGGGCGTGGTCGTCGTCGCCGTGAGCGGTCTCCGCCAGCAGCACCACCGCATCGGCGTCGGCGTGCTGCTCGAGGCGCTCGACCGCCGCGCGGCGCCGCTCGGGCTCCTTGCGCTCGAGCTCGTGCCGCAGGGTGGGCACGGCCCCGTGGAACCGGGCGATGCGCCCCTGCACCCGGCCCTCGTCGTCGAGCGCGAACAGCTTGATCGCGGAGGCCTCGTCGGCGACGACGACGTGAGGGCGCCCCTCGAGCTCGACCACCACGAGGTGGGTGGCCGCGCCGACCCCCTGCTTCTGGGTGGCCGGCTGGGTCTTCACCCCCCGCCGCCAGGCGCGGATCTGGCCGTCGAGCCCCGCGGTGTAGACGTACCGGCCGTCGCCCGCGAGCCCGTAGGCGGGCTTGCCGTGGCCGTGGGGCCCCCCCCGGTCGATCGGATCGAGCGCCCCGCGGGCGTGGGTGATCAGGAACCGGCGGTCTGCGCCGAGCGAGCGGAACCGCAGCTCGTCGGCCTCGAACCGCAGGGCGAGGACCGCGCCGCGGTGGAGCTGGGCGCTCTCCAGCACGACGAGCGCGCCGGCGTCGTCGAGGCGGAAGGCGGCCACCGTGCCGTCCCGGCTGCCGGCGACGAGCCAGCGGCCGGTGGGGTCGGCGGCCAGCGCGGTGCCCGGCGCGGCGAGGCTCGCGCGGGCGACGACCTCGCCCGCGGGATCGACCACCACCAGCGTGGCGCCGGTGAGCAGCGCCACCCGATCCTCGGCGAGCGCCGCGAGCGGCCCGGGCTCCGGATCGTGGACGGGGCCGACCGGCGCGAGCTGCCCGAAGGGCCCCGCCCACAGCCGGCCGTCGGTGCCCGAGACGAGCCAGCGGCGGGCGCTCCCGGCCAGCGCCCCCCCGCCGGGCATCGCCTGGTGCGCGAGCTCGGCGCTGAGCAGGTCGAGCCGGTACACGCCCACGCCGGTGGGGTGCCCCTCCGGGTGCGACGTGACGAACACGACGGCGGCGCCGTCGGGCTGCAGCCCCCGGATCCGCCCCCGGTGATCGAGCCAGTGGTTGCGGGCGCTCACGGCGACCGGCTCGCCGACGCGGGGGTGAAGACGTCGAGCGCCGGCCAGCGGTGGCGGATCCGGGCCAGCGCCACGAGGCAGGCCTCGCTCTCGGCCTGGCCCCGGCTGCGGAGGAACTCCCGGAACAGCGGGGTCACCCGCGTGGCGAAGGCCTCGTCCTCGAGCGCGAGATCGCGGCAGACCTCGATGAGGCCGAGCTTGGCCCGCCGCGCGGGCAGCGGCGGGAGCCCCTCGGTGGAGCCGCCCTTGGGCAGGCGCCCGGGAGGGATCGCGAACAGGGTGCGCCGCAGGAACTGCCGGAGGTCCTCGGCGGGCGCGGGCCAGTGCTCGGGGGCCTCGGGGGCGGCGACCGGGGAGGTGGCGCGGTGGCGGTAGGTCGCCCACAGCTGCCGCACGACGAAGGCGCGGACCTGCCGGTCGGGGCTCTCGGTGAGGCGGAACAGCTCATCGGGCACCGCGAGGCGGGGGTGGGCCTCGATGAGCTTCAGCCCGAGGGCCCGGGTGCGCGCGTCGAGCGACTCGCAGAACCGGTAGACGCCGGCGACGGTGAGCCGCTCGGGGTCGAGCCGGTAGCCGGCGTGCTCCCGCTTGTCGTCGGCCGTGAGCGCGAGCGCGACGAAGGCGTGCACGTCGTCGTAGGGCAGCTCCGCGAGCTCGATGAGGGCGAGGGCGGACGGGTGCCAGGCGGCGAGGTCCACCTCCATCCACGCGAGGCCGAGGGCGCGCACCGGGGCCCGCTCGTCGCCCACGAGGCGGCGGGCGCGGGCGAGCGAGACGAACCCCGCGGGGAGCGCGAGGCCCTCGGGCAGCGGCTGCTCCTCGGCGCGCAGGTACAGCGGAGGATGGTGCATGCGAAGGTAGTGCAGCGCGAACCGGCGGACGGGCTCGTCGGCCGGCCCGTCGCCGACCGCGAAGTCCCACAGCACCTCGGCGCCGGCCTCGGGCGCGCGGCGGTCGGCCGGGGCGAAGTCGGCGGGGGCGAACGACCGGGTGAGCGTGGCGACGGCGAAGTCGTGGTAGCGCTCCTCGGAGCGGCGGACCATGTCGATCAGCCAGTCCACGCCGATCTCGCGCCCCGCGAACGCGCGGGGATCCCCGAGCTGCTCGAGCGCCCAGGCCGACAGGCGCTCGTCGAACTGGAGGTCGTGGGCCCAGTCGCGGTCGGACGCGCGCAGGTCCGCCATCCACGGATCCTCGAGGAACGTGGGGGCGTAGGCCAGCGCCTTGACGAAGTCGACCCCGAGGACGCGCGCGGGGACGCGCCCCTCGCGCACCCAGCCGCGGACGAGGCGCTGGCTGAGCGGGTTCAGCAGCCCGCGCCGCAGCACGTCGGGCGCGAGGCTCGCCACGTCGGCCCGGGCGAGGTTGCGCGCCACCACGTCGACGGCGAACCGGTCGACGCGGGGGTCGTCGAGGACCCCCGCCCACAAGGCGGCGGGCACGTCGGGGTGCAGGCGGAGCAGGAGCTGCTCGTCGAGCTCGACGACGGGCGGCCGGCCGGCGAGCAGCCGCTCGTGAAGCCACGGCAGGTCGATCTCGGCGGGCCCGAAGTGCTCCTGGATGGCGCGAGCCGCCAGCGCGTGGCCGTGGGAGGTACCGAGCAGGCGGCCCCACGCGGCGAGGCCGACCTCGGTGCGGGGGTCGCGGTCCGCGAGGAGGTCCCGCGCGAGGGTGCGCACGGTCTCGTGCTCGGCGTTGGCCAGGCGGATCAGGTGCCCGAGGGCCAGGTCGCGCGCGTGGATGCGCGCGTAGTCCACAGCCCACCCGGCGGCCGTCGACGACGGCGAGTCGAGCAGCCCGAGCAGGGCCTCGTGCAGCCCGAGGGCGGGGAACGCGGAGGGCTCGAACCGGGGGACCATCTCGAGCAGCCAGACCACGAACTCGTCGACCGGCACGCTGCGGACCCGGAGCAGGCGGACGACCCAGCCGGGCTCGACCTCGCGCAGCTGGGTGCGGAAGTCGGTCTGCAGGGAGCGCGCCACCCAGCCGCGGATCACGTCGTGCTGGGCGCGCTCGAGCAGGCCGAACAGGGGCCTCGGGGACCGCCGCCAGGCCTCGCCAAAGGCGCGGTGGGCGAGGTCGGGGGGGTTGCGGCCGAGCGGCGACCGCACGAAGCGGGATCGGGAGTAGGCGCGCTGCTCGTGGACGAGGATGTGGTTGGCCACCCACGTGCGGTCGAGCGACGCGGTGGCCGGGTAGTGCCGGAGGATCTCGGCCGCGGCGTCGGGGTAGGCGGAGGGCAGCCGCACGCCGAGCTGGCGCAGGCTCCGCCAGGCGCGCCGCACGAGGTAGCGCACGGTGGGCCGCCGGACGTGGCCGTGCAGCCAGTACCTCGTGTACTCGACGTCGAGGCGCGCCGCGAGGGCGCCGTAGATCTCCCAGTCGCCGGCCGCCTCGGCCTCCTTGAAGATGCGCTTGAGCGCGCGCCAGGGCCCCCACACGAGCGGCATCTCGGCGATGGCGCGCACGAGCTGCAGGCGGGCCCACGGGGAGCGGTCGGCCCACAGCTCGAGGAGCACCTCGTGAAGGCGCAGCCCGTCGGGCAGGGGGACCTCGGCGTCGGCCGCCTCGAGGGCCTGGTAGTCGGCGAGGCGCTGCTGACGCCGGACCTCTGGGTCGAGGCGGCGGAAGTCGCGGCTCGTGTGCTTGACGAGCACCCGTTCCCACGTCACCGCGTCGTCACGAACGGCGCGCCGCTCGGGGGTCTGCCCGGCGAGCGCGACCATGAGCTCGGCCAGCCGGGGATCCCGCGACGCCCAGGCGCGGCTCACGTCCTCGAGGGTGATGGCGGGCGACGCGGACACGGACCGTCCTGACGGAGGGGCGATGGACGAGGGGGCCAACGGAGAGCGGGTGGTCGAGGGGGGACAGCCGTGTCGCTACTGCTAGACCTGGGACATGGAAGGCTCACCGATCTGGCCGGGATCTGGCGCCCCACGTGGGGCATGGAACCGCGATCGGCGAGGTTGGACCAGACCATCCTCACGTGGGGCGCCAGATCCCGATAGCCAAGATCTGGAACAGCCTTCCTTGTGAAGCATGGGCGGGAATCCTCCAGGACGGCGCAACGCCGCCCGTATGGCTAGACCTGGGCTGCCCTCCCCTTAGACCGGCCGGCAAGTAACACGGAGGTGTCGAGCCGACCCGGGGGCCTACGCCGAGCGGCCGGGGGCCGGCGAGAGCACCACCACCTCGTCGCCGACGGCGATCGGCCCCCCCTCGAGCACCTTGGCGGTGAGCCCGCCGTGGCCGCGCATGGCGTTGAGGCCGCCCTGTCCCAGCGCCGCCTCCATCTTCGAGCAGGGGGCGCAGGGGCCGGTGCCCAGGAGCACGGCCCCGCCGACCCGAAAGCGCACGTCGCGCAGCGCCACCAGGTTGATCCCGCGGACGACGATGTTGCGACGCAGCTCCGGCGGCGTCACGAACTCGCGCCGGGCGAAGCTCGCGAGGACGGGCAGGTGCTCGGCCTGCAGGAACGTGACCTGGCGGCTGCCCCCGCCGCGCCCGGCCGCCGTGCGATCGCCGGCGAGGCCCTTGTCGGCCACCGCCTCGACCTGCAGCAGCGAGGTCATCGCCTCGCCCCGCGAGGGACGGATCCCGATCCACTCCACGCGCCCCGCGTGGGGGAAGTTGGCCAGCAGCTCACTCGGCATCCACACCCTCCGCACCCATCGTTGCCGCCGACGGCTTCGCGAACGCGAAGGCGTGCTCCCATCTCGTCTCGCCGCGGGCGTGGTCGACCCGCTCGGTGCTCGCCCGGGCCACCGGCACGAGGCCGGCCTCCCGGGCGGCGGCCTCGGTGGCCTCGGACGTGTCGACGGTGCCGGCGGGGGTGAGCCCGTCGCCGATCACGACGACCAGGTGACCGCCGGGCGCGAGCGCGGCGGCGGCCCGGGCGGTCCACGCCGCGGTGTCGCTGCGCCACTGCCGCCGGGCGGCCCGCTCCCCTTCCCGCCAGGCCTTGCGGGCGCCGATCTCGGCCGCGGGGGGGGCCGACAGATCCAGCCACACGCGCCGGAGGTGCTGCATGGCGAGGTAGTCGTAGGTGCTCGGGTAGGGCGGGCTCGTGACGACGAGGTCGACGGGCCCGGACGGAAGCGCGAGGGTGCGCGCGTCCTGCAGCGCGAGCTCGGCGGGGGGGGTGCCCTCGGGCACGGCCTCGCGCAGGGCCGCGACGCGCCGCCCGAGCTCGCGGACCTTCTTGTGGAAGAGGATGGCGGCGCTGCCGGGCGGCCGCCGGTGCTTGACGCGCTGGGGCGAGGTGTCGGAGCGCCGCCAGCTGACCTTGACGAGCAGCGACGACAGCGCGGCGCGGAGCAGCGGCTGGACGTCCGCCTCGGCCGCGGCGATCGCCTGCCGCAGCGCCTCGAGCTCGCACAGCACGTAGGGCGCGTACCACTGCTCGGCGGCGGCGAGGATGCGCGGGGGCGGGGGGGCGGTGGCCTTGCGGGCGGCCTCGGTGGCCTTGCGGGCGGTGCTCCGCACCCGGGTGAGCAGCGCCTCGGGTGCGCTGGAGGTCCGCGCCGACGCCACGAGGACGGCCACGGGGGAGACGTCGCGGCCGTGGGTGCGCAGGCCCGCGGCGCGCCCCTCCACGAGCACGGTGCCCCCGCCGACGAACGGATCGAGGAGCGCGCGCGCGGGGAAGCCGCGGACCAGCGCCCGCGCGGCGTCGGGGTGGAGGCCGGCGGGGTAGGTGTGGAACCCGTGGGTGAACCGGTCGACGTCGCCGGCAGCGGCGAGCGCCTGCTGCAGGAGCTCGGCCACCTCGGGGTCGCCGAAGGTGATGCTCTCGCCCGCGGACTCGACCCCGGTGGAGCGTGGGGGCTGCACGCCTCTGGGAGCCACGGACGCCTC
>CAYMSU010000215.1:0-10186 GCA_964393165.1 uncultured Enterobacteriaceae bacterium
GTCGGCCTCGTGATCGAGGATGCCGACGAAGAACAGGCTGTTCGCCTGGTTGGGGCCCCCGTTGCCGTTGCTCGCCGCGAGCATGATGTAGTTGCCGTAGACCTCCGACCGCTCGGGGTCGATCGAGTCGAGGCGGAACTCCGGGAGCCGCGCGGGAGGGTCCCCGGCCCGGACCCGGCCGCTGGCCTCCTGGCGGGAGCCGTCTTCTCCCTCGAAGGTGAGCTCCCACTTGTAGCGCTGCCCCGCCTTGAGCCCGAGCAGCAGGTGCGCGTGCTCGGTGCCGGTGACCGAGGGGGCCGTGTGCCGGGGGGCGTCCTCGTCGTCCGTGAGCCCGAACGTGACGGTGGACGTGCCGGGCACGTCGCTCGTGAAGTCCAGGTGGACGACCGTGGGGTGGTCGGGGTCGACCTCGACGGCGACGTCGGCGGGGGTCGTGGGGGTGCAGGCCAGCAGGCTCGCAATCGAGCAGCAGAGCACGACGGACAGGGCGCGCAAGCGGTCCTCCAGGGGGACGGAGTACCGTAGCACCGGCCCTCGCCACTTGGGGCCCTCTGTGCGGGCGCCCCTAGAAGGGCCAGATCTTGTCGAGGACCCGAGCCAACCACCCCGGACCGCTTGCCCGATCGTTCACCACGCCTTGACCGGTGATCTCGATCCGCGCGGTCGCCAGCAGATCGCTGCCGATGGTGTTGTCGATCTTGATGTCCCGGGGTCGCGCGATGCCGTCGAGCACGACGTACTGCGTCTCGCGGTTCACCCGGACCTGCTTCCAGCCCCAGATCCGGAGGTTGCCCCCGGGCAGCACCTTGATGACCTGGCAGGTGATCACCGCCTCGACCTCGCTGTCGCGGCGCGTGTCCCCCTGGCCGGTGAACGCACCCTCCGACTCGAGGTCGATCCCGATGTCTTCGAGCTCCTGATGGGCCTTCAGGATGCGCTTCTCGATGCCCAGCAGCGCCCGGATGGCGGCGGTGTAGCTGCTCTTGCGGCTCGTGTTCGTCGACGCGGCCAGGGTGGTCTTGCTCGACTCGAGGATGCGGACGGTGACCAAGTCACCGACCTGCCGCGCGTTGCCGTCCATCCCCATCAGCCGGCGGGCCTGCACGTCGTTGAAGAGCGAGCCCGGTGATGCCGCCGCCGGCTCCTCCTCGGGGACGATCTCGATCGGAGGCTCGGGCGGCTTGGGGGGGCCCTTGGGCTTGCGGGCGTCCGCCGTCGACAGGAGGAGCAGGGCGATCAGCGGGGTCATCGGAGCTCCACGGTGCGGGGCGCGACGAGCACGCCCACCTGGGCCGTCTGGGTGGCGTCGTTGCGCACGCGGACGGGCTCGCCCACGGTTCCGTCCTGGAGCAGCCGGCCGTCGGCGGTGAGCGTGATCCCGCCCTTCTGCACGACGAGCTGAACCTCGGCGCCCCGCGTCGCGTCCGGAAGCGGCTCGACGACGTCGCGGGTGAGCGGCTGCCCCGCCTCGATCGCGGCAGCCGCCCGCCACGGCCCCTCGTCCTGAACCCGCAAGGCGACGCCCCGGCCCAGCGCGAAGCGGCCGCGGGCCCCCGCGACGGCCTCGCCGGGGGCCGCCGGGGCGGCCGCGACCCAGCCCTCGACCCACACCGTGACCGACGGCCGCACCGTGTAGCGGGCGGCCACCGCGCCGTCGCGCAGGACCTCCAGCCGCAGCACCGGCCACGGGCGGCAGGGGTCGCCGGCCCACCGCACGCGCTCAGCGCCGTGCACCGCGGCATCGTCGACAGCCACGGCGTGCACCTCGACGTCCACCGCGCCGCACTGCTGCTGCACGTAGGCGGCCAGCGCCAGCGCGGGATCCGTCATCGCTTGAGGTTGGCCGCGATCTGCATGGCCTCGTCGGCCGCCTGCACGACCTTGCTGTTGAGCTCGAACGCGCGCTGCGCGGCCACCAGCTCGATCAGCTCCTCCGCCGCGTCCACATTGCTCTGCTCGAGGCTCCCCTGGCGGACCTCGGTGGCGCCGTCGTCGAGGAACGGCCGGCCGCTCTGGCCGGTGGGCGCGTACAGGTTGCTGCCGAGGGCGCGCAGGCCCGCAGGATTGGCGAACTGCGCGATCTCGAGCATGCCCACGACCAGCGGGGCGGTCTCCTCGCCCTCGAAGGTCACCGACACTGTGCCGTCGGGCGCGATGACGACGCTCTGGGTGTCGTCGGGCAGGACGATGTCACCGGCGAGCGGGAGCCCCGTGCCGTTGCGGAGAATGCCGTCGGCATCGACGCGCAGGGCCCCATCGCGGGTGTACACGGGGTTGCCCTGCGGATCCTCGAGCCGCAGGAACCCGGGCCCCGCCAGCGCGATGTGCATGGGGTCGCCCGTCTGCTGGATCGTGCCGCGGCGGTGGTTCTTCACGAGGCCGGACAGCCGGGTTCCCCCGCCCAGATCGGCCCGGGCGCCGCGCGCGCCTCCGCCGAGCTCCTGGTAGAAGACGTCCTGGAAGCTGGCCCGCGACTTCTTGAACGACGTCGTGTTCACGTTCGCGAGGTTGTTGGCGACCGCGTCGATGCGTGTCTGCTGGGCGGTCATGCCCGATGCGGCGATCTGGAGCGCTTTCATCTGACCCCTCTCGTGAAGTCGTTGAGCCGGTCGTCGAGCTGGTCGGACGTCCGCATGACGTTCTGGAGCATCTCGAAGGTCCGGCTGGCCTCGATGAGCTCGACCATGGACACCGTGGCCTGCACGTTGGACTGCTCGAGCGCCCCGGGCACGAGCTTCGGCGGGATGTCCCGCGACGGCCCGAGCGGTCGCCAGAGGTTGTCGCCCAGCGGCTCCACCGCGGCGTCTTCCACCCGCAGCTGGTCGAGCAGGCCGGTCTCGCTCGCCCACACGCGGCCGTCCTCGTCGATGCGCACGGACTCGCCCGGGGGCACCGCGATGGGCCCCTGGGTGCCGAGGAGCGCGGCGCCGGTCGACGTCTGGAGCACACCGGTCCGCGGCTCGAGCCGAAGCTCGCCGTCCCGCGTGAGCAGCGTGCCGCGGCCCGCCACGCGGTCCTGCACCACCAGGAAGCCGGGGCCCTGCAGCGCGACGTCCAGCGGGTTGCCCGTGGACCGCGTGGTGCCGTCCCGGGGGTCGTACATCCCGTCGGCCACGCGCGCGTACGCGCCATCCGGACCTGTCGCCTCCATCGCGATGCGCTCGCGCTTGAAGCCGCTCGTGGTCACGTTGGCGAGGTTGTTCGCGACGATGTCCATCCGGCGAAGCGCGCCGAAGGCACCCGAGAGGGCAGAGTAGAGCTCGTGACCCAACACAGTCTCCGAGAGAACAGAGCACAGAGAGAGAAAACGCGGGCCGCCGCTAGACGGCACCCTCCAGATCGGCCGGGTCGACCACCGACTTGAGTCGTCGCCGCAGACGCGTCCTGGCCTCGGTGAGAATCTGGCTGATCCGGGAGACGGAGACGCTGTACACGGCGCCGATCTCGGCGAGCGACATCTCCCGGTCGTAGTACATCATCAGGCAGTGACGCTGGCGCTCGGGGAGCTCCGTGATCGCCTTGCGAAGCTCGGCGCGGACCTGCTCGGCGAGCACCCGCTGCTCCGCGCTCGACGCGCCCGGGTCGGAGAGCACGTCCATCAGCGGACGGCCCTCCTCGTCGGGGGTGTCGTAGCTCACCACCGTGATCTGCTTGGTGGCGTCGATCGCCGACCAGTACTTCTCGAGGTCGATGCCGAGCTCGGCCGCGACCTCCTCGGGCACGGGCTCGCGCTGCTTGGCACGCAGGAGTCGCTGGCGGGCGGCCTCGATCCGCTTCGCGAGGTCCCGGCGCCGCCGAGTGGAGGTGTCGCGCGCGCGGAGGGCGTCATAGATGGTGCCCCGGATGCGGTGCTCGGCATAGGTCGAGAACCGCACCCCCTTGCTCGCGTCGTAGCGCTCGAACGCCTCGAGGAGGCCGATGGCCCCCCAGGCGACCATGTCGTCGATCTGCACGGTCGCGTTGCGACTCAGGCGCTCATGGATACGGCGCGCGACGAGAAACACCTTGTCGTGGTACTTGGCGCAGATCTGCTCCCTCGTCATGTCCTCGACGAGGCGGGGAGGGCCTGCGCTCTCGTACGCGCGCGCACCGGTCACTCGGAGCTCCGTGGTCGTGCGCTACCGATCGGTCCGGCTCTCAAGAAACTTGAGGCGGCGGGGCCGGGCGCGGACCCCGCGCTAGGGCAGCTCCACGCGCCCTACCGGTCGAACCTCCACCTCCGGCAGCAGCTCTGCCGAAGACAGGACAGGGACTCGCGGAAGCACCCGCTCCAGCATCCGGCGGAGCGCGCTGCGTGCCAGCGGCGGCGCCAGGACGACCGCCTGACCGGGCCCGGTATAGCCCTCGACCTGCTCCTTGAGGCCCACGAGCATGGCGCGGGCGTGCTGCGGGTCGAGGTTGAGCTGCGGCTGGCCCCCGTCGGGCGCCTGCAGGCTCCGCAGGAGCGCGTCTTCGGCCTTCGGGCCGAAAGAGACCATCCGCACGATGCCCTTGTCCGAGAACCGACCCGTGATGTGCCGCGCGAGGCGCTGGCGCACGAACTCGGTGAGCACGTCGGGCTCCCGGGACCGCGGCGCGAACTCCGCCAGGGCCTCGAGGATGGTCTGGGTGTCGCGCACCGACAGGTTCTCGCGAAGCAGGTTGCGGAACACGCGGAGCAGCGCGGTGCGGGGGAGGGGGTCGGGGGTGAGGTCGTCGACGAGCTTCGGGGCGTGGGTATGCACGCGCTCCAGCGCCGCGTCGAGCTGGCTCGCGTCGTACAGCTCGTGCCCGTAGGTCGTCATCAGCTCGACGAGGTGCGTGGTGAGCACGGTCGGCGCGTCCACCACGGTGTAGCCCTTGGCCTGGGCGTCGAGCACGGTCCGGTTGGGGATCCAGTACGCCTGCATCTGGAAGACGGGGTCCACCGTGGACACGCCCTCGATCTCCGCGGTCGCGGTGCCGGGGTCGAGCGCGAGGTGCGCCCGTGGCTGGATTGCACCCTCACCGATGCGCTCGCCACGCAGCAGGATCCGGTAGCCCCCGTTGGACAGGTCGAGGTTGTCCCTGAGATGGACCGGGGGCAGCACCAGGCCCGACTCCTTGGCGAACTGCGTGCGGACCTTCTGGATGCGCTTGAGCAGCTCGCCGCCCTCGCGCTCGTCCACGAGGTACACGAGGTCGACCGCGACCTCGATCGCGAGGGGCTCGAGCGGCAGCAGGTCCTCTGGGCGGGTCTCCGTGGTGCGCTTGGGGGCCGCCGCCTTTGCGGCGCGGTCGCCGGGCTGCACGTTGCGCATCTGCCAGGCGAGCCCGCCCACCCCCGCCGCGGCGAGGAGGAAGGGCATTCGCAGGCCGGGGATGAGCGCGAGGCCGGCCAGCATCGCCGCCCCCACCGCGAGCACGCGGGGGTTCTCGAGCAGCTGCTGCGAGATCTGGGCGTGCAGGTCGCGCGCGCTGTTGTCGTCCACCCGGGTGGTGAGGAGTCCCGCCGCGGTGCTCACGATGAGCGCGGGGACCTGCCCGGCCAGCCCATCCCCGATGGTGAGGATGGTGTACGTCGCTGCGGCCTCGGACAGCGCGAGGTCCTGCTGGAACGTGCCGATCAGCGCGCCGCCCACGATGTTGACGATGGTGATCACGATGCCGGCGATCGCGTCGCCGCGGATGAACTTCGAGGCACCGTCCATCGCGCCGTAGAAGTCGGCCTCCTGCGCGATCTCGTCGCGCCGGATCCGCGCCTCTCGCTCGTCGATGAGGCCCGCGTTGAGCTCGGCGTCGACCGCCATCTGCTTGCCCGGCATCGCGTCCAGGGTGAACCGCGCGGCGACCTCGGCGATGCGGCCCGAACCCTTGGTGATGACGACGAAGTTGATGAGCACGAGGATGGTGAACACCACCGCGCCCACGATGAAGTTGCCCCCCACCACGAACTGGCCGAACGTCTCGATGACCCGCCCCGCGGAGGCGGACCCGTCGCCGCCGTGGAGCAGGATCAGGCGGGTGCTCGCCACGTTCAGCGCGAGCCGGTAGACCGTCGCGACGAGGAGCAGGGTGGGGAACACGCTGAACTCGACGGCCTTCTTGGCGTACAGGGCGCCCAGGAAGAGCAGCAGGGACAGGCAGATGGAGCCCGCCAGCAGCATGTCCAGGACGACCGGCGGCAGCGGCACCACCATGATGCCCAGCAGCCCGAACAGGCCAATGGCCAGCAGGGCATCACCCTGGGATCGGAGGCGCTGCAGCCACTCGGGCATGGGGAACCGGACTCCGGTGCGGACCCCTCAGTCGGTCACCCCGCGGCCGACTTTAGAGGGTGACCACGATCCCCACCATGAGCCCGTAGCGGCCGCGCAGGCGGTCGCCGGAGTCGGCCAGCGCGCCGTACGTGGCGCCGCTGAAGGGCTCGAGCCCGATCATCCACTTGTCGGCGTCGCCGAACTCCGCCCCCAGCGCGAGCCGGCTCATCCACACGATGCCCGCGTCGGGGTCGCGCACGATCCAGCCGCTGCCGAAGGCCGCGCCCACCCCGATGTCGCCGTAGATCCGGAGGGGGCCGTTGGGGAGCAGCCGAGCACGGAGGGAGATCGGGACCTCCACCAGCGTGCGGTCGACTTGCAGCCCCACGCTGTCTTCCCCCTGCCACGACAGCGTGACGGGCAGGAGCAGGTAGGCACCGAGCAGCTTGCCCTCGCGCAGCCCGAGCTCGCCCCGGAACGACAGGCGCAGGGTGGCGGGATCGTCATCGAAGGCCGTCGACGTGCCCACCATGAGGCTGACGGCGTCACGCCCGCCGGCGAAGGCGGAGCTGGTGGCGAGGGAGGCGGCGAGCAGGGTGGTCAACATCGGCACTCCGGGCTGCGGAGGCCATCATAGACCGTGGACCCCCCGCAGGTGAGCGGCCATCGCCTCGAACACGATCGCCCAGTCGCCAGCGCGATCCGTGGGCTGGCGAAACAGCGTGTGGCGCGCGTACCAGGGAGTGGTGGGGGCGTCCTGCTCCCACCGCCAGTCGGGTGCGGCGTCGAGCGCCAGCAGGCAAGGCCGGTGCAGTGCCCCCGCGAGGTGGGCCACCGCGCTGTCGCAGGCGATGACCGCGTCGAGCTGGTCGAGGAGCGCCGCCGTGTCGAGGAAGGCCCCGTCGGCGTCGAGATCCGCGGGCAGCTCGTGGACGGAGAAGCCGGCCTCCTCGCGCTGCTCCGCCCCCGGGCCCCGCTGCAGGCTGACCAGCACCACGCCGGGGAGCGCTGCGATCGGGGCCAGTGCGCGCAGCGGGAACGACCGGTGCCGATCCCGCTCGTGGTCGGGGTTGCCCTGCCACGCGACCCCGATCCGCACCCGGCCTTCGTGGGCCTCGGGAAGTGTCTGGAGCAGGCGCGATGCGCGCGACGGATCCGCTCGCAGGTATGCGCCTGCGCGCCGTACGTCGTCGCGGCCAAGCCCAAGGCGCGCGGGCACGCTCATCAGGTAGGCGATGTGGTCGTAGTCGACCTCCTGCTCCCGGGGCACGACCGCCGCTACCCCGGGCGCCGTCGACAGCAGCGGCACGAGCCGTGCGGGGGCCCGGACCACGACGTGGGCACCGCCGCGCGCCGCCTGCTCCGCGAAGCGGACGAACTGCAGCGCGTCGCCGAAGCCCTGCTCCGTCTCGAGCAGCAGCGTGGCGCCCGGCGCGGGGGTGCCGTCCCACATGCGATCGGCCCAGGGCGGCGTGTCCACCCCCTCGCGGCGGTAGCGGGCCTCCGCGAGCGGGAACGCCTCCCGGTACCGGCCCGCCTGGAAAAGCCCGAGGGCGAGGTTCCACGCGGTGGAGGGGTGCGCCGGGGCCGCCGCGTGCGCCGCCCGCAGGTGCAGGAGGGCGGCGTGCGCCTGGCCCGCCTGCCGCAGGAAGGTGCCGTGGTTCGTGCGGAACCCCGGGTTGTCGGGGTAGTCGTCCACCAGCCGCGCCGACGTCTCGACCGCCTGCGCGTAGTCGCCGCTCTCCGCGAGCAGCCCTGCGAGGTGGCTGCGGGCCGTGGGGTGCTCCGAGGCCAGATCCAGCGCCATGCGCACGGCGCCCATCGCCTCGTCGAGTGCCCCCCGCTGGCGCAGGGCCACCGTGAGGTCCGCCCAGTAGTCGGGCTTCTCGGGCGCCAGCGCCAGCGCGCGCCGGAAGCCCAGCTCGGCCCCCTCGAGCTGGCCTTGCCGGAGCATGCCCGCGCCGAGGACGTGCCACAGGGCCGCGTCCTCGGGGTCGGCGTCGACGCCCGCGAGCGCGGCGTCCACGCAGCCGCTCGGATCGCCCGAGGCCAGGCAGCGCCGCGCGAGGGCAAGCGGGGAGTCCTTGCACACCCGCAGGGTGGCCCGGATCTCCTCCACGACGTTGAGCTGGCTTCGGGCGGCCTCCTTCACCGCGGCGTCGTCCACCTCCCCCCGGTCGAGCCGCGTCTGCCACCGGGGTGACAGCACGAGCTCGGTGGCGACCACCTCGAAGTCGACGTCGAGGTACAGCGCGAGCGGGGTGTTGGCGTAGCCCGCGCGCTGCCAGCGCATGCACTGTCGCCGGCTGAACATCGCGAGCGTGTCGAGGGTGACCGGTCGCACGTGGGTGGGGTCAGCCAGGAACGCGTCGTGCCGAGGATGGGGCACCCGGATGTCGACGGTCGCGTCGTGCCGGCAGACCCGGTAGAGCTCCTGGAAGATCCCGAGGAACACGCTTGGATCCTGTCCCAGGTGCTCCAGCACGTGGGCCATGCGCACCTCGACCACGCTGTCGTCGGCGAACGGCCACGGGCGCTCCTCGAGGTCGCACACCACGTCGGGAGAGCACGCCGGCTCCACGTCGACGTTCACGAACCCAGGCTGCGGGCGCATGCCGCAGCCGAGGTTCAGCCGGAGGCCCGTGGTCGCGTTCTGTGCGCGCTGGGGGGGCGCCGGGGCGGTCAGCGGCATCGTGGCCTCCTTGGCAGGCGACGGAGGAGCGGTCGGCGGCGTGGCCTCAGTAGGCGACGTAGGCCTTCTCTTCGACGAGGACGGACCCGGTCTGCAGGTTGATTTCCCGCTTGAGCGCCGCCCTCCGGTCGTTGGTGTGGTAGACCGCGCGGGCGAGCTCGACGAACCGGGCCCCGAAGTCGCCGGCGGCTTCGTGCCGGCGCAGGGCGTCCTCCACGTCCCACAGCGTCTCGTTCACCTGCTGGAGCTCCTCGGCGCGGGCCTCGGGCCAGGGCAGCCCCGAGCCCTCCCACGCAGCGCGCAGGGCGGCGAGCTCCTGGCGGACGTTCGCCCGCTTGGCGGCGTCGGCGATGCGGGCCTCCTTGATGCGGAGGATGGTGATGCGGTCGACCACGTCGCCGACCGGGACCTCGATGCGCACAGGGGCCTCCTGGTGTGAAGTCCGCTTCGCGGCTGCCATCGGCTGCGGTCCGCGGCGGTTGAGCACGATGTGGGCAAGGCGGGCTCAAGTCACGACTCGGGTGGTCCGATGGGCTCGGGCGAAGTCGGGACGGGCACGATGCACCGGATACTACAGCGACTCGCGCGCATTCAGCGGCTCCGCCAGGACGAGGCGCAGCAGCGTCTGCAGACGGCGAGGCACGACCTGCACGCGCACCACGTGGAGCTGCAGGCCTGCCACGACGCGAGGGATGGCGCGCTGCGGAGCGACGCCTCTTCTGCCGACGAGCTCGTGCGCCGGCACAGCTTCTCGCTGCGTCAGGAGATGCTGCGCCGCCGCCTGCAGGCCACCGCCGACACGCTGGCCGACGACGTCGAGACTCGGCGCCACGAGCTGCTCCAGGCCGCGCGCCAGGTCGAGACCACGGAGAAGTTCGCCGACCACTTCCTCGCCCGCGACGCGCAGCGCGCCGAGCGCCGAGACCAGCGCCAGCTCGACGAGGTCGGGCTGCTGTCGTGGCGCCGCCGGGGAGGCGCGTCGTGAAGGGCCGCCTCGTCATCGCCGTGCTCGTCGGTGCCCTGCTCGGCAGCGGGGCGCTCGCTTTCGCCGAGGGCGCGGCTCCAGGGGCCATCGGCACCCGGCGCGCGACCGGGAGCGGCCTGCAGGAGCTGGCCGGACGGCTCAACGCCCGCGAGCGGGCGCTGGAGCGCCGGGAGAGCTCGCTGCAGACCCGCGAGGCGGATCTGCGGGAGGCCGAGGCTCGACTGACCGCCCGTCTCGCAGACCTCGAGCAGGTTCGAGCCGAGCTCGACGAGCGCCTCGCGGCGCTGGACG
>CAYMSU010000216.1:0-10164 GCA_964393165.1 uncultured Enterobacteriaceae bacterium
GCCGGAGGCGACCGCGTTCTGCCTGGTCGACCTCGCGACGATGGACTGGCGTCGAGGCGCCGACGACCGCGCCCGGCGCGCGCTGGCGGCGGCCGACGCGCTGGTCCCGGGGTATCCCCCGGCGCAGGCCCTCCTGGCGCGCCTGCAGTGGGCCGACGGCGATCACGAGGGGGCGCTCGCCTCGCAGGCCGCGCTCGTCGAGGCTCGCCCGGAGGTGGCCGCGCTGCTCACGCTCGCCGCGTGGCAGGAGGCGCAGGGCCACGCGGACGCCGCGGCCGAGGCGCGGACGCGCGCGGAGGTCCTGGCCGACGACGCTCCCTTCGCGCTGGCTCGCGACCTCGCCCGGCGGGGAGAGCAGCCCGAGCGCGCGCTGGCCCTCGTCACGCCGCTCGCCGAGGCCCGCCCCACCATCGCTCACCTGGACACCCTCGCGCTGGCGCTGTGGCGGCTGGGCCACCTCGACGAGGCCGCCGCGGCCAGCGACCAGGCGCTCGCGCTCGGCACGCCCGATCCGGAGCTCCACCTGCACCGGGCGCTCCTCGCAGCCGCCCAGGGGGACCGTGATCAGCTCGAGCGCACGCTTGCCCGCCTCCGCACGCTTCACCCAGACGTGGCGCGGCTCGACCCGCGGCTCGCCCAGGAGCTGGACGCTGACGTCGCGCAGTGAGGGAGGCGGTTACGCGCGTGCCGATGGATCGGTCCGACCCGCCTGGCGGCTCCTCGCTGGAGTCCCTCCTCCAGCGCGTAGCCGCGCGAGACCGCGCGGCGTTCGCCGAGCTGTTCGACCGCATGGCCCCGCGCATCGCGGGGGTGCTCGCGCGGGGTGGCCTGGACCCGGGCGTTCGCGACGAGCTCGTCCAGGAGGTGATGCTCCGGGTGTGGCGGCGGGCCGACCAGTTCGATCCGCGTCGCGCCTCCGCGACCGCCTGGCTGTTCACCATCGCGCGGAACGCCCGCATCGACCACCTGCGCAGGCCTGCGGTGCGGGCCCGCGTGGAGTCACTCGACCCGGCCTGGGTCGACGCCGAGGTCCCGCTCGCCGACGACGAGGTGGCGCAGCGGCAGCTCGCCGAGCAGGTCCGCGACGCCCTGGGTGACCTCCCCGAGGAGCAGGCACAGATCCTGCGGGCGGCGTACTACGAGCACAAGACGCTCCGGGCCATCGCCACCGAGGGGGGACTGGCCCTGGGCACGGTCAAGTCGCGCGTGCGGCTGGCCTTCCAGCGGCTTCGGGGCATGTTCGGGAGGAAGCCGTGATCGATCACCACCTCCCCGACGATCTCATCCTTGAGTACGCGGCCGGGGCGGCCTCGCCGCCCGACGCGCTCGTGGTGGCGTGCCACCTCGTGCTGTGCCCGGTCTGCCGAGCGCGGGTGGCCGCAGCGGAGGCCGCGGGCGGTGCCCTGCTCCACGACGCGCCGCCGGGCGAGGTGTCGGCCCACGTTCGGGCGGCCACGCTCGCGCGGCTCGACGAGGCCGTGCCTCCGGCGCCCCCGCTCACCGGAGATCCGGACGGGATCCTGCCCGCGCCGCTGGCCGCCCACGTGGGCGCCTTCTCGGCGCTGCGCTGGCGGTGGCGGTTCCCCGGGGTCCACGAGGTGCCCGTGCCCGTCACGCACGAGGGCATGCCCGCCCGGCTGTTCCAGCTCGCCGACGGCGGGGTGGTGCCGCCGCACCAGCACGTCGGCCGGGAGACGACCCTGGTGCTCACCGGCGGGTTCACCGACGACTCCGGCCACTACACGCGCGGAGACGTCTGTGCGCGAGACGAGGAGGGGGTGCACCGGCAGGTGATCGACCGCGGCGAGCCCTGCGTGGTGCTCGTGGCGGCGGACGGCCCGTTCCTGCCCCGCTCGCTCTACGCCTGGATCGCGAGCGTGACCCGCGGGTTCTGAGTCCTCGGCCCAGGGTCGAGGGTTGCCATCGTCGGCCTGCACCCTAGGCTCGGCGAAAGGGGGAAAGGCATGCGGGTACTCGTGATCGGGGCCAACGGACAGATCGGGCGCCAGGTGGTCGCCCGGCTCGACCTTGAGGAGGACGTCCACGTGCGCGCCATGGTGCGCGCGGAGGACCAGCGGGAGGCGCTCCAGGCGCTGGGCGCGGAGGTTGTCATCGGCGACCTCGTGGGCGCCTTCGAGCACGCGCTCGAAGGCATGCACGCAGTAGTGTTCAGCGCCGGCTCGGGGGCGTCCACCGGCCTCGACAAGACGCTGCTCGTGGACCTGTGGGGGGCGCACCGGGCGATCCGCGCCACCGAGGCCTCCGCGGCCACCCGGTTCGTGATGGTCAGCAGCATGGGGACCCGCGATCCGCTGCAGGGCCCGTCGGCGCTCCAGCCCTACCTCGTGGCCAAGCGGGCCGCCGACGACTACCTGCTGGCCTCGTCGCTGGACTTCACGGTGGTGCGGCCGGGCATGCTGACCGACGACGACCCCACCGGCCACGTGTCGGTCGGGGCCGTGCTGCCCCCGGGGAGCGTGCCCCGCGCCGACGTGGCCCAGGTGGTGGCGCAGTGCGCGGTCCGCGGCGCGGCCTCGGGGAGCATGTTCGAGCTCACGTCGGGCGAGGTCCCGGTCGCCGAGGCGGTGGCGGCGCTCCAGGCCCCGCCGGGCGCCTGACGCGTCAGTCCGTCGGACAGCCGAGCGCGTCGGGCGGGAGCTCGCGCTCACGGAGCATCCGCGCCGCGCACGCGCGCGCGTCGAAGCCCGCGTCGCGCTCGAGCTGGCGGAGCAGGTCGTCGAGTCGCGCGGCGCGACCCCGGTAGGCCGCATAGAAGTCGCGCAGCACCTGATCGAGGCGGTCCCTGCCGACCTCGTGCTCGAGGGCCCGGAAGAACAGCGGGCCGAAGCCGTACTGCCCGGTGATCGACACGGCGTCGCGAGGGTCGGTGGCGGTGCACGCGTCGGTCCACACGGGCAGAGCGTCCTGCTCGTCGGCGCGCGTGACGTAGACGCGCCGATCGCGCCAGTAGTCCTCGGCCGCGGGGTGGCCCGCGGCCTCCAGCGCCCGACCCGTGAGGTAGCTGGTGACGCCCTCGGACAGCACGAGATCTTCCCAGCAGGCGATCCGCACGGCGTTGCCGAACCACCCGTGGGCCGCCTCGTGGACGTGGATGCCGGGCACGTCGAAGACGTCGCTGCGCACGTGGGAGAACGGGTGGTGCTCCATGCCGCCCCAGGCGGTACCCTCGGGCCAGGGCACCCAGACGCTCCCGAGCTCCTCGCCGAAGGGGTAGGCGCCGAGGGTGTCCTCGAGGAAGTCGAGGGCCGCGGGCAGCGGGGCCATGGCGGCGCGCGCGGCGGCGACCTCCGCGGCGGGCACGAAGGCGCGGACGGAGAGACCGGAGCGGGTCTCGCCGATGGGGACGGCCTCGAGCTCGCCCCACGTCCACGCGATCATATAGGCGGGGACGTCGAGGTCGATGCGGCGCGGCGCCACGAGCCGCTGGCCGTCGGGCACGCCCTCGACCTCGAGCGTGAAGCGCAGGCCGTCGGCGGGGTGGCTGTGGCAGGGGAACAGCCGGCCGCAGTAGTCGGGCCACAGGTGGGTGTAGGAGTAGCCGGCGCCCTGCACGTCGTCGTGGCGCTGGTACCGGTAGGCGATCTCCACGGTGACGGGGGCGGTGGTGGCGGGCAGCGCGAGGTGCAGGCGCTCGCCCTCGCGCTGGAAGGCGAGCGGCCGCCGGTCGCGCTGCACGGAGGCGATCTCGAGATCGCCGACCTCGAGGGTGCCTCCGGCGGGCCCGGGGGCGAGGGTGATCCGGGCGGTGGCCCGCCGGGCGGCGACGTCGACGTAGAGCGCGGTGTGGAGCACGTCGACGTCGGCACGGGGCCGGGGCGCGGCTGGGAGGAGGCGGGTGCCCTGGACCAGGCCGAGGCCCAGCAGGACGAGCACGACTGAGCCGAGCACCACGAGGATCCCGCGTCGCATCCGGCCCCCGAGGGAGTGTACGTCACCGGGAGCGACCGGCCGTACGCGGAAGGAGCAGGGGGACGTAGCCGACCCCGGCGTCATACTCCCGGAGCGCGGACGACAGCCGCTGGGGAGGCGGCAGTGTCCGCATGCCCCGCACGAGACGGCCGCCGAGGCGCACGCCGTGGTCCTTCGACGACTCGAGGACGTAGCCGTGGGTGCCTCCCTGCCGCACGAGGAGGACGAAGACGTGGCCGGTGCGGTTCCGACGCCATCCCTGCACGACGTAGGCCTGGTCGGGCTTCAGCTCCCGGAGCGCCTGCTCCACGGTGCGAAGCTCGGGCAGGTGCACGAACGGGGCCCCCGCCTCGGTGAGCACCTCGTTCACCGCATCGAGGGCGGCGTAGTCGTAGCCGGTGCGGGTCATCGCGACCCTCCACCACGGGCTCCCGCGCGTGAAGTCGGGGTGGCCCTCAAGGCCCGTCACCACGACCGTCAGCTCGGCGACGAGCACGCTGCAGGGCATCCCCGTCTTGGGCATCGCGGCCTGTCCCCGGGTCTCTGCGATCTTCACGAGGTGCTGGACCCATACCTCGGTCTGGGCGAGCTCGGCGACCTCCTTCCCCCGCGCGCTGGCGAGGCACCAGCAGCAGGCAAGCCACATCTGGAACATCTCGACCTCCTCGGGGGTGATCATGACCCGGAGGAGCCGATTCCAGTGCTCCAAAGCGTTTTTCTCTTGGGTCGATCGACGTCAACGTTGCAGGTCTAGCAGCTCCTGGAGGCGGGCCCGGTGGGCAGCTCGAACCTCGTCCTTGAAGACGACGAGGCCCACGCTCGCGTTGTCGACGATGCCGTCCTTGCTCACGACGCCCCAATTCCTCCGCAAGATTGACGGGATCTCGGAGTGCAAGTCATCATCGTGCAGCAGGGACCCCGAGACCAGGCGAGCCAGGGTGAGGCCGAGCGGTGTCAGCTGGGACTCGTCTTGCACCAGCTGGTCGAGCGCGTACGCTGCGCTCGGCTCGCTCCGCACGACGTGAACCGCGTCGCCGAGGAGCTCGTCGGCTTCTTGTTGGTAGTCTTCGGCGTAGGCCCGGAGCGTTGACTTGGTCGCACTCTTCCCGGGGTAGGGGCTCTGGAAGGGCGCATACGTCGGATCTGACGCCACCAGGCACTCGTCGACCGCGTGAGACATCGCGCTCACGACGTTGCCGACCTCCGAGGCGAGCAGAATCACCGCGACCCCCCGATCGCTCAGCTGGTGGTACACGCGTCGTAGGTAGCTCGGATCGGTCAGGTAGAGCGAGTGGACCGCCAGGACCAGATCGAAGCCGTTGGGCGGGAGCGCCAGATCCTCCAGCGTGGAGCTCACCCGATGCGTGGCGGGATCCGTGAGCAGATCGGAGCAGTCCCGACGGCTGATCACCGTGGGCTCCACGGAGGTGAGGCGAACCGAGCCGGGGACCCTGATCCGCTGTGCCTCCGTGAACACCGTGTGGACGATCTCCTGGGTGGTGTGGCCATCACCACTCCCCACGTCGAGGATTCGCAGCACCGGACTCGCAGCGCCGTGCGCCAGCCGCGTCCACCAGCGCGCTTGATGGTCCCTGAACACCCAGGTGAACGCATCCCACGAGTTCAACACGTCCCGTGCCTGCTCCCGCTGCTCCCGGCCATGAACGTGGGAGCGATAGGTGCGCTGGACGGGCGAGTCCAGGCGATTCTGGAGGTCCCAGAGCCCCGGCACAGGCTCGAGCGCATCGAACAGCTCCGTCGCGAACTGCTCGGCTTCATCCGCCGGAAGCGGCAGCCACACGGGGTCCGGAGACGTGTCGAGACGCCGCAGCTCGAGCACCACGGGCGCCGCGCCGCCCGTGAGCACCAGCGTGAGCCCCCGCCAGGGTACGAGGTCCGTCCGGTCGGGAGGTAGGAAGTAGGTCTCCAGCTCCGCCAGCGGGCGCTCGGGGGGGCGCGCCCCCGACGCAGGGCTCACAAGAACCCTCCGGACCGGCCGATCCTGGCCCGCAAGCCGGCGAAGGACGGCGACCACCTCCTCGGCAAGCGGCGGCTCCCCCTGCAGCGGCAGGATCACCGAGATCGTGCCCGAGGCGCCCGCGGCCTCGAGTCGCTGGACCACCCTGTCGTTCCCTGCCACGCCCCCGGGGCCTTCATCGGCGGTGTACGACCCGAAGTCCTCGGGGACGACCGGCAAAAGCTTGTGTTTCTCCGCCCGCTTGTTCAGCACGGCCAGAAGGCGGCCCAGCCACTCCTCGGAGACCGGCTCCCTGCGGTTGACCTTGCGGGACACCACGCTGGGATCCGTCGACGCCTCGGGGGGGAACATCCCCGCGACCTCCTTCGCGTTCGTTTGCAGCTTCCTCAGCAGCTCGCGCCAGCGGGATCTGTCGAACTCGAAGGCCATGCGCGCCCGACTATCCAATTGACGTCACGGGGTCAAGAGCGAGGCCACTTGAGGTCAACGTTGCGCGATTGATGCGCCGTTCCGCGGTTGCGTGCTCCATTGTCCCAGCATAGGCCCACCGCGTCCGCGCCGCCGTCGCGAAGGGTGCGGCACGAGGCCCCCCGGAATGCCCGCGGCGTCCCTCGGGTCGAGGAAGCCATGACGGAAATCTTCATCAGCTACTCCCGCGATGCGGCGGGTGCGGCCTCGGCCGCGGCCGTCGCGCGCTACCTGGAGGCCCGGGGTCACCAGGTCTTCGTCGAGAGCCTCGCCGAGCGACACGAGCAGCCCAGCGCGGTGGTCGAGCGGCGACTCGAGGGCAGCCGGATCGTGGTCGCGCTGTGGTCGGAGTCACCCGCCGGGGTGGGCCACGAGCGGCACGAACAGCTCCGAGCGCTGCGCGAGGACAAGGCCCTCTACCCCGTGTTGATCGGCGAGAACGCGAAGCCTCCGCTGGGCTTCGGCGTTCCCACTCCGCCCCGCGTCGTCGACGCAACCGATCCCGAAGAGCTGGCGCAGGCCTTTCAGGGGCTCGAGCGGCTGCTCCAGACCGGGGCCACGGGGCGCGAGGGGCCCAGGGCGCCGGCGCCCACCTCTCCCGTCCGACCCCTCCTCGACGCCCTCGTGCGCGCCGTCGACCAGGGTCAGGAGGTCCGCGACATCGTGCGCCAGCTCGTCGCCCGCCTCAGCCGCGGAGGCGATCGGGAGGTGCCCAAGTACGACATCGAAGACGCGCTGCAGCTGCTCCGGAACGCCCATCGCTACGAGGCGGTCCGCGACATCGCCGACACGTATCTGTGGGCGAGCGAGGCGAGCGGGCTCGGCCGGCACTCCGTGATCCGGAAGTACTACGCCCAGGCCCTCATCGATCTCGGCAACTTCCGGCTGGCGCGCATGCTGCTCGAAGAGGCCCTGCAGGCGTACCCGATCCATGAGCAGAAGTATCGGGAGGCGAGCCAGCTCCTCGGCCAGGTCCACAAGGAGATGTTCGTGCGCAACCGCCAGGCGGCGCGCGAGGTAGCGGCCCGCCGCTCCCTCGCGGAGGCCCTTCGGCACTACGTGGCGGCGCTGGGCCCCGAGCGCCGGGCGTCGGAGGCGCCGGGGGACATCGGCAGCAACGCCATCGCGCTGCAGGCGCTCAGCCGGAAGATGCCGGGAACCGGCGCGCCCTACTTCGACTTCCGGGCCGCCGCACGGGAGGTCGTCCAGCAGACAGGGCCCGAGGCCCCCCATCGGCAGCTCGGCGCCGCGGCCGAGGCCCACGTGGCGCTCGAGGAGTGGCCTGCCGCGGCCGAGCGGTACGCCCGCATGGCCACCCACCCCGACGTCACCCCTTACGACATCAACCGCGCGATCTCGCAGCTCCGGGAGCTGTGGCAGGTCGACCAGCTCGACGATCCCGCGCCGGCGCAGCTCGTGTCGGTGTTGCAGGCGGCGCTCCTCGGTCGCGAGCGAGGCCAACTCGAGCTGCGACGATCCGACACCACGGCCGCCCGCTTCGAGGGACTGGGCATCGCGAGAGCGGCGCTCGGGGAGTGGCCCCACGTCGAGGCCGCGGTCGAGGGCGGCCAGGGGCTTCACCCCGTCGAGGCGCTGGAGGGCCTCCTGCGGCGGGCGCGCAGCGTAGGCGCCATCGAGTCGGGCATCGCCCGTCTGGGCACCGGATTCCTCGTGCGAGCGGGAGACCTGCTGCCCGAGGCCGGAGACGCCCGATGGTTCCTTGCCGGCGGGAGCAACCTGCCCGAGATCGGCACCGCGCCGCTCCAGGTGGTCTTCGACCTTGCTTCGCCCGAGCTCCGGGGCCCGTTTCCGGCGCGCGTGCGCTGGGGTCACAACAACTGGCTGAGCCCCTTTGCCGTCCTGGAGCTCGAGGGCCTGCCGTCCGACGCGCCCGTGTGTCCCGTGGCCGACGGGCCGCCCCCCCACGAGGTCCGAGGCTTCGCCAGCACCGCACGGCCCCTTCGGCTGTACATGCTCGGCCATACCAATCCGTTCTCGGGAGTGAGCATCGCCTTGGCGCGTCTCCGGCCGGCCCCCGACGGAGGGTCCGACCTGCACTACGACGTCTCGACGCTCGAGGAGTGGGACGGAATCCCCCTCTTCAGCGAGCTCGACCTCTCGGTCGTCGGTCTGCACATGGTGACCGATCGGGCCGAGCCGGCCCGCGCAGGGACTGCCGGAGCCCCCGGAGCCACGGGCCAGGGGCTCGACATCGCCGAGGTTCGCGCCGCTCTGGACGGTCCGGACCCTCGCGCAGCGCTCCTGTCGGGCACCTGAGCCGCAACTCGGACTTCCTCCGTAAGCAGTCTTCGGAAGGTCGTTCTCACCCCCTCGGGAAAAAGATCCATGAAGGGGTTTCATTAGATCCCGGTCCGAGGTACGCTCCCCTCAGATCGAACTGATCGTCTTCCTTCCTCCACTCCCCCCGGCACTCCCATGCCTGCCAAGACTGCTGCGCTGACGGGACGCCCGCCCGGGCTCCACGTCGTGCGGACACCCTTCGGAAACGTGCGCGTCTTCATCCATGAAGATCGATCCATTCACCTGCAAGGAGCTCCGTCCGCAGTGAAGTGGGTTCGGGATCGGGTGCCCCGGTCGCCGGACGAAGCTGGCGAGACCTCGTCCGACAGTCCCTGAGCCGCCGCCTCTTCCGTCAACGCCGGCCGCGGTCCCGGCTCGGTCGCTTGCGGGGGGAGCGGTGCGGCGAGACCTTCGCCCAGAACCGCGCCGCGCGGGCAAACGCCTCGTTCGCCAGCAGGCCCTCGACCGTGTCCAGCTCACGCGCCTCGTCGCGCAGCTCCTGGTTGCTGAACAGCCCGTGGATCGTCGCGTGACAGTCCGCGCAGATCAGCTCCACGTCGTGCCTGTCCTTGCCCCGCGTCTGCAGGTGATGGCGCTGCATCCGCCGCGCCGGCACGTCCCGCGTGCACAGCGGGCAGCGCAGCAGGTCGGAGTCGCCGGGGTCCATGCGTCTTCTATAGCGACTCGGCTACAGGACCGGATGCCCGAAGCCCCCCTGCACCTCCGATTGTCGCGCGTGTCCTTCGGCTACACCGCAGAGGCGCCCGTGCTCGCCGAGGTCGACCTCCACCTCCCCGTCGGGTTCACCGCCGTCGTCGGGCCCAACGGTGCTGGCAAGACCACGCTGCTGCGGCTCCTCGCCGGCGAGCTCGCGCCCGACTCGGGGCGGCGCGAGGGGCCCGACAGCCTCGTCGTGTGCCGCCAGGAGGTCGGCGAGCCCGACGACAGCGTGCAGGCGTTCGCCTGGGGGTGGGCCGGACAGCGCTCGTGGGAGCTCCAGAGCCGCCTCCAGCTCGATCCCGCGGATCTCGACCGCTGGCCGAGCCTGTCGCCCGGCGAGCGCAAGCGCTGGCAGATCGGCGCCGCCCTGGCGGCGGAGCCCCTCGTGTGGCTGCTCGACGAGCCCACCAACCACCTCGACGAGCCCACCAAGGCGCTCATCCTCGAGGCCATGGCGACCTTCCGCGGCATCGGCGTGGTGGTGAGCCACGACCGAACCCTGCTCGAGCAGCTGGCCACCGCCGTGGTGCGGGTGGAACACGCCACCGCCACCCTGTTCCCGGGCCCCTGGGCCGACGCCGAGGCCCAGCGCGCGCGGGAGCAGCTCGAGCAGGCCCGCCGCCTGGAGGAGGCCGATCGCCAGCAGCGAGCCGCCCGGCGGCGGCTGGCCGACGCCCACCGGGCGGTGCAGGCCGCAGACGCCTCCATCTCCGTGCGGTCGCGCGCGAAGGGCCCGCGCGACACCGACGCCCGCTCCACGGCCGCCC
>CAYMSU010000217.1:0-10114 GCA_964393165.1 uncultured Enterobacteriaceae bacterium
ATTGGCGTCAGTTCCGGCATCCGGCGAAAGCGGCCGTCGAGCGTGGCGCCGTCCATCGCCGACATGGCAGAGGCCGCGTCGTCGGCGTTGCGGAAGGTCACGAAGCCGAAGCCCCGGGAACGACCGGTATCGCGGTCGGTGATGACCTTGGCGTCGGTGACGTCGCCGTAGTGGCTGAAGGCCTCGGCGAGGGAGTGATCGGACGTGTCCCAGGACAGGCCACCGACAAAGAGCTTATTCGACATGGACATTCTTCTCTTTCAAGGGCCCCCCGCGGTCGGGGAGCGTGACTGCGGGCGAACGGCACCCGCTCCCAAGGGAGTGCCCTCGTGGCTCCTCCCCGGCCGGCCGCCCCACGAAGAGGGCTGCCGACGGACGAACCCTAGCGCGGCGCGAGAGAATGCGCCCGCCCGAGTGGCACATGGTCCGCATGCGGTGTAACTTGTCCGCATGCGGACCAATGACGCGACCCCGAACCTGTTCCTGCTGCTGAAGGCTGCGTGCCACCAGATCACCACCCGGGCGGCGGCGCACGCCGAGCGGGTGGTCGGGGTGCACGGCGCCCAGGCGCTCGCGCTCCTCGCGATCGCCGAGTCGGAGCCGTGCTCCGTGGGGCGTCTGGCCGGCGCGGTGGGCCTCAAGATGTCGGCCGCGGCCTCGCTCGCGTCTCGCCTGGCACGGGAGGGGCTGGTGGAGCGGGCACCGAATCCGGACGACGGTCGGGCCGTGCTTCTGTCCCTCAGTCCTCGGGGGCGGACCACCGCGGCAGAGGTGGCGGAGATGGTCGAGGGCTTCGATCGAGCGCTGCGCGAGGGGTTCGCGCCGGAGGAGCTCGCGGTCGTCGAGCGGTTCCTCGCGGCTTCGGGGGGGGTGCCGTGATGTGGGCGGTCGCGCTGCGCGCGGGCGGCGCGCTCGTCACGGGCATCGGGCTCGCGCACCTGGCGATGCCGGTCTGGGGCTACGATCCGGCGGTAGTCGAGGCCCTCGCGCCGGCCACGCGGGCGCACTTCCTCGACCTCGCCACCTACGCGATCGCCACGTTCCTGCTGGCGTTCGGGGGGCTGAGCTTCGCGCTGAGCCGCCGGCCGAGCCCCGAAGCGGGCGTGTTCTGTGCGGTCATGAGCGTGGTGTGGTCGGTGCGCCTGGGGCTGGAGCTGCGGTTTCCGGTCGAGGTGTCGCTGTTCTCGGTGCCCGCGCCGCACCTTCCGCTGTTGGCGGTGATCGGCCTGGTGGCGGCGCTGTACGTGGCGGCCACGGCGCTGCTGCTCCGGGACCGGCGTGCCTCCCTGGCTCGGTGATTGCTTCATGCGGGCTCCCCATGGCGCGAACGCGGGGGGCCTTCGCGTGGGGTGGGGGATCGAGCGGCTACCGGGTGCGAGGGCACCTCGCGTGGAGTTACCCTGTGCGGTCCCCAAGCACTCGGTGTGGGAGCACGGGCGCACATGATCGCGTGGATTGTCGCAGCGGCCGCGGCCGCCGACCTCGTGGTCGAGGTCACCGATCTCCGCAACGACGATGGCGTCGTGCGGCTGTCTCTGTTCTCTTCGGCCGAGGGGTTCCCCGGCGAGCACGAGAGGGCCCTGCAGAGGGCGGTGGTGCCGATTCGCGGTGGCAAAGCCTCGCACACCTTCACGGGCGTCGCTTCGGGCACCTTCGCGGTGGCCTTCGTCCACGACGAAGACAACGACGAGAAGCACGATCGCAACTTCATGGGCGTCCCCACCGAGGGGTACGGCTGCTCCAACAACGCCACCCAGCGGCTCGGCGCCCCCCGCTTCGAAGATGCGAAGTTCGACGTCGGCGAGGCCGACGTCACGCTCGCCCTGCGGCCCCGCTACTGGTTCTGATCCGCGGAGCCTCCGGCGCGCGGGCGCCCTTGTGTGGCCTGCGGCGATCCCTACGCCCGAACGACACGCTGCAGATCCGGATCCCGCCGCTCGAGGTGCTCGATCCAACGGAATCCTGATTGTCCTTGATCTGTCTGTGTTCCCGCCCGGAGGCGCCGCCTAGGTTTCTCTCGGAACCCAGGAGGTACCATGACCGTCGAACGGATCACGATGCACGCGACGTCGCTCACCATCGTCTTCGCAGCAGCATGCACCGACCTCGACCACCGGCACGAGCCTGACGACTCGGACACTGCGGCTGCAGCCCCGACCAACGATACCGACGGCGACACGCCGCCCGTCACGTGTGGGAACCACCAGCTCGACAGCGGTGAGGAGTGCGACGGCACCGCGTTCTCCGATGTCGACGAGTGCGTCGACATCGGGGTCTTCGTGGCTGGTGACGTGGGCTGCACCGCCGACTGCACGATCGACCACGCAGCCTGCGTCAGCGCGTCGGACTGGATCCAGGATGCGCGAGACGCTGCCGACGGCGACGCGCTCTCGCTTCCCATCGACAAGGTGCTGGTGACCCAGCTCCAAGCAGAGGTGGGCGAGCTCACGACCGGCTTCTACGTGCAGGCCGAGCAGGCCGGTCCGGCACTGTTCGTCGAGGTCGACCCGTCGACCCTCGCTCCGGCTCCCAGGGTCGGCGACCAGGTCGGCTTCCGCATCCACGAGAAGGAGACGCGGCAGGGCCAGCCGGTGGCCAAGGCCATCGACGACTGGACCGTCGCGTCGACCGGCCACGACCTCTCCGGGCTCGCCCAGGACCTCAGCGGCGATGCCACCTTCCTCGAGGCGGTCGGCGACGTCTCGGACGAGCTGGTGACCTTCACGGCCACGCTGCTGGAAGCCCCCACGGGGGAGGGGCCCATCGTCTGGGCCGAGTTCTCGACCCTCGGCTACCCGAGGGGCCACGAACGCCTGCGTCTACGTGGCGCCAGGGCCCTCTTCGAGAGCGACGACCTCGACCTGGACAAGGACTGCCAGCTGACGTTCACCGGCATCCTCCATCGGTCCCCCGACCCCGAGGCATCGACCGAGTGGGCGCTGGCCACGCTCTACGCCTCCGACGCCGTGTCGACGCTGTCCTGCAACGCCCCCGCGGTGGTGAGCGCCGAGACGACGGGCCCGACCGGCGTGCGGGTGACCTTCGATCGCAACATGGACGAATACACGGTTGAAGCCCAGGACTTCACCTTCTCGGGTGGCCTGACGGCCTCGGCCGCGACTCGCGGCACCACCAACCCACAGGAGGTGGAGGTCATCACGAGCGCTCAGGTCAGCGCCGACTACACGGTGACCGTACAGGACGTGACCGACACCCTCGGCAAGAACCTCCACGCCACCGCGAACGTGGCGTACTTCCGCGGCACCTGCAGTGAAGAGGCGCTGCTGGCCGCCTGCGACGAAGAGGCGTCGACGGCGTGCTCGGAGCTCGGTGACAGCTGGGCCTGGGACAGCTGCTCGACAGACCTGGCGTCGTGCAGCACGGTCCACACGTGCGTCGAGCAGCAGCGCGAATCCGGCCGCGGCGGCAGCTGCTCGGTGGCCGGCTGGTGCAACTCCGACCCCAGGAGCTGCTGCGTGAAGATGCACTATGGCGTTCCCGCCTTTGCTTGGGCCCGGTGCGACGCGGAGGTGCGCTACTCGGTGTCGGGCGTCGACGAGGTCGTGATCGCCCAGGGCGCCGAGGGGACCTGATCGCATGGCATGATGCGGGCTCACGGGAGGCGCCGACGTGAGGCTCGCCATGGGGTTGTCGCTCGCTCTGCTCACGACCGGGTGTCCCAAGACCGCGCCAGCGCTTCGACCGCCGACCCATCGTGGCAGGGGAGGATCGCGAGATCGGGCAGATGCTCCCGCAGCCGCCGCACCTTGGCGAACGAGTCGCGCAGCTGGTCGGCGTCGCCGGTGCCCGGCACCTGGTCCCGCAGGAGCAGGTCTACCTCGTAGGTCAGGTCTCCCACGAGGAGGAGCGGCGCCAGACCCGCCGTGCGGACCAGCATCGACATCGACCCGCGGGTGTGCCCGGGGGTCGGCACGAGGACCATCGAGCGATCGCCGGCCACGTCGTAGACTCCGTCGAAGTGGGCGAGCACGGGGTCGTCGGTGGGGGTGAAGGAGATCGGTCGCCACCGCGCGCCGGGCTGCTCGATGTGCTCTCGCAAGATGAAGTCCCGCTCGGGATGCGGGTCGGAAAGCTGGCTCCACTCGGCCTCGCTCACCAGCAGCTCGGCCTGCGGAACGGTGGCGATGCCCCCGACGTGATCGAAGTGCAGGTGGGACACCACCACGGTCTTCACCGCCGAGGCGGCGAACCCGAGCGACTCGAGCTTCTGGGGAAGCGCATCGTCGGGCCCGACCTCGATCCGGAACAGGCGATGCAGGAAGAAGCGCCCGATGGCGCTGGACACGTAGTGGCGATCGGTCGCGATCGCGGGATCGAGCCCGGCGTCGAACAACACCAGGCCGTCGCGGTGGTCGATCACGAACATCTGGACGGGGCTCTCCACCCAGGAGGTGGAGAACAGCGCCCAGATCATGCGGGGCCACCGGCTGCCGACGCGGTGCTCGCGATGCTGGTGGCCGGAGCCCGTGCGGAGGATGTGGACGTCTCGGATGGCGGCAGTCTGGAGCGGGTCGCTCATGGGGACCTCGGGGTCGGAAGAGCTACTCGTGACGGAGCGCATCGATCGGCTCCATGCGGGCCGCCCGCCGGGCCGGGACGTAGCCGAAGCCCACCCCGATCCCGACGGACACCACGAAGGCCAGCAACACCCCGCCGGGATCGACCACCGGGGGCAGCTCGAGGAGCTGCGCCGCCACCAGCGACACCCCGATGCCGAGCAGCACGCCGGTCGTCCCGCCGATCACCGACAGGACCACGGCCTCCACCAGGAACTGCAGGAGCACGTCGCTGCGCAGGGCGCCGACCGCCAGCCGGATGCCGATCTCGCGGGTCCGCTCGGTGACCGACACCGTCATGATGTTCATGATCCCGATGCCGCCCACCAGCAGGCTCACGGCGGCGATGGACGCCAGGAAGCTGGTCATGACCGACGTGATGCCGCTGATCATGTCCTCGATCTCGGCGAGGTCGCGGACGAGGAAGTCGTCGTCCATTCCCGGCCGGACATGCCGGCGGCTCCGCATCAGCTCGGTGACGTCCCGCTGGATCGTGGCCGTCGACCGCCCGGGCTTCGCCCGCACGAGGATCGTGTCCACGTCCCGGTTGCCCGCGATGCGCCGGTGGAAGGTGGCCAGCGGCATCATCACGAAGTCGTCCTGGTCCATGCCGAACGTGTTCTGCCCGCGCGGCTCGGTCACCCCGACGACCACGCACGACATCGCCCCCACCCGGATCGTCTGGTCCAGCGCCGACATGCTGCCGAACAGGGCCTCCCGCACGGTCTCCCCGAGGATGCAGACCGCGGCACCGCCGAGATGCTCGATCGGGGTGAAGTCGCGGCCGGTGCCCAGCGCCCACCCCTGCGCCGCGAGGTACTCGGGGCCGACCCCCTGTGCACCGGTGCGGTAGGTCGCGTCGCGGTGCCGCGCGACCACCCCGCGGCTGGCCAACGAGCCCACCGACGCCACGCCGTCGACGTGGTCGCGGATCGCCCGCGCGTCGGCGAGCAACAGCGGTCGTGCGGCGGAGGGTGGCCCTCGCTGCCCCGGATCCCCGGGTCGGACGAACACGAGGTTCTCGCCGAGGATCGACAGGTCGGCGTCGATCCGTGCGGTCGCCGACCGGCCGAGATCGATCATGGTGATCACAGCCGCCACCCCGATCATCACGCCGAGCGAGGTGAGGGCGGTCCGCAGCTTGTTCCGGAACAGCTGACGGAATGCGAGCAGGAAGGCCACGTCCAGGTTCATGCGGTCGCTCCGGCCACGATGCGCCCATCGAGGAAGCGCACCGTCCGGCCCGCGTAGGCCGCCATCTCCTCCTCGTGGGTGACCATCACGATGGTCAGCCCCTCGCGGTGGAGCGCTGCCAGGAGCTCGAGGATCTCGTGGGACCGGGCAGAGTCCAGGTTACCCGTGGGCTCGTCGGCGAGCAGGACCCGAGGCTCGCTCACCAGCGCTCGTGCGATCGCCACGCGCTGCTGCTGGCCTCCCGACAGCTCCGCGGGCGTGTGGTGGGCCCAGGGAAGCAGGCCGACCTGCGCGAGCGCCCGCCGGGCGCGGATCCGGCGCTCCCGGCCGGACAGGCCCCGGTAGACGAGGGGCAGCTCTACGTTCTCCTCGGCAGACGTGCGGGCCAGCAGGTTGAACCCCTGGAAGACGAAGCCCAGGTAGTTCCGGCGCAGCAGGGCCCGCTGGCGCGAGGGCAGGCGGGTGACCTCGACCCCAGCGAACCGGTAGGAGCCCCGCGTGGGCGCGTCGAGGCAGCCGAGCACGTTCAGGCAGGTCGACTTGCCCGATCCGGACGGCCCCATCAGCGCGACGAAGGCTCCCTGCTCGATCTCCAGGTCCACGCCGTCGAGCGCGTGCACCGCCGCCGCGCCCTCCCCGTAGACCCGGGCCACGTCCCGCAGCGCGATCATGGAGAGACCACCGCCACCGCCACCTCGGCCCCGACGAGATCGGCCTCGCTCGTGACCGCGGTGTGGGAGCGGTTGCTGGGGCCGAGGCTCACGACCACGGGTGCAAGGCCGTCGGAACCGGACACCCAGATGTGCGGGGCGGTGGGCACGTCGCGCGGCGCGGTGGGGGGCTCGAACCGCAGCGCGGCATTCGGGACCATCAGCACGTCGTCCTGTTCGTCGGCGCGCAGCGTGACCGAGGCGGACATCCCGGGCCGAAGCAGACCCTCCTCGTTGGCCACGTGCAGCTCGGCCTCGTACGTCACGACGTCGCTGCCCGGCATCGGGGCGAGATGCACCTGGCGCACCACCGCGTCGAACGTGCGGGCCGGCCAGGCCGCCACGGTGAACGTCGCCTCCTGGCCCTCCTGCACCCGGGCGATGTCGGCCTCGTCGATCTGGATGACCAGGAGCATCTCGTCGAGGCGCTCGGCGACCCGGAACAGGACCGGGCTCTGCAGGCTCGTGACCACGGCCTGACCTGGGTCGACGTTGCGCTCCAGGACGACGCCGTCGGTCGGGGACCGCAGCACCGCCTTGTCCAGGTTGGTGCGAGCGACCCGCCGCGCGGCGAGCGCCCGCTGCAGCTGGGCCTCGGCGAGCTCGGCGCCCGCGAGGGCGGCCTCGTGGTTGAGTCGCACGCGGTCGAGCTCCGAAGGGGCGACGCTCCCGCCCTTCGCGACCTCCTCCGCGCGCCGGCGCTCGAGCGCCGCCGCCTCCTGCTGGACCTGGGCCTGGCGAAGGGTCGCCCGGGCCGTCGCGACCTCGGCCTCGGCCTGCTGCTCCTGGGCCTCCAGCAGCGTGGTGTCGAGCGAGGCGAGCACGTCGCCGGCGGCCACCTTCTGGTTGGCGGACACCGGTACCGAGGCGACGATCCCGGACAGCTCGGGCCCGATCTCGACCTCGTTGAGCGGCTCGAGGTTGCCCACCGCCTCCACCGTCACGATCAGCGTGCCGCGCTCCACCCGCTCGAGCACTACCTCGGGCTCGTCATCGGCTCCGAGCGACCACGCGATCACCGCGGCGACCAGCACGACGATGGCCCCGAGGGCCCAGGGCAGCCACGGCCGCGACCCTCCCGGGTCGAGCTGCAGGGTCTCCAGCACCTCCGGATCCGGTGTCTTCTGCGTCACGGCACGCCCCCCGCCGGTCGCTATGCATCCCTCGTGCCGAGCGATGGGTGGCGCGCGTCTTGCATGGTCAACCATCTCGGGACGGGAGGAGCCCACGATGGAGCTGCTGCGGGCGCTGGGGCGCGTCGTCATCCGCCTGCTGGAGGAGGTCGGTCGGGTGGTGCGAACCGCCGCCCTGGGGGTGGCCAATGTGGTGCGGCCTCCCTTCCGGCCGCGCCTGGTGATCGAGCAGATGGAGTTCATCGGCTTTCGCAGCCTGCCGATCGTGGTCCTCTCGGCGGCGTTCACCGGAGCGGTGATCACCTACGAGAGCGCCTGGGCGGCAGCCTACTTCGGCGCCGAGGGGCTGGTCAGCGGCTCGGTCGGAGTCGCGCTCACCCGAGAGCTCGCCCCCACGCTCACCGGTCTGCTCGTCGCGGGTCGGGCGGGCTCCGCCATCGCGGCGGAGCTCGGCACCATGCGCATCTCCGAGCAGGTCGACGCCCTTCTCACCATGGCGGTCGACCCGATCAACTTCCTCGTGAAGCCGCGGCTGATCGCTGCCGTGCTGGTGCTGCCGATGCTGACCATCGCCTTCGACGCCGTGGGGATCTTCGGGTCCTGGGTGGTCTCCACCTACTCGCTCGGGGTGAGCCAGCCCGAGTTCTTCGTGCGGCTACGGGACTGGGTCGACTGGGTCGACATCTGGGCCGGGCTCGTCAAGGCCCTCGCGTTCGGCTTCGTGATCGCCGTGGTCGGCTGCAGCAAGGGGCTGTACGCCCGGGGCGGCGCGGTCGGCGTGGGCCGGGCGACCACCTCCTCGGTCGTCGTGTCCTCGGTCGTCATCCTGGTCGCGAACTACTTCATCGCGCGGATCACGCCCCAATGAGCCTCGTCGATCCGGTCACGGGGCAGCCTGCGGGGATCGCCTACTGCGACGTGCACCTGTCGTTCGGGCCGCTGACGGTCCTGCAGGGCCTCGATCTGACCGTCCCGGCGGGGCGGATCACCGTGCTCGTGGGCGGCTCGGGGGCGGGCAAGTCGGTCACCTTCAAGCTCGCGCTGGGTCTGCTGGCCCCCAACGCCGGCACCGTCTGGGTCGACGGGCGGGAGCTGGCCGCGCTCCCGGAGCGGGCCCGCACCGCTCTGCGCGCCGACTTCGGGGTCGTGTTCCAGCGCGGCGCGCTCTTCGACTCGATGTCGGTCTTCGACAACGTCGCGTTTCCGCTCCGCGAGCACGAGGCGCTGCCGAGGTCCGAGATCGCAGGGCGGGTGGAGGCGCTGCTCGCCCAGGTGGGGCTGAAGGGCACGGAGGCGAAGCTCCCCTCGGAGCTCTCCGGAGGCATGCAGAAGCGCGTGGGCCTCGCGCGGGCCCTCGCCCGCCAGCCGCGGTTCCTGTTCTACGACGAGCCGACCAGCGGGCTCGACCCGGTGTTGGCGGCGGCCATGCAGCAGCTCATTCTCGACACGCAGGAGGCTCGGCCGGACATGACCAGCTTCATCATCAGTCACGACGTACACGCCGCGCTCGCCATGGCCGACAAGGTGGCCCTGCTGGCCGAGGGCCGCATCGCCCAGGCGGCCGACTCGGCCAGCTTCGCGGCGTCAGCGGATCCCGTCGTGCAGCGGTTCCTGCACCCCGCAGAGCTGCAGCGGGGCATCCGATGACGGAGCTTCGTGTGGGCGTGCTCACCCTCGTGAGCGCGGTGATCCTGGTGTTCGGGTGGGCCTGGACGTGGGACGGCGTGCGCCCGGGAGAGGCCGCGTACCGCGTGACCAGCCAGGTGAGCGCAGCCGACGGGCTGTGGATCGGCACCCCAGTGCGGGTCGCCGGGGTCGAGATCGGCTCGGTGGCGGAGATAGGCCTCGCGGGCACGAGAGCCGAGCTCTTGCTCGACATCCGGGAGGCGCACCGGCTGCCCGTGGACAGCCGGGTCGAGCTGCGGTCCACGGGCATGCTGGGCGACCGCTTCGTCGCGATCGTGCCGGGCACGAGTGCGACGTTCGTCGAGGACGGGGGCTCGCTGCGGGAGGGCCAACCGGCCTTCGACATGGACGCGGCGGGGCGCCAGGCTCAGCAGCTGGCGAGCACCGCCGGCTCCTCGCTCGACGCCGTGCAGGCGCTCGTCACCGACGAGCACAACCTCGCCCACATCGAGCAGAGCCTGGCCCAGCTTGCGGTGCTCACCACCACGTGGGCGGAGATGTCGGCCCAGAACCGGGACGACCTGCGCGCGGTGGTCGCCAACCTGCGCGAGCTCAGCGAGGCGCTCGAGGCCCTCGCCGAGACCACGGCCCCCGACGTCGAGAGGAGCGCCGCGGGCATGGTTCAGGCGACAGAGCAGCTCAACGCCATCCTGAAGGACGCGAAGTCGGTCAGCGGGGGCATCGCCGGGGGCGAGGGCACGCTCGGCGTCCTGGTGCGCGACCGGACGCTGGTCGACCGGGTGGACCGCACCCTCGCGCGGGCGGAGACCACGCTCGACGGGGCTCGGGGGTGGCAGGCCGACGCGTGGGCGAC
>CAYMSU010000218.1:0-10107 GCA_964393165.1 uncultured Enterobacteriaceae bacterium
CGTCGGGCGCGTTGAGGTCGGCCTCGACGGCGCCGAAGATGATCGGCTTCTCGGCCGTGCCCGCGGCGTTGATCTCGGAGCCGCGCGAGATGACGAGCGCCGACGCGGTGTCGGCCACCGCGTAGACCTGCGCGCCCTCGGCGAGAGTGAGCGTGACGCTGGACGGCGTGCCGTCGGGGCCCTGCTGCTCATCGCCGTCACCGACCGTGATCGAGCCGTCGAGCAGGAACACGTGGTTGGCGGGCCAGGTCTGGCTCCCGGTGATGTCGTCGCTCACCACGCAGACCGGGAACTCCTCACCCGCGACGGTCACGGTGCCGCCATCGGTGAAGTCCGCGTTGACCGTGGTGCAGAGGTTGGTGCCCGCGCCGTCGATGTCGCCGCCGTTCGCGGCGAAGTTGTCGGCCAGCGGGTGCACGTCGCTGCCGGGGAGGCCCGCGTCGACCGCGCTGTTGATGTAGGTCCAGCCGAGCCACCAGCCACCCGAGGCCACGTCGGTGGCCGCCGGGTCGACCGCGCCGTAGTACTCGGTGTCGGTGAAGAACGAGCCGGGGAGCGCCTCGAACGAGTCGGTCGCCTCGTCGGTGTTGATGGCGAGCGTGGCCGCGTTGATGGTCAGGTCGCTGTCCTCGACGAAGGACACCTGGCCGTTGTCGGCTGCTTCCTGCTGGAAGACCTGGCCGCACTCCTTCTCGCCGGTGTCGTCGCCGGTCTCTTCGTCCTTCGGGGTGTCCTTTTCTTCACCGGCCGTGTCGCCAGTCTTGTCCTCGTTGCCGTCCTCGTCGCCAGCACAGGCGATCATGCCGACGAGAACCAGGGGAATCAGGCCAAAGCCCTTGAGGTTGGTCATCACGTGCTCCTCCTCCAGAAAGTGCACAAGCTCATTGCGCGGCAAAGGTAGCTTGGCAGCGACGCGCATCCCGTGAGATCTGGGAACAATGAAGCAACGGACGCGTGCCGTATGCATGGCGCACCTGTGACCACCGCCCCAGAGCCCTCAGGAGACACCGACTTTCCGGTAGGCGAGCCGGACCGGAGAACGTGCCTCCGCGGTGGACCACCCGGCGAGGGCCCTCCGCGACGGTATGCGGAAAGCCCCTCTGCAACCTCGCTGGGTCTCGAGGACCGGGCGCGGGGGTGCCCGCGAGTCCGCGCTTGCCGGCTTCCTCCCGGGCTCCCCGGAGCGGTGTCACCCCCTCGGGTCGTCCTGCGAATGCCTGCTTTGCCGAGTCTCCGGACCGATGCGTCACAACTCGGCAACTCCCGATCGCATGCCTCGTGACCGGATCACGGGGGAGAACGAGGCCCGGACGCGTCACATGGCCGTCACGCGCGGTCACACGAAGGCCCAGAGGCGTCAGAGGGGCGTCGGCGTGGTCCCCTCGGGAGCCGTGACCACGCGGAGGTACAGCCAGGTGCCCCCCAGCCCCAGCGCCGTCGCGATGCCCCAGACCGCGAAGTCCAGGAACGGCACCGCCGACAGGAGCACGAGGGGAACGAGCCCCGCCGCCAGCGCGGCCGTGGGGTTGTCCCGGCGCTCCGGAGCCAGCCGCTGCAGCAGGAGCTCCCCGATCGTGAGCGCGGTGAGGATGCGGCCCACGATGAAGCCGAAGCCCCACACCGTGACCGCAGCCGCCCCGAGCGGCGGGGTCGCGGCCGCGACCATGCCCGACAGCAGATCCACATCTCGCCACAGGATCGTGAAGACGAAGCCGAGCACGATCGTGAGCACGGGGATCGCCACCAGCACCGCGGTGCTGAGCACGAGGCTGATCAGGGGCTGCTCGGCGATGGTCCGCGCCGGCTTGCGGGCGAAGTCCCCCAGCAGCTTCAGCATGACCACGCCGACGAGGAGCTGCGCGAGGAAGGAGCCGATGACTCGCAGGATGCCCTGGAGGATCGACACCCCCGCGGGCCGGACCTCCACCTCCGCGGCTAGCGAGTAGGCCGCCTCGCCCTTGGCGACCCCCGCGAGGTCTTCGTGGGTGTTGGGCGCCACGTAGCGGAGGTCGCCGCCAATGGCGGCGTCGTTGCCGAGCTCGAGCGCGCTGAAGGTGAGCGAGGCGTCGCCCGTGATCGGGCCGTCGAGCTCGAGCTGCTCCGAGCGCAGCGACACGTTGCCGGCCACCGCTCCCTCGACCACGATCCGCTGGCCGGTGCCCAGCACCGTGCCCCCCACGCTGCCGTCCTCGGTGATCTCCACCTCCGCGCCCAGCGCGTAGAGGTCGCCGGCGACCGGCGCGTCGATCCGCACGATCTGGCCCATCGCCACGAGGTCGCCGCCGATCGGCGCCCGCACCGTGACCATGCGGCCCATGAGCACCGCGTTGTCGGCCACCTCGACCCTCGATCCGCACCGTGTTGCCGGTGACGACCACGTCCCCGCCGATGTCCCCGACCTCCACCACGTTGCCGGCGAGGAACTGGGCCGCCACGGGCGGAGGCGGGGGTGCCTCTGCGGGAACCGGAAGCGGAGGCGGCAGCGTGACCGCGGTGCCCGTGACGGCGGGCGGCGGCGCCTCGTCGGGGGCCGCGGTATCGGCCGCTTCGTCGTCCGCCTCGGCAGCCTCGCCGGGGACCGCGCCCTCGGCTGGCGCCTCGGCGGTGTCTTCCGCGGGAGCTTCGTCGCGGGGGGCCGGGGCCTCGGGCGCGTCCGGCGCCGCGAACGCCAGGCCGGCGCACAGGATCGCGAGCAACTGCATGGGCACCACCTCGTGTTGCGCGCCCGTTACACCCCCGGCGGCCGGCACGCTCGCCCTTCGAAGGGGTGGCGGGTCGCCGCGGTCGGCGTCAACCATTCACCATCAGGCGGCGGCCCCGCCCGGGGACCTCACCCGAGGCGCTGGAGTCCCTGGGTGGCGTTGTCGTAGTCCGGATCGAGGTCCAGCGCGGTGCGATAGGCACGCTGGGCCTCGTCCTTTCGCTCGAGGCGCTCCATGCACAGGCCGAGGTTGAACCAGGCCGCCTTGCGCTCCGGATCCTGGGCCGTGGCGCGCTCGAACAGCACCGCCGCGTCGGCCACCCGGTCCATCCGGTAGAGGATCCGCCCGCCCTGGAACACGGCATCCTCCGAGCGGCCCACCGGATAGGCCCGCTTGGCCGCCTCCTCCACGCAGATCGCGAGATCGTGGAGGACCGCGCGCGACTTCACCTCCGCGATGTCGAGGAGGACCGGCGCGAAGCGCGTGAACTGCGTCGCGTCGTAGTTCGCGAGGCGCAGCACCACGAGCGCCTTCGGCAGCGACGTGCCGTGGCCGCCATCGGGACCGGCGAGCTTCGCCTCCTTCGCCTCCTCGCGGAGCATCTTGATCAGGCGGTGGAACTCGGCCGGACCGAACCGGTCGATGTGATCCGCGAACGCCCGCCGCAGCCGCGGCAGGGGCACCGGCTCGCCCCCCGCGGTGGCCAGCGCGGCGACCGTGAACTCGGTGTAGCGGTTGCCGTGGAACAGCGCCTGCCCGCCCCGGAGGCCCGCGAGGTACCCGAGCGCGTCGAAGTTCGCGGTCATCGAGAAGCTGCCGTGCCGCGCAAGCGTGCCGACCTTGCGCCGCTCGAGGTCGGCGAGGTGCCGGTAGGCCTTGTCGCCCGTGAGCAGGAGCATGCGATCGCCGCACAGCCGCGAGAGGAACCGAAGTGCCCGGATCGCGCCGATCGGCACCGAGAACTCGGACCTCGACAGGCTCTCCGTGTAGCGGGAGAGCAGCCCGTCGAGCTCGCGATCGCCGTAGTAGTCGGGCGGCGCCGGCCGCAAGGACCGCTGCAGCAGCACATCCTTGCTGGCCTCGGGCTCGTCGGCGGACCGCCCCCCCTCGGGCATCGCCGCCTGGACGGCCATCTCGTACAGCCGCCCGTCCTGGACCGCGAAGTTGTCCATCCGCAGGGTGTCGACCACGTAGTTGGCGACGACCGCGAGCGGGTTCTTCAGGCTGCCCTCCTCGAGCACGTGGCCGCTCTGCCGCAGCCGGATCGGGCCCGGCTCGTCGGCGTCGAACACCGCGAAGTCCACGCGCCCCGCCGCGACCAGCGGCGCGAGCTCGGCGCGCGCCTCCCACGCGGCCACGTTGGCCTCCGCGAAGTCGGTGAGCACGAGCCGCAGCGGCGGCAGATCCTCACGGCCGGCGGTGAGCTCCGCGAGCTCCCGGGCCACGAGGAAGCCGAGCCGCCCCGAGCCCGCGCCGAGCTCGAGGATGTACAGCGGCTCCGCGAGATCCACGCGACCGAAGGGCAGCGCCTCGGGGGTCGCCACCGCGTCCTCGACGAAGGCGAGGAGCACCCGGGCGTAGCTCGCGGCGAGGAACGCGTTGGTGGTGACGTAGGAGGGCACCTCCCCCTTGGTCCACGCGGCGGGCCCGGTGTGCTCGAAGTACCGGCGCTGCAGGTCCCAGATCACGGACCGGCTCAGCCGCGTGGGCGCTTCGAGGGGAGTGGGGTCCGCCATCTGGTCTCCGGGGCTACTGCGCCGGGCCCACTAGCATGAACGCCGACCACAAGCGCGGATCCGCGGTCTCGTCGCGGGCCCGCAGCTGAGCCACGGCGTCCCGCAGCGCCCGCGCCTTGTGGCCGTGGTCGAGGTAGCCCGCGTAGAAGGCTTCCATCAGCTCGCGCGTGGCCGCGTCGTCGACCTCCCACAGGCTGACGAGGAGCGAGCGCGCCCCCGCGGCCAGGAAGGCGCGCAGCAGGCCGACCGTTCCCTCGCTCGTGACCTGCCCGAGGCCCGTCTCGCAGGCCGACAGGGTGACGAGATCGGCCTTCAGCGCCCACTCGTCGATCACGTGGCGCGCGGTGAGGACCCCGGGCCGCACCTCCGGCGTCCAGCCGGACGGCGGGGGCGACGCCTCTCCCGAGGCCGAGCCGGGCGGCGGGGGGTGCTCGATGCCGCGGGGATCGGCCCCTGGCGTGATCGGCAGCCGGGGATCGTCGGTGCGCTGCAGACGGCCGTCTTTCCACGCCCACTGCGCCGCCTCCGTGCGCCCGAGGAGGAGGAACGACTCGAGCGGATCGGCGCCGCACACGAGGCCGTGGGTCGCGAAGTGCAGCACGTCGTAGGCCCCGTGCCAGGCGTCGAGGCGCAGAGCGTCGCCCTGGTCGCCGAGGAGCAGCTCGGCGTCCCACCCGCGGAGCTGCGCGAGGCCGCTCGCCTCGGCCTCGGCTCCCGCGAGGGGGTCGAACCCGATGGTCTCGCGGCAGGCCTGCACCGACGCCGCCCCGGGGTTGCCGACGATCAGCGCGGTCTTCGGCGCGGCCCGCGGCCTCGCGGCGCTCGTGGCTACGCTCCCCTCGGACACGCCGACGTGCAGCACGCGATCGGCCATCGCCTGCTCGCCCTTGCGCAGGGCGGGGAACGGGAGGCCCCACAGCGGCCCGTCGGGCACGATGAGCAGCGGATCGTCGACGCTCCGCGGCAGGTGGTCGGCCACGGGCGTGATCAGCAGATCGTACAGCGCCTCCAGCTGCGCGTCGGCGGCCGCCGCGGGGGAAGCCGCGGCGCTGGCCCGCCGGCTGCGGGACAGCGCCCCCTGGGTGGCCCGCATGGCCTGGCGGACCCCCGCCACGCGCTCGCCGAGCGCCGCCTCCCCCACGTCGACGACCTGCAGGTGGACCGCGCCCGCGGCGTCCCGGACCGTGATCACGGTCTTGTCGGGCAGCGCGTAGTAGGCGAGCACCGTGACGCCCTCGGGCTGCGGGGGCATCGCGAAGGGGGTGCCCCGGTCGACGCCCCCGAGGTCCCGCACCACGATGTCGCCGTTGCCGGTGGGCGGAGGAGCGGCCGAGGGCGGCCCCTCGAGCGCGACCGACAGCTCGATCTGGGCGGCGAAGGGCGGCGAGCCCCGGCTCGCGCCGGTGAGCGGACCGAGGCCTGGCAGCTCGAGGCCGAGCCGGGCCGGCGGGAGCTCGCCCGCGGGGAGCGCCTCGCGCGTGCCCTGGCGCGCCAGGAGCGCGGGGAGCGACCGGCGCCGCGCGCGGGCGATCACGCGGTGCGCGAGCGCCGGGTCGCGGGTGCGCGCGGCGTGGGCGAGGGCCACCTCGACCATCGCGTCGAGGCTGCGGGCGTGGGCATCGAGCAGCGTGAACCGGCCCTCGTCGGTGCCGTAGCCCCCGGCCTGGGCCTCCACCGCGTCGAGGTAGCGGCCGTAGGCCTCGAGCGCCTCCTCCGCGCGCCCTGGCGCGCGCGCGAGGAGCTCGGCGAGCCGCAGCTCCGCGGCCCACGTGACCTCGCCGCGCGTCAGACCGAGCCCCCGCACCCGCCGAAACGACGCCTCTGCGGCCTTGTCGTCGCCCTCGGCGACCTGCAGCTCCCCGCGGCGGAGCAGCACCACGCCGAGGCCGGACCGGTCGTTCGCTCGCTCGTACAGCGCCTCGGCCTCGCCGAGGAGGCGCGCCGCGTCCGCCCGCTGGCCCCGCTCGATCAGCGCCGAGGCGCGCACGAGCCAGGCCTCGCGCAGCGCGGCGCGGGTCGCGGTGGTCGGCAGCCGGCCCTCGGCCTCGAGGCGCGCGAGCCGGTCGATCGCGCCCTGCGCGTCGCCCTCCCGCAGCGCGAGCCAGGCCTGGTTCACGCCCACCGCGCGGGCGAGCTCGTCGTCGCGAAGCCGTGACGCCTGCTTGTCGGCCTTGTCGTAGTAGCGCCGCGCCACGTGGTTCTGGGACTGCCCCAGGTACAGGTTGCCGATGCCGATCATCAGCGCGGTGCGCAGGCGCCGGGGCGCGCCCTCCAGCCAGCCCGAGGGCGCCCCCCCGGGGGGCTCGACCCAGGCCAGATCCGAGGCCCGGGCCCGATCGCGGGTGGCGTGGCCCTTCTGGCCCGCCCCGAGCACCTCGGCCGCGGCCTCGTCGGTCACGCGGGTGGGCCCCACCTGCCGCTTCTCGAAGCCCGCGAGCGCCAGCTCGAGCTGGTAGGTCGCCTCCTGCAGGAGCCCCCGGTCGCGGGCGTCGGTGGCCAGCGCCCACCGCACGATCGCGGTCTCGACGTGGTCGTCGGCCTGGGCGAACGCAGGCGCGAACACGCGCTCGAGCTCCCCCCGCGCGATCGCCCCCGCCCCGGTGCGCGCCGCCTCCTGCTGCGCGGCGGCGATGGCGGAGTCGAGCGCGGGGTCTGGCGGACCGGCCAGCGCGAGCGAGAGCAACCAGAACAGCCACACGAACATGGGGGCCTCCGCGGCGAGCCGCCGCAGGCCACCCTACAGCTGGCGGAGCGCGAACTCCACGTCGGTCTCCCCCTCGCTGTCGTCGATGTCGAGCTCGGGGATCACGGCCTGCACCTCGACGCCCGCCGCTTCCGCGGCCTCGGCGGCGAACCGGGCGTGGAACGGGTGGTGGTACAGGAGACCGAGGTTGCTCGGATACACGAACTCCTCGATGGTGTTCTGGACGCGCAGCGGCGGGTCGTCGGCGCTCATCAGCCCCATCATGTCGACGTCCGCGCGGTAGGAGACCGTGGGCTCCTCGTACAGCTGGGACAGCCGGCGGATCCCGTAGAACGACAGCAGCACGTCCTGCACGCCGAGCGACGCCGCGATGTCGAGGGTGATGCCGTAGCCCGCGAAGACGTCCTCCTCCCACCTCACCAGGTCGTAGGTCGCCTGCGTCTCGATCGCGACCGCCGCGCGCAAGCGCGAGGACTCCCGGAGCACCGGATCTTCGGCATCGGGGTCGGCCATGTCGTCGTGCACCGCGAGCCACATCACCGAGCCCGCCCCCGCCGACACTCCTCGGCCGACGATCCGCTCGGGGTCGAGGGAGAGCTGGGCGCTGTGGTGGCGGAGGAACTGCAGGGCCGTGCGCACGTCGGAGAGCGGCTTGATCACCCCCTCGTCGTCGGGGATCTCGAGCAGTCGGTACTCGACGTTGGCGAACGCGACCCCCTCGGCGAGGAAGGCGTCGATCAGCGCCGCGCCCCCCGCGGACGCGTACAGGTCGTCTTCGTCGCCCTGGGTGAACCCTCCCCCGTGGACCTGCAGGAGCACCGGGAACGGGCCCTCCCCGTCGGGCACGAGCAGGTCCACGACCTGCCGCTCGTCTTCCCCGTAGGCGAGGTCGGAGAAGAACGCGGCCGACGTGTCGAGCGAGACCGGCGGATCCTCGGCGACCAGCTCGAGCCCTCGCTCCTCGACGCCGTCACCGCCCTCCCCGGCGGGCTCGGCGCACCCCACGAGGCCGGCGAGGCCGACGACCGCGAACCTCGCCCAGTCTGATACACGTGGCATTCGACTCTCCGTGCAAGCGCGCATCGTACCGCTTGCCGAGGCCGACCAACAGCGGGACTGCCGGGGGGAAGTGGCTTGCTGGCCTTGTTCCTGACTGCATGCGGGCTGAAGTCGCTCCTGCCCGAGGGGCCAGTACTCGACGCCGGCGCTCGCGCGGCGTTCGTGGTGCGCCCGTCCGGGGCCGCCTACCGAGGGCCGGCCCAGGTCGACTTCCCCGTGCTGCCCGTGATCGTGTGGGGCGCGGCCTACGACCTCGACCTCGTGCTGGTCAGCGAGCATCCCGAGTGGAACATGCACGAGTACGCCCGCCTGCAGACGCCCGACGGGCCGCTCTGGCTGGCCAAGGACGCGCGGGAGTCCACGATGGCCCAGTCCGTCGTGGCGGATCTGCCCGACGTGCAGGACGTGCTCCCCGAGCTGCCGATCGAGCGCCGGGCGTCGCCCGTGGAGGTGGTGGACCGCAGCACCGACGCGCAGATCGACCTCGAGCTGCGGTACCGCAACATCGACGGCAAGCCGGTGGAGATCCGCTACCGGGGCAAGTGGCCCGAGGGCGCGCTCCGGCGCCGCAACGGCAACACCATGGGGCACTCCCGCGACAGCGTGCTCGCCGCCCTCGACATCCCGCAGCGGCAGCTCGGGCAGGAGGCCAGCGTGCGGATCGACGGCGAGGACGTCAAGATGGAGCGGATCCTCGGCCTGGTGCCGTTCCGGCTCGCCCTCGTCCAGACCCAGGGAGGCCTCGCCACGGGCACCCTGCGCCAGGAGCCCCTGGAGGGCGGCGGCTTCACGACCGTGCACGCGCCCGGCGGGGGGCCGGCGGTGCGGCGTGCGTGGCGCGTGGCGCGCACCGACGGGCACGTCGAAGCCCAGCAGGTCTCCACGCTTCGCAGCCTCGCCTACCGCTTCCGCCTCACCGACGACGGAGCCCACGAGCTCGTGTCCGCCCGCGTCGAGCAGTGGGCGCGGGACGTCCCCGTCACCCAGGTGGTGTTCTCGCCGGCGCTCCCCGATCTGGCGCGCCCGTTCGACGGAACCGTGCGCGCGCGCTTCGTGATCGACGTCAACGGGCAGCCCGGCCACGCCACCGGGCTCGTCGAGGCCTGGTGGGAGGAGGGAGAGCCCCGCGTGCAGGTGCTGCCCGAGGCCCCCTCGTGGACCACGGATCGGCCCCTGTCCGGGCGGTGGACCTTCCGCGACGGCGCCACCGACGCGGTCGTGGTCGTCGACCGCAGCTCGGTCGAGTGAGCTGCGCGATCACCGGCTACGGCGCGGTGTCGGCCCTCGGGCCGACGGCGAGCGCGCTGTGGGCCTCGATCGAGGCCGGCCGCACGGGCCTCCGCCCGCTCACGCGGTTCGACCCCGCGCCGCTGCCCGCACGCTACGCCGGCGAGGTGGTCGGGCTGCCCCAGGGCGCCGACGCCTGCACCACGCTGGCGGTCCAGGCGGCCCGCGAGGCGTGGGCCCACGCGGGGGCGCCGGCGGTGCCCCCCGCCCGCGTGGCGATCGTGCTCGGCACCAGCGCCGGGGGGCAGCAGACCGAGGGGCTCACCGAGGCCGAGGAGGCCGCGGATCCGGCGGGCACGTCCCGGCGCAAGGCCGCGGCGCGGCACTGCCGGCCCGCGCTCGCGGTGGCCGCCGCGCTGGGGGCCGAGGGGCCGCGGCTGACCGTGTCGACCGCCTGCGCCTCGGGCAACGGGGCCCTGGCGTGGGCCCGGGATCTGCTCCGCGACGAGATCGCCGACGTCGTGGTGGCCGGGGGCGCCGACGGGCTGTCGCTGCATCGCTTCGCGGGATTCGCCGCGCTCGGCGTGATCAGCCCCGGCCCGTGCGCCCCGTTCAGCACCCCCGTGGGCATGAACCTCGGGGAGGGTGCGGCCTTCGTGGTCCTCGAGCCGGCAGAGGC
>CAYMSU010000219.1:0-10055 GCA_964393165.1 uncultured Enterobacteriaceae bacterium
TGGGCCCAGTCCCCCGCGAGGGCGGCAGCCTTCGCCTCGGCGGCCCTCGAGCGATCCTCCGCCTTCGGCGGACGATCCTTGCCGCGCTTCTCGCGGCGGTCGCGGTCGCGGTCCCGGTCGCGCTCGCGGTCCCGCCGGCCGGCCGCCCCGGAGACCTTCGGCGCTGGCTGGTCGCCGAGGCCAAGCTCCTGGAGGAGGTCCTGGAGAGAGGAGAGCTCCTCGTCGCGTGCCTTCGGGGGCGTCTTGTAGAGGGAGACGAGGGCCCGCGCCTCGGAGGTGGCCTGATCGGAGTTGCCCATCTGCTGGTAGATGCGCGCGATGGTGTAGGTCGCCCGGCGGGTCGCGGGGATGTCGGTGAGGTGCTGGGCCCGCCACTTGGCGAGCTCGACCAGCAGGCCGCGCCGCGCTTCGTCGGTCGTGGCGGAGGTCTGCCGGTCGGTCCACATCAGCAGGGGATCGCTCATTTTGTCTGCTTGCCTCTTGTCCATGGCCGGTACCCTCCGGCCGTAACGAACCATGATAATCACTACGGTCATGCCGAGGGACCCCGCCGTTCGCCAGCGCATCGTGCATCGGGGGCCCGAGGAGGCCGAGCCCGAGCTCGACACGCTCGTGGTCGAGGAGCCGCTCGAGATCCGGGTCGAGGAGCGGTCCATCGCGGTCACGATGCGCACCCCCGGGTGTGACCGGGAGCTCGCCGCGGGGTTCCTGCTCACCGAGGGCATCGTCGACGGCGCTGACGACCTCGTCGCGCTCGCCCACCTGCCGGGCGATACCGAGGGCAACACGGTCGTGGCGCGGGTCGCGGGTGGCGTCCAGGCCCACCTCGAGGCGATCGAGCGCGCCAGCCGCGAGCTCTACGCCACGAGCGCCTGCGGCATCTGCGGGAAGGCTGCGCTCGACCGGGTCGAGCTCGTGTCGCGGTTCCCGCTCGAGCCGCTGGAGCCGTCGCCCGAGGTCCTTCGCGGCTTGCCTCACGCGCTTCGCGCGGCCCAGGTGGCCTTTGCCCAGACCGGGGGCCTGCACGCGGCCGCCCTCGTGAGCGCGGACGGCGAGGTGCAGGTCGTCCGGGAGGACATCGGGCGCCACAACGCGGTCGACAAGGTGCTCGGCTGGCGCGTGCTGCAGGATCGGCTCCCCGTGACCGATGCGCTGCTCGTGGTGAGCGGGCGGGCCGGCTTCGAGATCGTGCAGAAGGCGCGCATGGCGGGAGTTCCCGTCGTCGCCGCGATCGGGGCGGCGTCTACGCTCGCCGCGGAGCTCGCCGAGCGCTCCGGGATGGCGCTGTACGGGTTCCTCCGCCCGGACCGGTGGACGCGGTACTGCTGAGTGCGCGCGCTGGACGATGCCGCGGGCGATGCGCCGAACGAGGTCAGCTCGGCGCGGGACTTCGTGCGTGGCCTGACGGGGCTCGGGGTGGCGTTCGTGCTGCTCCTCGCGGCGGGAGGGCTCTCGCCGGAGGGGCCTCGGTTCCTCCAGCTCGCGGCCATGGCGGTCGGTGCCGCGGCGGTGTACCTCCTCACCCGTCAGCCCCGGGGGGCTCGCCGCAACCGGCTGCGCTGGTGGGTCCGCGGCCTCGGAGTGGCCTTCGTCCTCGCGGAGGTGGTCGAGCTGCGACCGGCGTGGCTCGAGGTGTTCGACGTGGTACTGCAGGCGCCGTTCCTGCTCGCCACGGGCGCCCTGGGGTTCGCGCACGTGCGCCCCGAGGCTGCGCTGTATCGCCGCCTGCAGACCGACATGGCGCTCGTCGTGGTCGTCGTGGCGTCGCTGTGGGCGCTCAAGCTGCTCGGGGCCCACCCCCACGCCGCCTCGCGGCTGCCCGGCGAGACGCTCTACGCGGTCGCGGTCATGACGTCGGTGGTCGCGGGCCTCGTGGTCGCGGCGCGCCTCCCCGACACGCTGCAGGCGATGATGGCCTCGGGCCTGAGCCCTGCGTGGCGCACGCGGGCGGCCGCCGACGGCTGGGAGGTCCACACCGACCGCGCGGCCTGCTTCGCCGCCTCGGCTCGGCTCGCCGGTCACCGCCTCGAGGTCTGGATCGAGCGCGACCCGGTGCCCCCGCGCACGCGGATGCGGATCGGGTTCCCCGAGCTCGCCGGGGTCTCGGTCTACCGCCGGGGCACGGAGCCCGAGGGGCACGGTCCCCCCTCGCCCCTCGGCGACGAGGTGCTCGACGCCGCCTTCGTCGTGCACGGAGAGGCCGCTCGGCTGGCGGCCGCGATCCGCCGCGACCGCGCCACCTGGTCGCGGATCCTCCAGCAGTGGCCCGCGTCGCTGCAGGACGGCGTGCTCAGCGTGAGCTTCGAGGGCAGCAAGCCCCGGCCCCGGTGGATCCGGGGCGGCCCCGCGCTGTCCGAGGAGGACGTGCTCGACCACCTCCTGGGCGATCTCGACCGGCTCTCCCGCGCGGTCCGCGACGCGGGGTGACCGCCATCGCAGCTCCAGCTCACTCCGCCAGATACCCCTCCAGCGGCCCGAGGCCGGCGTCCACTGTCTCGTCGAGCCACCGGGTGAAGGCTACCGCCCGCGCCGCCACGCTCTGCCCCACCGGCGTGCGGTCGGGCGCCAGGCGCAGCATCGCGTAGCCGCCGACCGAGCCGGGCCCCACGGTGGCGGCGGCGTCGGGCACCTCCTCGGGCTCGGCCTGCCGCCACCCGCCGTCGCGCCACGCCAGGTAGACCTGCTGGGTCTCGGCGTCCGGACCCGGACCGCCCGCGAAGGTGAAGCCCAGGGCACCCTGCCGGTGGGCGTCGGCCTCGGTCACCAGGGCGTGCTCCAGCGCTGGCCCGTCGAGGCCCAGGTCCCGCTCCAGCAGCGCACAGTTGAGCAGGTGGAACGACACGCCGCGGTGCATCAGGCCGAGGGCGGCGCCGATCCGGGGGTTCAGCTCGGTCGGTGAGAAGCCCGCGGAGGTGAGCACTCCGTCGATGGTGAAGGCTCCTCGGTAGTCGACGGTGGCCCGGAGGTGAGCCCCCACCCGGCGGGCGAGCGCGCGGAGCGCTGTCCGGTCGGGGCCCGGCGGATCCCAGAACGTCGCGGCGCGGCCATACACGAACCTGCCCGACGGGTGGCGCAGCACCACGAGCTCCGCCGGCCGGAGCACGATGACGTGGTCCGGCAGGACGATCCCGTGGATGGAGCAGGGGACGCCCTCGAGGAAGGGCATGACGCGGGCCCGACGGGCGCGCCGTCGCAGCGACGCGACGACGTCGCCGGCGCTCGCGATGTCTCGCACACGGAACGTGTAGGTCGCGCCTCCGTGGAAGCCCTGACTCGCGTCGGCTGCCCACACGGTGCCCGCCCCGGCGTCGAGCGCACGGTGGGCGGCGGCCAGAGCGCCGGGCTCCACGTCGACGACCTGCCGCGGGGCCCTGGGGACCCCCAGCTCGTCCCAGAGGTCGTCGACGACGACCTTGTCTTCGAGGGCTAGCCACCGCGGGTCGCGGGCTCCGAAGAAGCGCCGGCCGGCGACCGGTCGCCCGTCGGAGAAGATGGTGCCCACCACCTGCGCCGTCCGCTCGGGATCGAAGCGCTCCACCGCCTCCTGCAGCGCCGGCGGGAGCGCGCGGAGGGCGTCCTCGGCGGACTGCAGGGCCTCCATCATCGGCTTCGGCGGCAGGCCGAGTACGGCGTGAGGGGCTTCCGGGGCCGCGCCCGTGCCGGCCCGAGCGGCGAGCACCAGGCACTGGCCCCCCCACGCCTGCAACCGGGCGACGATCCCCGCCGCCGCAGGCAGCGACTCGACGGCGACGACCCACTTCCGGTCGCGGTAGGTGTCGAGCATCGCGCGGACGACATCGAGGGTCGGATCGAGGTCAGGCACAGGGCTCCGAGGGCCTTCAGAAGGCGAAGTAGAGGAAGTCGGCGTCGGTCGGCCGCCACATGAAGAACACGGCCAACAGCAGGGCGCTCACCCCGAGCACCTGGAGAGGCAGCGCCCACGGCCCGTCCTCGTCGAACCGGTCGGCGATGGCCTGGCCCACGCCGAGCGGGACCGCGAGCGCCGCCGCCAGGCTGACCAGGGCGAGCGCGGCGACGCCTTCGTCGTAGCTGCCCGCCCATGGCGGGCGGGCGAGGTGGCCCCACAGTCGCTGCACGGAGGGCTCCCGGAAGATCAGCGCACCGACCCACCCCACCGTGCCGAGGTAGAACACGGCCATGAGGGGCCGCAGGCGCGGATTCCGCCACGGGGTCCAGGGCTCGAGCGCCACGTAGAAGGCGGTCGCGACCGCGTGCAGGGCGCCGAAGAGCAGGAAGTTCGCGCCCGCGCCGTGCCAGATGCCCATCAGGAAGAGCGCCGCCGACGTCGCTCCGATGCGGCGCAGCGGGCTCGCCCTGCCGCGGCCGAGCAGGGGGCCGAGCAGGTGGTCCCTCACGAACCGCGTGACGGTGCGGTGCCAGCGCGCCCAGAACTCCGACGTGGTCGTCGCGCGCCAGGGCGCGTCGAAGTTCTTGGACAGCCGCACCCCGAGGAGCAGCGCGGCCCCTCTGGCGAGGTCGGTGTAGCCAGACAGATCGGCGTACACCTGGACCATGAAGGCCGCCGCGGCTGCCCACACGAGCGGGCCCCCCGGCTCGTTCAGGGCGAAGGCCCGGTCTACCCAGGGATCGAGCGTGTCGCTCACCACCATCTTCTGGAACGCGCCCCACGCGAGCAGCACCATGCCCGCCCGGAGCTGCCGGGCCGAGGCCACGCCCCTCGCCTCGAGCTGAGGGAGGAGGTCCCGGGCCCGCTCGACCGGACCCGCCACCAGCTGGGGGAAGAAGGCGACGAACTGCAGGACGTCGATCGGTGAGCGGCGCGCCTCGATCCGGCGGTTCGCGACGTCGAGGACGTACCCGAGGCTCTGCAGGGCGTAGAAGGACAGCCCGAGAGGGACCCAGATCGGCAGCCCCGCGAGGGGGCCGAGGAACTTGAACCAGAGGAGCAGCCCGACGTCCTTGACGACGGCCAGGGCCACCCACGGCCGCGGATCCGGGCGATACCCCGCGACGAGGGCAATGGCCCAGTCCGACGCCCCTACGCTGAAGAGGAGCAGCACGAGCAGCGGCTCCTCCCAGCCATAGAAGAGCACGCTACCGGCCAGGAGCACCAGGGGCCGCCAGCTCGCGGGCACGAGCCGGTGCAGGGCCACCACCGCGACCAGGAGCAGCGGGAATGCGGGATGGACGAAGCTCAACGGCGCACGAGCCGGGCCCGGGTGAGTAGCGCGAAGCTGTCGCTCCGCAGCCGGACCACGACGGTCGCGCCGGGCTCTCGGAGGCTGGAAGGCAGCTCGAGGACGAGCGGACCGTCGCCGGGCAGCCGGCCCTCGGCGACGACCCGCGGCCCTTCCCGCACGACGGCGTGCACCCGCGCCGCCCGAGGTCTCGAGAGCGCGGCCTCGAGCAGGACATGCGTGGGCGCCTCGGCCCCGTCCTCCTGATCGCTGGCGATGGGTGGCCAGCGGATCGTGAGCCGATCCCCTGGGTACAGCCAGGCCGCCCCGTCGCAGGAGCGGCCGGGGTCGAGTGCGAGGTGCCACGCACCGTCGGCCAGGGGAGGCGCGTGCATCCAGCCCACGCGCTCCGGACCGTGGCAGGACGTGCCGTCCAGCAGGCGCTTGCAGGGCCAGCCGGCGTCGAGCGGGCCAGCGGGGCCGACCACCCTCACGGGAGAGCACCGGGCTCGAAGCGGTGTCCGAGCCATCGTCCAGAGGTCCGTGGGGACCCCCGCGGGGGCCTCCGCCCACCCCACGCCGTCGCGCGTTCCGGGCTCCGACACCGTAGCGGCGCCGTCCAGCGCGGGAGGAGGGGCCGCGTAGGTGAGCTCGCCGGAGGGGAACGTCAGCCCGCCCTCGCCCCCCTGGAAGGCCGGCTGCCCGAGCGCGCCGAGCCCTGGCTCGGGAGGGGCGAGGTACGCCCCGAGGGCACCGGTGAGCCTCTGCGCGCCCTCCTCCGAGAGGTGGTCGACGTTCCTGTAGTGGTACCGCTGCATGGGCAGCGCGCGCAGGTCCACGTACTCCGCGCCATGGGCGGCAAGCAGCGCCCGCGTGCGCTCGGGGTAGCCGTCGGGGACGACATCTCCCTGCAGGTGGCCGGTGGTGAGCGGGGACGCCGGCGGCCGGGTGACAACGAGCCGAATCCCGAGGTCCTGGGCCAGCGCCCCGAGCTCCGGGACCAGCGAGTCCTCGGGAGCGGGCAAGGGACGCGACGGCGGCGGGCCCAGCAGATCGGCGGACACGCGGTCGTCGGACAGGGCCCGCCGGAGGACGGCCTCGGAGCGCGGGATACCCAGCGCGAGGGGGGCGAGCGCCCGGAGCTCTCGCCCGACCCGATCCCGCAGCGCCTCACGACGCTGGAGGAGCACGGCAGCGCCGGCCCCCGCAGGGTTGGCGAGGGTGCGCAGGTCGTCGTCGTCCGGACCGAGGAGCTCCTGCAGGCTCCGGCGGGCGCCCTCGCTGATCGGGTCGCGGACGAGGACCAGCTGGAGCCGGCTGACCACGAGCACCAGGTCGGGTCGCCGCGGGGCCGCCCGGAGCTTGCGGAGCATGGCGACCCAGTGGGCCGCGTTGGCGTTGGGGATCGACAGCACCGCCACCGACTCGTCGGGGATCTCGAGGAGCTCGGCTAGCGTCTGCGTGTCGATGTCGGTGTTGGCGTTGGAGTTGCCGAGGACCCACACCCGGAAGGGCCGCCGCACGACACGCTGCATGACCTTCCCGATGCCGTCCCGTCGCAGCATCCCGCCGATGACGAGGCCTGCATTGCGGCCCTCTCGCGCGTCGTCGACCTCCGCCGACAGCCCGAGGAGCAGCAGTCCGAGAGCAGGGATGGGGGCGAGCAGGGCCGCCGCGCGCGCGAGGTTCACCGACGCTCTCCGTCATGGCGAAGATAGCGCGGGGTCCGCCGTCGGGCGTTGAGCCCGGGCTGTGATAGGGCGGGCCATGACCTCGCGCGTCGCCATCGTGGCCGTCGACTTCGCGTTTCCGAGGGCGGTCCGGGATCTGCCGTCGCTTCAGGCGGCCCTGGAGCGGGGCGAATCGGCGGTAGGGCCGCTCCCCGCGGGGGCGCGCCATCGCAGCTGGGCGCAGCCGCCGCGCGCCGCGTGGCTCGAGGGCTACGAGGACTTCGATCCGGAGCCGTTCGGTCTCTCGATCGCCGAGGCCACCCTTCTCGATCCTCGCCATCGCCTGCTCCTCACGCAGGCGCGCCGGGTGCTCGCGAGCGTCGGTGGGCTGGGTGACGAGGCGGAGACCTGCGGCGTGTTCCTCGGCCTGGGGGCCTCCGAGTACCGCGAGCTCTGCCCGCCGGGCGACCCGCGGGTGGCCACGGGCACCGAGGCGAGCACGGCGGCTGGTCGCATCGCCCACACCTTCGGTCTCGGGGGCCCCACCCTGGTGGTCGACACCGCCTGCTCGTCGTTCCTCGTGGCGCTCCACCAGGCCCGGCGGGCGCTCGAGGCCGGGGACTGCACGGTCGCGCTCGTGGGCGCAGCGCACCTCATCGGCTCGCCCAGGGGCTGGGAGCGCCTCGAGCGCACCGGGATCCTGTCGCCGACCGCCGCGTGTCGGCCGCTCGACGCAGCCGCCGACGGCACGGTCCGTGGGGAGGGCGGGGGACTGGTGCTGCTCCGGCTCGAGGCGGATGCCCAGGCGCGCGGTGAGCCCGTGCTCGGCGTGCTGCGCGGCTCCGCGGTGGGCCACGACGGCACCGCGGCGGGGCTCACGGTGCCCCGTGGGCCCGCGCAGGAGGCGGTCATCGCCCGAGCGCACGCCGACGCAGGGGTCGCGCCGGTCGACATCGGGCTCGTGGAGGGCCACCTCACGGGCACGCCGCTCGGCGATCCCATCGAGGTCGGGGCCCTGCGCGAGGTCTTCGGCCCGCGGGCAGTCCCCGTGACCGCGGCCAAGGCGATCTTCGGCCACCTGGAGGCCGCCGCTGGCCTCGTTGGCGTGCTCTGCGCGCTCGCCGCCCTCCGGGAGGGGGTCGCCCGCCCGATCCCCGGCCTGCGCGAGCCCGCTCCCGAGCTGCCCACCGACGGCCCACGCGCGGTGGCCGCCCCGCAGGGACTGGCCCCGCGGCTCGCCGGGATCAGCGCGTTCGGGCTGTCGGGGACCAACGCCCACGTCGTGCTGGAGGCAGGCTCCGGGGCGCCGCGTCCGATCCCGGCGATGAACGAGCACCCGGGGCCGCTGTGGGTCGGGGAGGAGCCCACCGCGTCCACGCGGCCGGAGGCGCCGGAGGAGCCCCGCGACGTGCGCGCCGCGGTCGCGGCGGTCCTCGGGGGAGACCCCGGGCGCCTGCCTGCCCAGCGCTCGCTGTTCGAGATCGGCCTCGACTCGGTCGGAGCCGCGGAGCTCGCGCGCCGGCTCGACGTGCCCGTGGCCACGGTCTTCGAGCATCCGACGATCGCGAGCCTGGAGGCCCGCACGCCGCGCCCCGCGGCCGCCCCCCGGCCTCCCGGGACCGCTCCGGAGGGCGGGCCGGTGGCGATCGTGGCGGCGGCGTGCCGCTTCCCGGGGGGCGTGCACGACCTGGCGAGCTACTTCCGGCTGCTCGCGTCGGAGGCCGATCCCGTGGGGCCGCCGCCTGCGGGCCGCGACGTGCGCGGCCCCGGCGGCTTCCTCGACGACGTCTTCGCCTTCGACGCCGCGGCGTTCGGGCTGTCCGACCGCGAGGCCGAGGTCATGGATCCGCAGCAGCGGCTGTGGATCGAGGTGGTGGAGGAAGCCCTCCTCCGCGCAGGCCTCGACGACGACTGGCGCGGGCGCACGGGCCTGTACGTGGGCGCCGCCGAGAGCCAGTACCTGCGCTACTGGGAGGCGCCGGATGTGGGCGTCGGCAACGAGGGCAGCTTCGTCGCGGGCCGCGCGGCCCACGTGCTCGGGCTCGGGGGGCCCGTGCTCATGCTCAACACGGCGTGCTCGGCGTCGCTCGTGGCCGTCCACACCGCCGTGCGGGCGCTCGCCGACGGGGACTGCGACGCCGCCGTCGCGGGCGGCGTGAGCCTGCTGCTGTCGTCGGCGGCCATGGACATGCTCGCCACCCTGGGGGTGCTGTCGCCCTCGGGCCGCTGCCGCACGTTCTCGCACGACGCCGACGGCTACGTCCGCGGCGAGGGGGCGGGGGCGGTCGTGCTGATGCGCCTCGACGATGCCGTCGAGCGGGGCCACCGCGTGCTCGCCGTGGTGAGAGGCTCGGCGGTCGCCCACGACGGGCGCACCGGTGGCGTGGCCGTACCCGGCGCCCGGGCGTGGCGGGCGGTCGTGCAGCAGGCGCTCGCCCGCGCTGGCGTGAGCGGTGCAGACATCGGCTACGTGGAGGTCCACGGCAGCGCGACTCCGCTCGGCGACGCGATCGAGGCGCGCACGCTGGGCGAGGCGCTCGCCGCGGCGGGCCGCGGGGGGCCGGTGTGGGCGGGGTCGGTCAAGTCCCGCCTCGGTCACCTCGAGCAGGCGGCGGGGATGGCGGGGCTGCTCAAGGTGCTCGTCATGCTGCAGGAGGGCGTCCGGCTGCCGAACCTGCACTTCGCAGGCCCGTCGCCGCAGCTTCCGGAGGGGGTGGTCCGGGTTCCCACACGCGTCGAGCCCTGGGATGGGCCACGCATCGCGGGGATCAGCGCCTTTGGGATCGCGGGCACCGCCGCCCACGTGATCGTTGCGGCGCCTCCGCTCCAGCGCCCGCGCGAGGCGGGGGCCGCGGCCCACTGGCTGCCGCTCTCGGCGGCGACCGAGCGCGGCGTGCACGGCCTCGCCGAGCGGGTCCGGGCCGCGCTCGCGGCGGGCCTCCCCCCGGCCGACGCCGCGCGGTCGCTGGCGGTGCGGCCACCAGGGCCCGTGCGGGCCGCCGTGGTCGGGTCTGCCGGCGAGCTCGACGACCGCCTGGCGTCGGTCCTCCCGGTGCACGCCCGCGAGGGCCTCGCCGTCGCCTGGGTGTTCCCGGGGGCGGGGCCCCAGCGGCCCGCGATGGGCGCGGGGCTCGCGGGCTTGCCCGGGTGGCTGCAGGCGCACTCAGCCGGCGTCCGGGAGGTGCTCGGCGAGGGCCTCGCCGACGTCCTGCTCACCGACGACGCG
>CAYMSU010000220.1:0-10015 GCA_964393165.1 uncultured Enterobacteriaceae bacterium
GGCCCCTGGGTGGTCAGATTCTGGCCTCTGGATTCCTCTGTCCACACGCCCTAGCTCCCCAGCGCGCGGTTCCCCTACCCCTCGCTGAAGCGCCCTGCGCGGACCGCGCGCCCGAGCGCCGCGAGGTCGGGGTGCAGCACCCGGTCCTCGAACAGCCGCGGGACGACCTCCCGCACCCGCTCGAGGATCCGCCGCGTGCGGTCCCCCGGGCTCGCCGGGGCGTCGTCGACCGGATCCATCCGCAGGTCGACCGCCTGGGCGGCGCACAGCAGCTCGATCGCGACCACGTCGTAGACCCGCTCGATCACCTCGAGGGCTCCGCGAGCGGCATGCGGCGCCATCGGCACGTGGTCTTCCTGGTGCTGCACCGTGGGAACCGAGTCGACGGACGCGGGCACCGCCAGGGACTTCGTCTCGCTCACGAGGGAGGCCGCGGTGTACTGGGCGAGCATCAAGCCGCTGTTCACCCCAGAGTCGGGCACGAGGAAGCTCGGCAGCCCCGACAGCGCCCCGTAGGTGAGGCGGAAGATCCGCCGCTCGGCGATCCCGGCGAGCTGGGCGAGCGCCACCTTCAGGTGGTCCATCGCGAGCGCCACCGACGCCCCGTGGAAGTACCCACCCTCGAGCACCTCCTCGCCCGCGAACACCATCGGGTTGTCGGAGACCCCGTTGAGCTCCCGGGTCACCACCTCCCCGATGTGGTCGAGCGCATCGTGGACCGCGCCCAGCACCATGGGCGCACAGCGCACCGAGAACGAGTCGGACCGCCGCCGCCCCGCGACGAGCTCGGATCCATCCACGAGCTCCCGCAGATGGCGGGCCGCGCGGGCGATCCCCGGATGCCGGCCCGCCCCCGCCAGCCGCGGACTCAGGGCCTGGACGTCGGCCCGGATCGCCTCGAAGCTCAGCGCACACGCGGCCTCGGCGGACGCCAGCAGGCGCCGGGCCCGCGCGACGGCGAGGGCCGCGAGGGCGGTCGCCAGGCTCGAGCCGTTGATCAGCGACAGCGCCTCCTTCTCGGTGGCCTCGAGCGGAGGCAGGCCCAGCGCGCCGACCGGCTTGCGGTCACCCTCGGCGGTCTCGACCTCGCCCCCGAGGCCCAGGAGCACGCGCGCCACGTGAGCGAGGGCCACGCACCCCGCGGCCCCCACTGACCCCTGGCAGGGCACGACGGGCACCCACCCCTCGTTGAGGAACCAGACCATCCGCTCGACCAGCGCCGGCCGTACGCCCGAGTGCCCGACCGCGAGGACGTTGGCGCGGACGAGGAGGAGCGCGCGCACCTGCTCGGCGACGAGCGGCTCCCCGACCCCTGCGCAGTGCCCCTCGATGAAGGCCCGCACCGCCTGGTCGGCCGTGGTGGGGGCGGGGCCGCCCATGAGCCACGCCCACTTCGAGCGGATGATGTCGGCCGTGCCGTGCGCGTCGTACCATCGCGCGCTCTCCCCGAGCGCCGCGGCCGTGGGCTCGGGCAGCCGAACGGGCGGCCTGCCGACGGCCACGCGCTCCACCGCCTCCGGCGAAAGCGAGGCTCCGTCCACCTCGATGGGGCTCATGGGGCCTCCGGGCGAACCGAGGCGAGCGGCCCGATGGTGGCCTCCACGGCGTCGACCAAGCGACCGTCCCGCACCACCTCGACGAGCGTAGCCAGGTCGTCGGCGGGGATGCCGGTGCGTGCGCCGCCGAGCGCCTCCTCCACCTGCGCCAGGGCGACCCGCGTGCCCTCCCCGAGCTGCGCCGCGCCCTCCGTGGCCCGGACCCACAGCCCCTTGGCCGCCGCCAGCAGCTCGATGGCGACCACCTGCTCGGCGTTGCGGAGCACGTCCTGGGCTCGGCGGGCGGCCGTCGTGCTCATCGCCACGTGGTCCTCCTGGTCCTCACAGGTGGGCAGGCTGTCGACCGACGAGGGCATGGCGAGGCGCCGGTTCTCGGCTACGAGCGCGGCCGCCGCCACCTGCGGCATCATCAGCCCGAGCCCCGGACCGTCCGCGAGCAGCGGGGGGAGCCGGGCCGACAGGTGGCCCGTGGTGAGACGGTAGGTGCGGCGCTCCGAGAGGGCTGCGAGCTCGCAGAGGGCCACCTTCGCGTGGTCTGCGGCGAAGCCCACGGGCTCCCCGTGGAACAGCCCCGCGCTGAAGGCCTTGTTGGGGTCGGGCTCGTCCACCAGGATGAGCGGATTGTCGGTGGCTGCGTTGAGCTCCACCGACACCTGGGCGCTCGCGTAGGTCAGCGCGTCGCGCACGGCGCCGAGGACCTGCGGCGTGCAGCGTAGCGAGTAGGCGTCTTGCACCTTCTCGGGGACGGAGTCGGCCAGGCCCGACCCCGCGAGCAGCCGGCGCAGATCGGAGGCGCAGGCGATGGCTCCCGGGAACGGCCGGAGTCGGTGAACCTCGGGATGCAGCGCACGGGTGGTGCCGCACAGCGCCTCGAACGTCATCGCCGCCACGATCTCGGAGGCCTTGACGAGCCGCTCGGCGTCGAAGCAGGTGAGCGCAGCGAACGCGCAGGTGAGCTGCGCGCCGTTGGTCACCGCCAGGCCCTCCTTGGGCCCGGGCACGAGCCGGGTGAGGCCGGCCCGCGCCATCGCCTCGGCGGCGGGCAGGCGCTCTCCGCCGAGCCACGCGACGCCGCCCTCGTCGGTGCCCGGGCCGTGGAACAAGACCAGGCCGAGGTGGGCGAGTGGGGCGAGATCGCCCGAGGAGCCACACGAGCCCTGGCTTGGGACCTCTGGCGTGACGCCGCGCTCGAGCATGGCGCAGAGCAGCTCGACGAGCGCCGGTCGGCAGCCGCTCGCCCCCTTGGCGAGGGCGTTGGCCCGTAGGAGCATCATCGCCCGCACCACCGGCTCGGGGACGGGAGGACCGACGCCCGCGGCATGGCTCTGGATCAGGTTCCAGGACAGCTCGACGCTGCGGTCCATGGAGATGCGCTTGCGCGCGAGGGACCCGTAGCCGGTATTGACGCCGTAGATGGTGAGCGACTCCGCGTTGTCGCCCACGACCTCGCCGCGCGCGGCTCGCTCGACCCAGGCGAGCGAGCGCTCCATCCGCTGACGCGCCAGGGCTGCGAGCCGTACGGGCGGACGGCCGCGCGCGACCGCGTGAACCCTGCCGATGGTGAGGCTCTCACCATCCAGCTCGATGACCTCCGACACCCGGTCCTCCGTCGGCCCGCTTTAACCGACGCCGCGCGACAGCTTACCGTTTCGGTCGGTCGTTCGGCCGGTCGTTCGGTCGGTGCGTCGTTCGGTCGCTCGGTCGCTCGGTCAGTGCGCTGGGTCGCTCCGTGCGCGGTCGGCGCGCACGACCAGCGAGAGCTGCCCCCCGTAGACCGGACCGGCGTGGTCGCCTTCGAGCAGCAGGCCCGCCTCGCGCAGGCCCCCGATCAGTGCCGTGATCAGCCGGGTGGGCTCGTGGGCGGGGGTGACGCGCCAGCGGCGCCCCACGGGCTCGACCCGCAGGTCGAGCCGGTGATCTCCCGGCGGGCACTGCGGCGACCGCGCCAGGCGGGTCAGGACCTCCCGCGCAGCGTGGGTGAACGAGGCCATCACCTCCGGCGGAGCCCGCCCCGCGGGGGACTTGCGACCCGAGCGCCCCTGCCGAGCGGGCACCTGCAACAGCAGCCAGGTGCGGGACGCGCGCCCGCTCGTGGGGAACGGCGAGGGCGGATCGTTGCGGCCCGTGTGCCACAGACAGTCGAGGAAGGCCTCGTCGATCCGCTCGTCGCGGGAGGCCTCCGCGATCTCGGCGCTCACGCTGACCACGCGGCGGTCGACGACCTCGTACTCGAGGTTGGCCACCAGCGGGTACAGGCCGGGCGGGACCCCGGCGAGCGCGAGCCGGTCCCTCCGCAGGGCGCTACCCCAGGCCTCCGTCAGGAACTGGTCGAGCAAGGGATCGGCAGCATCCGTGCGGCACAGCCGCTCGGTGCTCGCACCCTCCCCCGATGTCATCCCCAGGACCGACGGCATCTTTCCTGCTCGCGACGAAGAATCTCGACTCTACCGGGCGTCCCGCGCGGACCGCAATAGAGGTGGAGTAACCTGCCGCAACCGTTGCCTTCAGGTCACGGTCGGAAACCGAACAGACACTCGAAGTTCTCCTCGAGCTGCGCGAGTACCTCGTCCTCGGAGCACTGCCAGAGCTCGGCGGCGAGCGTGACGGTGTGGGAGACGTTCGCAGGTTCGTTGAGCTCGCCACGAACCGGTGACAGGTAGGGGCAGTCCGTCTCGAGGAGCACCCGGTCCCGCGGCAGGACCTCGAGCAGCCGGCGGAAGCTCTCCACCCGGGCCGCGTTCGCCGGAATCGACAGCCAGTGCCCGCCCTCGGCGATGCGGCGACCGAGCTTGACCTTGCTCCCGAAGCAGTGCCAGTCCACCCGGCGCGCGCCTTCCTCCTCGAGCACCTCCAGCGCCCGTCGCTCCGCCTTGCGCGAGTGCATGATGATCGGCTTGTCTGCCTCGAGCGCCAGGCGAATCAGCCACCGGAAGACCTCCTCCTGGCGCTCCCACAGCTCCTCGGGCACCCAGTAGTGGTCGAGCCCGACCTCGCCCAGCGCCACCGCATCGTCGAGGTGCTCCCGGAGCCACGCGACCGCCTCCTCGGCGGGCACGGGCTCGAGGTCGCGGTGATCGTAGGCCACCCCGAGGTCCCGCATCTCCACCAGTACCGCGTCGACCGGGTAGAGCCCGAACGCCGGCCGCACGAGGTCCGAGCGGGCCGCGAGCTCGGCCACCGCCTGGTTGTCGGCGGGGTTGAGCCCGTTGCTCACGATGGTGGTCACTCCCACCGCCGCGGCGCGAGCGAGCACGTCGCCCTCCTGCGCCGCCAGGCGACGGTCGGTCAGGTGTGCGTGAACGTCGAACAAGCCCATGCGCTCGCCTAACGTCCTGTCAGGAGGCGTCGCGCTGTCTTGTCGTGGCGCCACGTCGCGTAGTAGGCTGGCTTCCTGCTACGGGATTGTTCGGGATGGAGCGCAATCCGGTCAGTCTGCCTGCCGATCTGGCGAGGCTCGTGCAGAAGGTCGCGAATGCGGCCGACCTGGCGCGGGACCTCGCCGATCGGATCGGCGGGGGCCAGCAATCGGTCACGGTCGGCCTCGGGCCGGGCGTCGACGTGCCGCTGCTCGACGAGGAGCTGTACGCCGCGGAGGTCGCCCGGCTCGACCGGGAGCTCGTCGTCGCGACCATCCGCGCGGAGGCGGATGGCTACGTCGTCGAGCGGGGGTGGAGCAGCTTCGGGGTCTACACCTGGGCGGAGGCCGACCCTGGCTGGGAGAGCGTGCCGTACATGGGCTCGGTGCGCGCGCTGCGGCCCGGCGACCAGGTGGCCCTGGGCTCTACCCCGGCCGACGCGGTGCGCTTCCGTCTCCCGCGCTCCACGATGGTGCCTCCGCCGCCCATCGCGAGCCGGTCGGGCTCACCGCTGCACGATGCGCCCACCCTCGACCTCGAGCCCTCGCTGTCGCGCGGCGTGCCGAGCACGATCAGCCGCGGGGGGCGCCGGCCCGCCCGGCGGCCCGCCTCTCAGCCCCGCCAGCTGCCGCCTTCGGCTCGCGACCGATACCAGCGGCGCTTCGACCTCGCGCTTCGGCACTGGCACTACGCGATGGTCACCTTCGGCGACGACGAGAGTGCGGTCATCCCGGTCGACGACCCTGAGGTGGCGGGCCTCCGCGCCGCACTGAGCCGCAACCTCACCCACCCCGAGCGCGGCTACGATCTCTTCGTCCGGGCCCCCGGCCCCGACCTGTGGGTGAAGGTCCACGGCGAGGCGGTCCAGCAGCTCGAGGCCGGGGATGTCGTCCGCCTGGTGGGCGGAGGCAACCGCATCGGCTTTCACGGCTACGTCGTCGAGCTCGCCGCGCCGACGATTCCGGTGCCTCGCTTCACGAAGAAGGAGACCCCCACCGTCGAGGACATCGCCGAGGTGTTGGACCTCCCGGTGGAGCGGCTCCCCGAGGTCGACCTCGTGAGCGCGCGCTACCGGGTGCTCGCGCACCGGTTTCGGCCCGACCGGCACACGGGGGAGCCGGGCGACCTGTCCCGGTTCCTGGAGCTCAAGGTGTGCTTCGACGCCTGGAAGGACCGCTACTCCACGTAGCCGAGCTCCTCGAGCTGCTTCATCACCGGGTCGTCGCGGGTCACCGAGTCGTGGTCGGGCCACGCATCGTAGGCGTCCCGCTGCTCCTCGCGCCACGTCATGAGCACCTCGAGCAGCTGCTCGTCGACTTCCTCGAGCGCCGAACGGGAGTGTGGATCCAGCGTCCGATCGAAGCACGCCGTGCGGGGGAAGACCCGGTCCAGGCCGAGCTGCTCGGCGAGCTCGAGGAAGTCGTGGATGCAGAACCGGTCCTCGGTGTAGACAGCCGCCCGGTTCGCGCGCTGGTAGTACGTCTCGGCGAAGGCGTAGCGCCGGTCCGTGCGAGCCGACTCCCCCCGGACCTGGGCCGAGAAGTCGTGCCCGGGCCCCTCGTAGCCCTCGATGCCCAGCAGCCCGAGGATCGTCGGGTGAACGTCGACCTGCGACGCTACGCCCTCGACGCGATGCCCTCGCGCGACCCCGTGGCCGTGGAGCAGCCACGGCATGTCCACCGCGGACGGGAGCAGGAAGTTGCCGTGGCCCATGCCGTGCTCGGGCGGCCACGACAGCCCCTCCCCGTGGTCGTTGACCACCACCAGCACGGTGTTGTCGCGGGTGTACCCCCGCTGGTTGAGCCCGTCCCAGAGCTCGTCGAGCCCGGCGTCCCACCGGCGGAGCTCCACGCGGTAGCCGCCCACGCGCAAGGGCACGCCGTCCCGCGCCATGTGCCGAGCGCGCCGTGGGCCCGCGTCGACCGGCTCGTGGGTGTCGATCGTGAGCATCTGCAGGTACAGCGGTGCGTCGTGCTCGGCGCGCGCGTCGACCAGGCTCAGGGCCTCGACCGCGAGCTGCAGCGCGGGGACCTTGACCACGCGCTTGCCCGACCACACCCCTTGCGCCTCGTGGTAGGCGTCGAAGCCTTGATCGAAGCCGAAGATCCGGTTGAGGTTGGGATTGGCGGTGATGCCGATGGTCTCGTAGCCAGCCTCGGTGAGCCGCTCCGCCAGGGTGGTGACCCGATCCGACAGGCGTCGGCGGTTCAGCTTCGGCCCGGGCTCGACCATCCCGACGGCGGTCGCGTGGTGACCCGTCAGGATGGCCGTGGAGGCCGGACGCGTCCATGGAGCGGAGTCCACGGCATGCTCGAACACCGTGGACTGCTGGGCCAACCGGCCGAGGAAGGGGGCCGCGAACGGGGGACCGCCCCACGGGGGGAGCTGGTCTCGCCGGAGCGTACAGCCGATCACGAGGACGACGTTGGGGCGCTCGCCGTGGAGAGGGCGCGGCCGCTCTGCGGAGTAGGCCGCCGGGTCGACGTCGCCCGACCCTGCCTGGGTGAGCGCGACCACCAGAGCTCCGAGCGCCGCCACCAGCCCCACGCCCACCACGACCCAACGACTCGCCCCCACGCGACCTCCGGAGCCCCGACCTATCGCCCTCGCCACGCTCCGAGCCCGCCTATCCGGGCTGGAACCACCATCCCAGGCCTCCCAGCGCGAGGATCAGCATCGCCGACAGCAGCAGGATTCGCCCCACGCGACGGCGGACGCTCCGCCGAATCCGCCCGCGGAGCAGGTCCGCCAGGTCCTCGCAGCTCTCGACGCGCCGCTCCACGTCGGTGACCAGTGCCTTGCGGATGGCCCGGCGAACCCGTCCGGGAACCCCGAAGCGCGCCGGGTCCTCGTAGGTGCTGGTCTCCACGGCCTCGAACGCCTCGGCGAAGGTCGTGTGCTGGAACGCGGGCCGGCCCGTGAACAGCTCGTAGAGCAGCGCGCCCATAGCGTACACGTCGGCACGGTTGTCCACCGACTTGGCGTCGAGCAGCTGCTCGGGCGCCATGTAGCGAGGCGTGCCCATCGCGATGCCCGTGCGCGTGCGCGCCGCGGCGCCCCGGAGCTTGCCGAGCCCGAAGTCGGTGACCTTCGCGAGAGGGCGCCCGGACGCGTGAAGGGCGATCAGGACGTTGCCCGGCTTGAGGTCCCGATGGATCATGTGCTGGCGGTGGGCTGCGGCGACACCGTCGAGCACCTGCAGAGCGATGTCGAGCTTCACCTTCACCGGCGCATCCGGATGCTCGTGGATCCACTGGTCGAGGCTCGGCCCCTCGACGTACTCCATCACGATCCCCAGGCGCTCGTCGATCCGGAGCAGCTCCCGCGCGCGGACCACGTGGGGGTGATGGAGCTGCGCCTGCATCTGCGCCTCGGCGACGAAGCGCTCCGCGAGGCCCGCGTCTTCGATCGTCAGCACCTTGAGCGCCCAGTCCGTCGCGTCGCGCAGGTCGACCACCCGGTAGACCGTGGCCATGCCGCCTCTGCCGATGACCGAGGCGACCCGGTAGGGACCAACGTGTTCGCCGGCTTGGAGCACGCGACCTCCGCGCAGCCTCTCTATCCGGGGCCGCGCCCGCGTGAGGTAGGATCCGGGCGTGCACATCGCCGTCCTCATCCCCCTGACCCTCTTCCTGGCGGCCTGCGCACGGCCGGGAGCGCGCATCGAGGCGCCGTCCACCACGGCCGACGTGGTGGCGGGGCCGCGCAAGGTCCTCGAGGCCCCTCCGGCTCCCGATCCCGACGTGCCGGGAAAGGGCCCCGCGGTGGCCTACCACGTGGCGCTCCGCAAGGCGTTCATGCCGGCCTTCCGTTCCTGCATCGACGGGCTCTCCGCCTCGGCGGCCCGCGATGCGCTGCTCTCCCTTCGGGTCGACGAAGGCGGCGAGCTCGTGAGGATGACGCTGGTCCGCCCATCGGGCTCGAGGGACTTCGACGACTGTGCGGTGGCCGCGATCCGCAGCGCCGAGCTGCCGCCTCCACCGCCGCCACTCCTCGACGATGCCCGACAGTACGCCACTCCTCCGCTCGCGTTCGTCCGCGAGCCGGGGTGAGGACGGAGCCCGGGCCGGGTTACGACCTGTCCCCACGCAAAGGGGCCCCGGTGAACGTCGTCCACGGCACGGAGCAGCTGGCCGGACCGCTCGGCGCGGTCTTGACCATCGGCAACTTCGACGGCGTCCATCGCGGGCATCGTGCGCTCATCGAACGCACCCTCCAGGTCGCGGCCACGTACGGCGCGCCCGCGGCCGCGCTCACCTTCCACCCCGCCCCGCGCGAGGTGCTAGATCCGGATCGCGCGGTGCCCCGGATCCAGACGCTGCGCCAGCGCCTCGACCTGCTGGAGCGCGCCGGGCTCGACCAGGTGGTGGTGCAGGCCTTCACCGCGGAGCTCGCCTCGATGGGGCCGGAGGCGTTCGCGCGGCAGATCCTGGCCGAGCGCATCGGGGTGCGGGCCTTCGTGCTGGGCCACGACTTCCGCTTCGGGCGGCGCCGCGCCGGCGACGCGCGGATGCTCCACGAGGTGCTCGACGTACCGGTCCACGAGGTGGCCGCGCTCATGGAGGGAGACCTTCCGATCAGCAGCTCCCGGATCCGACAGGCCCTCCAGGAGGGCGACGTGGCCGCGGCGACGGTGCTGCTCGGTCGGCCCCACGTGGTGGAGGGCACGGTGGGCCCTGGCGACCAGCGGGGTCGCGCCCTGGGGTTTCCCACCGCGAACGTGGGCGCGGTCGAGGGGCTCGTACCGCGAAGCGGGGTCTACGCAGTGCGCGCCACGGCCGCCGGAGAGACCTACCCGGCGGTAGCGAACCTGGGCGTCCGGCCCACGTTCGGCGGCGCGTCGCCGGCCTTCGAGGTCCACCTGCTCGACTTCACCGGCGACCTGTACGACCAGCCTCTCCAGGTGTCCTTCGTCGCCCGGCTCCGCGACGAGCGCCGGTTCGACAGCGTCGAGGCGCTCGTTGCAGCGATTCGGGAGGACGCCGCCGAGGCTCGGCGCATGCTCGCGTCGTGAGGCCGATCACGGGGGCCACTGCAGTCTACGGCCTGCTCGGGCACCCGGTGGCCCAGAGCCCGTCGCCGTCGCTGCACAACCGGTGGTTC
>CAYMSU010000221.1:0-9994 GCA_964393165.1 uncultured Enterobacteriaceae bacterium
TGAAGAGGAGCAGCGCGTCGTCGAGGACGGGAAGGCCCCGTGTGCTCGTCGGCGCGCGCCCGCAGCATGAGCAGCCCCACGTCGTAGGGCCGCCCCGACAGCGCCTGATCCAGGCGCGCGCGGGCCATCTCGAGCGTGCGGGGGTGGGGGGGCCGGGAGTCCATCAGCCGATCCATCGGAACGGGGGGCCTCCGCACTCACTCGCAGTCACCTCGGCGCCCGCCACGCGCCCGCGATGAGGTCGGGCACGTCGTCGGCCTCCCGCAGGAAGAAGTGGCCGGCGCGGATCGCGCGCAGGGTGAACGCCGCGCTCGTGTGCGCCTCCCACGCGCGCACGTCGTCGGCGCTTACCAGCGGGTCGTCGGTGCCGTACAGCGCGGTGAGCGGGACCGGCAGCGGCGGCCCCGAGGTGTGCGCGTACTCGTCGAGCAGCCGGAAGTCGGCCCGCAGCACCGGCAGGAACAGCCGCAAGACGTCGGGGCTCGCGAGGATGGGCTCGGGGATCGCCCGGTAGCGGTCCTGAACCGCCGCGACGAAGGCCGCGTCGTCGGCAAGGGCCGACAGCGCGGGCAGGCGGCTGGGCAGGTGGGGCGCCTGGCGAGCCCCCACGAACAGGTGATCGGGCAGCGGCCGACCGGCCTGCTGCAGGGCGCGGACCAGCTCGTAGCCGATCCACGCGCCCATGCTGTGGCCGTAGATCGCATAGGGCACGTCGAGCAACGGCCGGACGGCCTCGAGCAGCCCCTCCACGACCGCGGCCATCGAGGCGAGCGGCGGCTCCCCGAGCCGTGCCTCCCGGCCTGGCAGCACCACCGGGCAGAGGTCCATCGTGCCGGGGAGCGCGTCGCGCCACGCGAGGTAGTCGGCGGTGCCCCCGCCGGCGTAGGGCAGGCAGAACAGCCGCTGGTGAGCGGACGCGTCGACGTGGCGGATCCAGGCGCTCACTCACCACCCCCGCAGCGGCTGGAACCGCGGCACGTAGCGGGACCCGCGGCCCACGCAGCCCGCGGTGAAGGTCCAGCGCGGCGTCTCGGGGGCCCGGTCGGGGCCGAACACGCCGGCGTCGAACTCGACGGCCCGTCGCTTCGGAGAGCAGGTCGCCAGCGGGTTTCCCGTGCTGGTGTAGTAGGCCCCACCCTGAAACCGGCAGTGCTCGTCGAGATCGTAGGCCTCCTCCACGGTGTAGACGCGGGCGTCCTCGTCGACGTCCACCACGACCAGGCGCGACGGCGGGTCGCTCGGCCGGCGGTTGTCGAACAGCGCCCATCGCCCGTCCGGCAGCTGGTGCACGTGGTGCTGCAGGTCGAACCCGAGCGGGCCGCTCGCCCGGTTCCGGCTCACGAAGTCGTTGTACAGGTCGGTGGGGCCCCCGACCATCACCCAGGCGATCTCGCCGGCGGAGGGATGGTCGGGCCCGTGGATCCGGAGGACCGCCGACTGGTTGCGCAGCGACACGAAGACCTCGCCCTCGGCGTCGACCCACAGGGAGTTGGCGTGGCTGTAGTCGCTGGGCACCCCCGGGCTGGGCTCGTCGACGGGCTCGTGGTGATCACCGAAGTACCAGTCGAAGACGATGCGCCCCGCGGGGTCGAGCACGTAGAAGCCGTCGAGCTGCCAGGTCTTGTCGCCCCGCACGAGGGGCTCGCTGTACAGCACCCAGGTGGCGTCGCCGACCCGGAGCGGATCGTGGTGCAGCGGGGACGGGAGGTCCTCGCCGCCGAGCGCGAGCCGAGTGCGGCCCAGCAGGTCGACCTCCACGAGGCCTCCGTTGCGGACCACGAGCACGGTGTGGTCCTCGGTGAACTGCACGCCGTCGACGTAGCCCGGATCGGCGTGCGCGAAGTCGTGGTACCAGAGGACGGTGCCATCGGCGTCGGTGATCAGCGCGAGGGCCTGCGTGAGGCACGGGGAGCTGAACCCGAGCAGCGGATCGGAAGCCTCTCCCGTGGTCTGCACGTCGAGGAGGGCGCCCGCGGGCAGCGTGCCCGTGGTGAGCGAGCCGCGCCCGAGGGGCCGGCCGCCCCCGAGAGGCCGGACCTCCCAGTCGTAGAGGGTCTCCGGGGCCATCAGGTACAGCCCCACGGTGTGCTCCCGCGCGGCGACGTCGGACGGGTGGACCCGCACCGGGCGGGAGCCGTCGCGGGGGGCGAACGCCACCTCGATCGCCTCGGGGTGCACGAGCGACACGCTGCACCAGGCGCGCAGCGCGTGGTCTGGGGCGAGGGTGCAGGCCATCGGGGGGCCCGCCGTCGCGGTCGGCCTCGGTGATGGCTCCGCCGCGCTGCCGGTGTCGGCCGACGCCTCCGGCGCCCCCGAGACGCCGGGCGCCCAGCCGACGAAGTCGTCCTGCGGGGCGCATCCGACCCCCAGCAGCGCGGGCCATGTCCAGAGCAGGGCAGACCTCCCCGGCGTCGTCGGGACGGACGCCCTGCGGGCAGATTACTGAACGGCATGGAGTTCTCGCACCTCGAACGCTCGAGCCACCCCCGCGACCGGGTGTTCCGCGCCCACCGCGACGAGTTCGAGGCTGTCGTCACGGCGCTCGACGACGTGCGGCGGGTCGATCTGCAGTCCCGCGCGGAGCACGCCGGCGGCAGGCTTGAGCAGGTCCACCGGTGGCAGGGCAGCCCGAGCGCGCTGCCGGTCCTCGTCCGCCCCTTCGTCAGCGAAGACCTGCTCGTCTGGCGGCAGACCACGCTGTGGGATCCGGCCACCTGGCGCGCCGAGTGGTCGATCGAGGTCCCAGGGCTGGGGCCCGCGATGGAGTGCCGCGGGATCAACGCCTACGAGGAGGCGACCCCGGGCAGCACGATCCGCGTGACGGGCTCGTTCGTGTTCCTGCCCCAGCGCGCCGCGCAGCTGCAGTCGGTGCCGGCGTCCGCCGTGCCGATGGTGGAGCGGATGGTCGTCTCGCTGATCCTGCCCCTCATCCAGCGCAGCGGGAAGGCTGTGTCGGACTACCTCCACCGCTCATGAGAGGCGCGTGATGGCCCGCGGGCGAGCGCAGCACGATGCAAAGCAGCAGGCCCTCGCGGCCCTCGGCAAGGACCTGTCCCGGCGGGCGGGCTCGGCGTGCGAGCTGTGCGGCGGAAAGGACACGCCGCGGCCCACGCTGGTGCCGCCGCCCTCGGAGCCGGACCTGAGCACGGCGATCCTGGCCTGCGCGCGGTGCCGCGACCTGCTCGGGGGAGGCCGCCTGGGTCCGCCAGACGATCTGCGCTTCTTGCTCTCCACGGTCTGGTCGGACGTGGAGCCGGTACAGGTGGCCGCCGTGCGGCTGCTACGCCGGCTCGTGCGCGACGAGGTGGCCTGGGCGCAGGAGGCGGAGGACGGCTTGTACCTCGACGAGGATCTGGAGGCCCGGATCTCCGCCGAAGGCGCCTGACCCCTCCGCCGATCGCCGGCGCCGGCACCGATGCCGGTGCGCGCGGTCGAGCCGCAGAGACCCCCACGTCCTCAATCCACCGATCTGGTCAACCGAAGAGGCCGTCCAGAGAGGATGGACGGAGCGGATGGACTTCGCGTGGTCGCCCGCACAGCAGGAACTCTACGACCACGTCCTCGACGTGGCGCGGGCCACCTGGGGCGCGCAGCGCGAGCCCTCCGACGGGTACTTCGGTCGCGGTGACTGGCAGCAGCTCGGGGAGCTCGGCCTGCTCGGCCTGTGCATCCCCGAGGCGTACGGGGGATGGGCCTCGACGCGCTCTCTACGGCGTGCTGCATGGAGGCCCTGGGCCGGGGCTGCCGAGACATGGGCCTCGTGTTCTCCATGGGCGCGCACCTGTTCGCGGGCTGCATGCCGATCGTCGAGCACGGCTCGGAGGCGCTGAAGCACGCGTCGCGCGTGATCGGCGACCCCGGCCGCGGAGCGGGGGTGTTCACCGGCTCCATGCTGTGGGAGCGCACCTGTCTGTTCGCGGCGAGCCCATCGGGTGGCCGACATGAAGCAGCGGCTCGAGGCCGCCCGGCTGCTCCTGTACCGCGCCTGCTGGGAGCGGGATCAGGGAGAGACCTCGGTGATGAGCGTGGCGCTGGCCAAGCTCGCGGTCAGCGAGAGCGCCATCCAGAGCGCGCTGGACGCCATCCAGGTCCATGGCGGACAGGGCTTCATGACCGAGTCCGGCGTGGAGCGGATGCTGCGCGACGCCCTGCCCTCCACGCTCTTCTCGGGCACCTCGGAGATCCAGCGGAACCTCGTCGCGCGGGAGCTCGGACTGTGAGCCTGCGCGACCTCGTGATCGACGCCGCCCGCCGCGCCCCCGACGCCGTGGCGGTGGTGGATCACCGCGGCGAGCACCCCTACGCCGCGCTCGACGCCCGGGCGAACCGGCTCGCCCATGCCCTGCGCGCCCTCGGCGTGGGGCCAGGAGACCGCGTCGGGCTGTGGGCGCCGAAGTCGCTCGACGTCGTGGCTGGGATGCAAGCCGCGCTTCGGGTGGGCGCAGCCTACGTGCCCTTAGACCCGGCGAACCCCGCCTCCCGGATCCGACGGATCGTGGACGGCACCGATCTCGCGGCCCTGCTCACGACGCCGGACCGCGCCGTGAGCCTGAAGGCCACAGGGCCGCTGCCCCCGTGGATGGCCATCGACGCTCCGCTGGCGGACGTCCCCACGACCCCGGTGGCCCTCGGCCACCGCGACGACGACGACCTGGCCTACATCCTCTACACGTCAGGGTCCACCGGGGACCCGAAGGGCGTGTGCATCAGCGAGCGAAACGCGGGCGCATTCGTCGCGTGGGCGGCGGACGCCCTCCGCCCCTCACCCGCGGATCGCTTCGCGAACCACGCCTCCTTTCACTTCGACCTGTCGGTCCTCGACCTCTACGTCGCGTTCCTCGCGGGAGCCCGGGTCTGCATCGTGCCCGCGAGCATCGCCTACGCCCCCCGCAAGCTCGTCCAGTTCGTCGCCGACCGCCAGATCACGGTCTGGTACTCGGTGCCCTCGGCCCTGACCCTGATGCTGCAGCACGGCGGGCTCGCCTCGACGCCCCTGCCCTCGCTGCGGGCGGTGCTGTTCGCGGGGGAGCCCTTCGGCGTCAAGCACCTGCGGGCGCTGCGCGAGGCCCTGCCCGACGCGCGCACGCTCAACCTGTACGGGCCCACCGAGACCAACGTCTGCACCTTTTACGAGGTGACCCACCTGGCCGACGACCGCGTGCGACCCGTGCCGATCGGGCGCGCGTGCAGCGGCGACCGGGTGTGGGCAGAGCGTCCGGACGGCTCCGTCGCCGGGCCCCACGAGGAAGGCGAGCTGGTCGTCGAGGGCGACACCGTGATGCTCGGCTACTGGGGCCATCCTCCCCACGAGGGCCCGTACCGCACGGGCGACCTCGTGCGCTGTCTGCCGTCCGGCGACTACGAGTACGTCGGTCGGCTCGACCACATGGTCAAGGTCCGCGGCCATCGGGTGGAGCTCGGCGAGGTCGAGGCCGCGCTGCTCGCGCATCCCGACATCGTGGACGCGTGCGTGGTGGTTCGTGGCCAGGGCATGGCGGCCACGCTCGTGGCCTGGATCATGACCCGGGACGGCGCGCCGCTGCCCCTGCTCCGCGTGAAAGCCCACTGCGCGAGCCTGCTTCCCACCTACATGATCGTCGGGGAGGTGCGGTGCGTGGCCGCGCTGCCCAAGACCCCGAACGGCAAGATCGACCGCACCCAGCTCCGCCGCAACGCGGCGTAGAGGACGAACCGTGGCCCCCACCTAGATCCTTGCCCGCCTCACCCGCTTCGTGACTGACGAGCTGCTCGATGGAGACGGCGACGCGCTGACCGAGACGACGCCGCTGCTCGAGTGGGGCGTTCTCGACTCGCTCTCGATGCTCGCGCTGCTCGCCTTCATCGAGGAGCACATCGGGACGCGCGTGCCCGACGAGCGCGTGCGACCCGAGCACTTCCAGAACCTCGGGCGCCTCACCGCGCTGCTGTCGGAGCTCGCGACGACGGCGCCACCGGAGCCGCCTCCGCCCGACCTGGCCGCGACCGGCGCGACCCCCGCCCGCGTGGTGTCGCGGGTCGCCAATGCCGGCCACCAGGTCGTGCTGCGCGACGTGGCGGTGCCGTCGGGCGGCACGCGGCCGGTCATGCACGCCCCGGGGCCCGACCCCGCGTGGCTGCTGATCCCCGGGCCGCTCGAGCCCTCGTCGTCGTGGGGGGCGATGCTCCGGACCCAGGTCGACCACGCCGCCACGTGGGCGCCGAGCCTCCTCGGGCTGGGCCCCGACGAGCCGGGCACCGAGGCCGGCCTGTCGGACGACCCCGACGCCTATCTCTGACGCAGCCACCACCATGTGCCCGACCTCACCCCGCTGCTCCGGGCGCGCATGACCTCCGTGCTGCAGAGCCCGGCCTACCGCGCCTTCCTCCGCCCCGAGGAGGCCGCCTCGCTGAGCACGGTCTTCGACGGGGTGGACGTGCCGACGCTGTTCCTCGGCGGCGAGTCGGATCGGATCGTGCCGGCGCGGGCGCTCGAGCAGGCCGCGGCGCGGGTGCCGGGCAGTCGCCTCGAGTGGCTCGCCCGCTGCGGCCACCTCGCGCCGCTGGAGCGCTCGCAGGAGCTCCTGGCGACCCCGCCCGGTTCGACGACGCCCTGGGCGAGCTCGCGGGCTGGAGCACGCTCCACACGGGCGGCTACCGCATGCGCGCGGACGGCACCGCCGATCCGGAGGGGGCCTACGCCGCGCCTACGCTGGTGACGGTGGAGGCCGACGACGTGGCACCGCGGCGACCGCTGCGGTGCTTCGACGAGGAGATCTCCTACCCGCTGGTGCCGGTCGTCCGCTTTCGGGGGCCCGACGAGCGGATCGCCGAGGACATGGCGGGGATGGTCTGCGGCAGCGCCTTCGGGCTGCGCACGTCGGTGTGGGCCGACGACCCAGAGGTGCTCGGGTTCTTCGCGAGGCGCATCGGCCACGTGGGCATGCTCGTGCTCAACGACGAGCACAGCCAGTGCCCGGACTACGCCGCGCCGTGGGGCGGCCCCCGGCGTAGCGGCGGGCCCTACGGCGAGAACCACCTGTTCTGGATGAAGACGAGCCACCTGCAGGCCCTCGCCTGCACCACGCTGACCCCCGACCAGCAGCGCGCCGTGTTCGACGCACTCGGGGTTCCCCGGCCCGCCTCGCTCGAGCCCCCCCGACCGCAGACGCGCCCAGCAGCTCGCGAGGGCCATCGCGACCCTCGCGCAGCGCGACGACTTGGTCGCGGTGGTGCTCCGCGGCGCAGGTCCCTCGTTCTGCAGCGGGGGCGACCTCGAGATGCTGCAGTCGCTCGACGCCTCCGGCGCGCGCCCGTTCATGACCGAGACCACCTGGTCGTTCCGCAAGCTGGAGCGGCTCGACGTTCCCGTCCTCGCGGAGGTCCACGGCTTCTGCCTGGGCGGCGGCTTCGAGCTCGCGCTGCACTGCGACGAGATCCTCGCCGCCGACGAGGCGGTGTTCGCCTTCCCGGAGACCCACGCCGGGTACGTCACCACCGCGGGCAGCGTGGCACGGCTCGTCGCCGCCGTGGGGAGCGTCCGCGCCCGGCACCTGCTCCTCTCGGGCGCCCGGATCCGGGGCCCCCTGAGCAGCGCCACCACGTCGTGGATCCAGGAGAGCGAGGCCTTCGAGTCGCTGGTCGCCGCCCGGGGAGGCCCCCGATGAGCCTGCCTCTACGCGGCCAGACCGCGCTCGTCACTGGCGCGTCGCGAGGCATCGGGCGCGCGATCGCCGAGCGCCTGGGGGCCCTCGGGGCTCGCGTGGCGCTGCACTACCGGGCGTCGGAGGCGGCGGCCCGAGAGGTCGCGGACGCCCTGATGGCGGCGGGCGCCCCGACCCCGGCGGTCTTCCGGGCGGATCTCACCGCGCCCGCGTCGGCGGGCCCCCTCGTGGAGCAGACCCTCGAGGCGTTCGGGCGGCTCGACCTGCTGGTCAACAACGCGGGCATCCAGCGCTCGGCGATGGCGCACAAGATGTCCGACGCGGACTGGAGCGACGTGCTCGCGGTGCGGCGCGGCCTGTCCGCGGAGCAGCGGGCGAGCCTGGAGCGGAGGGTCCCGATGGGCCGACTCGGCACCCCCGAAGAGGTCGCCGATGCCGTGGCCTGGCTCGCGACGTCGGCCACCTACACGACGGGAACGACGCTGCACGTCAGCGGCGGGGTGGTGCTCGGCTGAGGCGCCCACCGCGGATCAGGTCTTGACCGTGATGCGCGGGGACAGCTCGGCCACCGGCGTCGCCAGCCCCGCCTCGAGCAGCGCCTCGACCACCGGCTCCACCGGCTTGTAGGCGTCGGGGTGCTCCTCGAACAGCACCTCCGACTTCTTCGTGATCACGCGGCTGCCGTCCTTGCTGCGCACCGCTCCCGCCCGCGTGTACTTCGCCTTCAGCTTGGCCAGCGCCTCCGTTCGCGTCATCCGCCGGCCCGCGCCGTGCGCCACCGACCACAGGCCCTCCGCGCTGCCCGTGCCCCGCAGCAGCCAGGACGTCGCCCCGCGGCTCCCGAGCACCAGCGTCAGCTGGCCCGCTCCCGCCGGCGCCGCCCCCTTCCGATGCAGCCAGACCGGGCGGCCCTCGAACTCGACGCGCTCCACGTGGTTGTGCACCACGTCCACCCGCTGGCCCACCCGATCCAGCCGACGGCACCCCACCGCCTGCAGCATGCGGTCCACCAGCACGAGCCGGTTCGCCTCCGCGAACCGCACCGCGCCCGCGAGCTGTGCCAGGTACGCGTCCCACTGGTCCTCGTCGAGGTAGCGGTCCGGCCAGCCCCGCGACACCGCCTTCCCGAGCCCCCGCGACCCCGAGTGCACCAGCACCCCCATCTTCCCGCGGGCGAGCCCCAGCGCCTCGGCCTGCTCGGCGTCGTGCACCTTCGTGATCTCCGTGAGCTCCGCGAAGTGGTTCCCGCCGCCGATCGTCCCGAGCTGACGGCCGTAGTCGACGAGCTCGTCCGCCGGAGCGGGGCCTGCGCCGGGCGTCACGTCCGCGCCCATGCCCGCCGCCAGCTCGCGCAGGTCGTCCGGGAGCCCCGCCAGGCCGTGCTGCCAGATGGCGCGCAGGTCCAGGTCCGCGGCCTCCGCGTCGGCGTCCAGGAACGCCTGCCGCACCCGGCGCTCCAGCTTGTCGAGCGAGGGCGGCTTCTTGTGTGTGGGCACGAAGGACGCGCCGCAGCCGATGTCTCCGCCGATCAGCGAGGGACTGATGTGCGTCGTCGCGAACGTCGCCCCGATGGGGGTCACCGCGCCGCAGTGCAGATCCGGCATGCCCACCGCGTGCACGCAGTGAGGGTCCCGCGCCACGCCCTGGAGCTGGCACAGCGCGTCGCCGTCCATCCAGACGCGGTCGCTCGTGACGAGGTGATGTCGGTCGGTCGGGTGTTCCATGCCCTGCTCCCTTCGCATGCGGCGTGCCAGCGCAAACCCCGCGTTGGCGCGTAGGCGGTGGGGCGCTGTACAGCAAGCGGGTGGTGCATCGTGCACCAGGTCCGGGGGGAGCGCATGGAGCTGTGGACGTGGTCCGATCGCGGCGTGTCGAGCCGCTCGGTGGCGCACCTCGCGCCGCGTGGCGGGGATCGGGGGCCCGTCCTGCGGCTGCTCGACCACGCCGACGTCGACTACACGCGGGTGAGCGTGCTCACCACGCCCCAGGGCGCGGCCCGGGCCCACGAGCTCGTCGAGGACGCCCGGGGGTTGGTCGGCGACGCCCGGCTCTGCGTCGTCGACGTGACCGATCCGTCCGATCACGCCCAGCTGTTCGCCGCCGTCGGGGACCTGGTGGACGGGGCCCCCCGCGGGGACGTCCTGCTGTCGGCCGGCACCCCGCAGGCCCAGACGATCTGGGTGATCCTCGTGCAGGCCGGCCTGCTCGACGCGCGGATGGACGCCCTGCGGCAGCGGATCGTGCGCGTGGCCGCGAGCGACCTGCCCGTGCTGATCACCGGCGAGACGGGGACGGGCAAGGAGCTGGTGGCGAGCGCGCTGCACCGGGCGAGCGGGCTGTCTGCGGGCCCGTTC
>CAYMSU010000222.1:0-9948 GCA_964393165.1 uncultured Enterobacteriaceae bacterium
CTGCGAGGCTCGGCCGTGCTTCGCGGTGGTCGAGCGGTGCGGGTGCTCCGACGGCACGTGCACCTGGACCGTCGGGGAGGACGGCTGACGCTGCCGCGACTGACCGGGGGGTCCGCAAACGGACGAGCCCTGCGGGCCGTGCCCGCCCGCGGCGTGCGTCCGACCTCTGCACGGGTACGCGAGGCGCTGTTCTCGATGATCGGCCATCGGCTGGACGATCGCCGGGTGCTCGATGCGTTCGCCGGCTCGGGGCTCCTCGGGCTCGAGGCGTGGTCCCGGGGCGCCCGCGTGGTCTGCATCGACAACCACCCCGCGGCCGTGCGGGCCATCCGCACGAACGTCGCGGCGCTGGGCGCCGACATCGACGTCGTGGCGGCAGACGTGCTCGAGGTCGCGTCCCGGCTCGGCCCCTTCGACATCGTGCTCGCCGACCCTCCCTACGAGGAGGATCCGCGACCGATCGCCGCTGCGCTCCAGCAGGTCGCCGGGCACCTGCTCGCCGTCGAGGTGGCGGGGCCCCGGGACGCGCCGGATCTGGGCCCCGCCTGGACCCTGCGCCACAAGCGCTACGGGACCACCGCCCTTTGCGTCTGGCGCCGCGAGGTGGCCCCTGGGCAGTGAGCGGGCCGTCGTGCTGGCAGGCTTTCCGTCCGGCTTACGCGCTTCTGCATGGCTGGCTCGGCGCAACGTGGCCGTCCGCCACCTCGGCCTGACGGACTGGCCGGTCCCCGTCCGCTGGCCCCCGGCGGTCTACGGCGCGCCGCACGACCTCGACGACTGGCTGGGTCGCACCGTGCCGGTCTCCCCGACGCTCGGCTTGTGGTTTCGGGGGAGGCTGCACCGCATGCCCACCCGACGGCGGGATCTCGCGCGGCTCGTCGGCAGCTCTTGGTGGCGTCTCGCTCGCGACCTCCGGCCTCGTGTGCGGGACCCCCGCTCGGTGGGCCAGTGGGGCGCGCGGACCTTCGGGCGACCCGCCTGGAAGCAAGTGGTTCGCATCCTCGCGTCCAAGCGGCTCGGGATCTCCTGCGACAGCGAGCCCGCACCGCTCGCCGGCCTCCTCGTGGCGCACCGGCCCCAGGGCTGGCGCAGCGCGCTGCACGGCTCCGCCGACGCGACGACCCAGCAGGTCGAGGCGATTCTCGATGCCGGGGGGGAGGCTCTGCAGAATGTAGAGGTGGAGCGCATCGAGGTCTCGAAGGGCCGGATCACTGGCGTCCTGACCGAGTTCGGACGCGAGCTCGTCGACGGCCCCCTGTACACCGACCTTCCGCCGGGGCTGATTGCGAGCCTGTTGCCGCCTGCCACCCTCGGGAAGGCCAAGCTCACCGAGCTCGTCGCCCTCCCTGTGCAGGAGCGCAACATCGTGGTCCTCGAGGCCGACGCCGAGGAGCTCCCCTGGCTCGTCTGGGTCGCCGACGCCCACAGCCCGGTCGTCAGGGTTCATCGTGGCTTCGGGAGACCCGGAAGCCCCCGCCCAGATCGTCTGTGGGTGGAGCTCGAGCGGGCGGGGGAGCCCGATCACATGGCGGAGGTGGCCTTCGCCGAGGTCGTGAAGTGGGCCCCGGTACACCGGGTGGTCGGTGTCGAGCGGTACACGCTGCCGGTCCCCACCCTTCGCCCGCGGACCCTTCAGGCCATGCAGCAGCTCTGGCGAATGGGCGTGGTCCCGGTGGGTCCCCACGCCTTTCACCTGCCCATCGGTCTCGCCCAGGAGGCCGCCCTGGCCCGCCGTATCCACCAAGGCGCCTCCGTGGAAACGGTGGTCGCGAGCATGGTTACGCTCCCGGATGCGGTGCGGTGGGGCACCGCCATGGACGGGCTGCTGCGATGAGGGATCCGACTGAGCTGGTAGCGCGCGCCTCGGAGGGGGATCGCCGGAGCCTCGCCCGGCTGATCACCCTGGTCGAGGCTCGCCACAGGGGCATCGGTGAGGCGGTGGCGGCCCGCGCCGTGCGCCGCCGCGAGGCGCCAGGCAAGCCGCACGTCATCGGGGTCACGGGCCCGCCCGGGGCGGGCAAGTCCACCTTCGTCGACCAGCTGGTGGGCTGGGGGCGGGCGCGGGACGAGCGCGTGGCCGTCGTGGCGGTCGACCCGAGCTCGCCGTTCAGCGGAGGCGCCATCCTGGGGGATCGGATCCGCATGGAGCGCCACACCGGCGACGATGACGTGTACATCCGCTCGCTCTCGAGCCGCGGGCACCTCGGCGGGCTGTCGTCCGCCACCGCGGAGGTGGTCGACGTCCTCGACGTGGCCGGGTTCGATCGCGTGGTGGTGGAGACGGTCGGCGTGGGCCAGTCCGAGCTCGGCGTCATGGAGGTGGCCGACACGGTCGTGATCATCCTCACGCCGGAGTCGGGCGACGCGGTTCAGGCCATGAAGGCGGGCCTGCTGGAGATCGGCGACGTCTTCGTGGTGAACAAGAGCGATCGGCCCGGGGCAGATCGGCTGGTGCGGGAGGTCGAGTTCTCCGTGGAGCTCGCGCAGCTGCCGTGGTCGCCGCCGGTGATACGCGCGGTCGCCACGACCGGTGAGGGCGTGGAGCAGGTGGCCGACGCCGCGACCGACCACCTCGCCTGGTGCGCCGGCGAGGGCCTCGACGTGTGGCGGCGGCGCCGCGCGGATGGGTGGGAGCGCCTCGCGCTGGACCTCGTCACCGAGGCCGCGCGGGTGCGCGCGGCCGAGGCGCTGGCCTCCTCCGGGCTGCTGCCCGAGTTACGCGCGGGCAGATTGTCGGCTCACGATGCCGTCCGGAGACTGTCATGACGCTCGAAGAGGCCAGAGACACCCTGGCGTCCATGGTTCCCGCGGCATCTCGGGCCGGCCGCGTCCTCCTCGACATCGAGGACAAGGTGGCCCACGTGCGCATCGACAACCCGACGGCGCGGGGTGCGATGACGCTGGCGATGATGCGGGATCTCGCCTCTGCGGTGCTCGCCCTCCAGCCGTTCGAGGGATCGCTCGTCGTGGTGTCTTCGACGGACCCGCGGGCGTTCTGCTCGGGAGGCCACCTCGCGGAGGTCTCCGAGGCCACGCGAGGCCCCGACGATGCGATGCGGATGTCCCGCGCGATGACCGCGGTGCTCGACGGCCTGCTCGCGCTGCCGGTCCCCTCGGTCGCCGCGCTCGACGGGCTCGCCCTGGGGGGAGGAGCGGAGCTCGCGGTGGCGTGCGACTGGCGCGTGGCCAGCCCCGAGGCGCGGATTCACTTCGTCCACGCCCGGCTTGGCATCGCGCCGGGATGGGGCGGCACGGCCCGCCTGGCTCGGCTCGTGGGCCGCAACCACGCCCTCCGGGTGCTCACCCGAGCGCGCCCCGTGTCCCGCGGCGAGGCGCTCACGTTCGGGCTCGTCGATCACGCGTGCGACGGTCGCGCCGTCGACGAGGCGCTGGTGTGGTGCTCGGTACTCCTCCGGCACCCCCCGGAGGCCATCCGCGCCATCAAGGCCCAGGTCGCGGCGGTGGCTCCCCCCAGGGCATCGCCGCTCGAGGCCGAGCGCTTTGCCGAGGTCTGGGGCGGTCCTGCGCACCAGGTCGCCCTCGAGCGGCTGGAGCGTCACCGGCGATGAGGGTGTGGCTGGCCCTGTGGCTGGCTTGTCCGCGCGCCCCGTCCCCCGCTCCCGCTCCGGTGGCGGCGTCGCAGAGCGGGACTGCCGGGGAGGAGGGGCCGAGACCGGCGCCGCGCCTCACCGTGGAGCCGGGAAGCTACTGGGGGGAGGCCGGCGGCCTGTGCCTCGAGGTGCCGGTCGGCTGGCGAGGGTCCGCAGGCTCCGAAGGCCCGCTGCTCGACCTCAAGCACGAGGCGTCGGGGGTTCGCTTCCGCGTGTTCGCCTGGTCCGCGACCGACCCTCCCCCCGGCGACCTCGACGTCGGCTGGGTGCTTCACTTCTCCGACGACGGAGGGTACCGAACGGTCCCGATCCTGAGCCCGGCGAGCACGTCCACGTGGCGGGCCTCCGCCCAACCGGGACCTACGCGCCAGACATGGACGGGCGCGGTCGGTGGCCGGACCGTCCGCGTGGAGGCGACCTACCCGTTCGGCGCGTCGGTGTCCGGCCGCGACGAGGTCGAGCCGCTCCTCGAGGCCCTGTGTACGACCTACCAGTAGCGGGGGCCGCGCATGTGCGGCGTCAGCGCCGGCGGAGGATCGCGACCGCGAGGGGGAACAGGAAGAAAGCGAGGCCTGCGGGCGCGGTGGACGTCGAGCAGCCCTGGGTGCAGCCCGACGTGTCGCAGCCGCCGCCCTTCTCCCCGCACCCGGACGACGGGTAGTCCACCGGGCCTGCCATCGCGTAGAGGCCGAGGTGCTCCAGGTTGTCGCCGGAGGGCTCCACGACCGCACTGGTCAGCCCGAAGCCTTCCAGGTTCGGGATCCCGAATGCAAGGCTGGACCCGAGATCGGCCAGGAGTGGGGAGACCACCGTGTCGATCAGGGCCGACAGGGCGCCCTCGATCTGTCCGTTTGCATCGGGCGTGAACTCGTTGTAGGTCACGACCGGCTGGATGCTCCCAGGCCCCGCGTCCAGCAGTAGCTCGAGCTCGCCGGTGGTCGCGTCGTACGCGAGGTCGGCGCCTACGTCTGCCGACAGGTTGACGTTCAGCAGGCGCGCCTGCCGGCCCTCCACCTCGCTCGTGATGACGAGGCCCATGGGATCCACGACCACCTCGAGGTCGTGGGCGCCCGACACGGTCGCTGAAGGCGGGCTCGACGGATCCGTGAACAGTCCGATGGGCTGGGTCTCCTCGAACAGGTCGGCGTAGGCCTCGGGGCCTGCGAGTACGTCGAGGAGGTTGCTGTCGAGAGGCACCGGCAGGTCCACCGGGCTGTCGGGGCTCGTGAGGTCCACGCAGAGAAGCCCGGTGGACCACACCGCGTAGAGGAAGTGGTTCAGGAGGTCGTCGTCGACCTGGGCGACGACGTGCGGCAGCACCACGGGGCTCGCCTCGTGGACGATCGAGGAGGGCAGGCCCGGCGTCTGGAAGCTGCCGGCGATGCCGTAGTCGAGGACGCAGGGGTCGGGCGCGGTGTCGACGAGGCCGTGCAGCCCGATGCGGATGCCGCTCGGGGTGATGTCGAGCGAGCCGGGCCACAGCGACAGCTGCAGCGGAGCCCCGAGCAGGTCGATCTCCTCGGCGATGACGAGGCCGGCAAAGGCTTCCTCGACGAGCGGCTCGATGTCCGCGGGGAGGTCCTGAAGCAGGAGGTCGACCTGGTCCTCCACCTCTTCGAGGACGAGCTCCTTGAGGTCGAGACCGAAGAAGTCGAGGATGTCGACCAGGGTGCCCAGCGCGCCGCACTCCCGGAGCTGGATGTCGTCGGGCGTGGCATCCCAGCTCCAGTTGAGGTTGTTGACGGTGGCGTCGAGCCGGTTGGTGTCGACCGTACCGTCGCCGTCGAAGTCGACGCCGCCGAAGTCGTCGCGAACGAGGGCGAGGTCGATGGAGCCCCGCACGTCGACGAGGACGCTTCTCACGTGGGCCTTGCAGGTGCCGCTGGCGGGGATGCCGAACAGCGAGCCCGACCAGGACAGGCGAGCGGGCTGTCCCGCGGTGTTCACGCGGACCCTCACCGTGCCCGTGAGATCGAGCGAGCCGATCCCGGGCGTGACGTCTACCGCGTCGACGTTGACGAAGGCGGTGAGGTTGTCGCTGGAGATGCTGTAGGACGCGACCCCCAGGCTGTCGCTGAGGTCGACGGGAACCGCGAACTCGGTGGGCACGAGGGCCGTGATGAGCGGCTCCACGGAGTCGAGACCCTCGGGCGTGACGTCGACCAGCGCATCGTCGACGAGCTTCGTGCCGAGGGGGATCTCCGCCGATGCGGGAGTCGCTGCCAGCAGCCCGAGCGTGGCGGCGACCAGGGATCCGACTGTCGCCAGTGCCCTGGCGACGCGCGTGGCTGCGAGACCGAGCCGCGCCAAACAGAGAGATAGTAGGGGGCGCATAGGCGTCTCCGAGTGGTGTTCCACCATACCCGGGGGTCGCGAGGATTCACAGTCGGGTCGCCCAGGCTTCCGCCTGCCCCTCTACGTAGGCCACACAGCGAGCGGCGCGGCGGTGCACCGCAGGCGCCGCGTGCTCCGTGCTCGCCGCGATGCGCCCGTAGTGCCCCGCGAGCTGCCGCAGGTGCGCCACGAGGTGGATGTGCCCATGCTCGAGCAGCCAAGGCCCGAAGTCGAGCGCCAGCCCCGAGCTCGGCTCGGCGCCTGGCACGGCGCGCACGACCTCCGCGAAGCGCCCGGCCTCCGGCGCCAGGGCCTCGCGCTCGATCCGCCACGCGTGGGAGGCGAGCCAGCGGCGCAGGTGCACCGGATCGTCCTGGGCGTGCAGGACGACGACTCCGGGCCGCGGACCGTCCGCCAGGATCTGCGCGATGCGGCGCGCCCCCATCCCTGCGATGATCGCGACGTCAACGCGACGAAACGGCCGCAGGCCGTCCGCCACGACCCACGGCACGTCCCGTCGACTCACGAGGTGAGGGGCCTTCTCTGTGGCGATGCCGCCGACCATCGCCGCCACGTGTCCGTGGTCGGCGCCGACATCGACCACCACCTCGCCGGGAGGGCACAGGTCGCGAAGCACGCGCCTCCGTTCCAGGCCCCCCTTCACCCCGCACCCTCCATGGCCCGCACGGCGCGGGCCCGCGCGGTCAGAAGCTGGGGGACGGTGGGGGAGGTGATCCGCGAGGTGGCGCGGGCGAGCTGGGCGAGCACGTCATCACTGGGGTCGCCGCCGACCATCGCCAGCACCTCCTCGAGCTCGGTCATCGCCTGCTGGATCTCGTCGAGACCCTCTGCGATCCGCCGGCGGCGCTCCGCGAGCGCATCGAGATCCTGTAGCGTGGCGCGCAGCCGGTCTCGCTCGGCGCCATCGCGCTCGTCGAGGTCGCCCCGCGCCTCAAGGAGCGCCAGTCGTGTGCGCATCGGGACGTCGTCGATCGACGTGAGCGCGCTGCGCGAGACGTTCGCTCGGCGGGCGAGCACGTCCAGCCGTGCCTCGAGGAGGGCGAGGGAGTCCAGAATGTCCGCGGCTGCGTTGTCGGGCAGCTCGGCTTCGGCCACCCGCAGGCGTACCCGGGTGAGCCGGGCCCAAGCGGGGGCCAGCGCGTCTGCACCGCGCTCGGCGATCGCCATGCGACGCATCGCCTGCACACCCGCGGCATGGATCGCGCGCCCATGCCCGGCGATCCCGGTGGCCATCGTGCCCACCCCGACGATGCTGATCCCGAGCGCCACGAGCGCGCCGGCCACCTCGGGCAGGCCGATTGCGAACATCGCGGAGGCCAGCAGGATGGGCACGAGCGCGAACCCGAGTCCGGACGTGAAGGGAATCCACGGGCCGACCGGCCACGCCTGAGTGCTGCCGACGGGGAGACCGGTCTCCTGCCCGAGGGTGAGCGCGCGGTGCCGGGCCTGGGCCGGGCTGGGCCGCTGCTCGATCACGAGGGGGAGCCGATCGCGCTGGAGGCGCTCCACGATGTGCGCGGGGACCCCTGCTAGCCCTGCGGCGAGGTTGCGCTGGGCAGCGTCGAGGCTGCGGAGCCGGGCCGGCGGGACGACGACCAGCGCCAGCGGCTCGACGGGCCTGGGCGCGGGAAACGCCGGTGCCGGCGAGTGGACGAGCTCGAGCCTGTTTCGGGAAGGCGCCTCCGGCTTCGCCTCGGGCGTGGGGCGCGCCTTCGGGGCTGCGCTCGCGGGCTGCTGCCGCAGGTAGGGATGCAGGCTCTTCAGAGGTCCGGCCAGCTCCCGCAGGGTCTGCACCGCCGCCACTCGGTCCGCTGGGGTTCGGGACATGAGCTGCTGTAAGGCCACGTCGAGGGACAGCGGAACCCCCGAGCGGATGGAGGATGCCGTCGGCGGGGGAGCCCCCGCGCCCCCCAAGACCGGCTCGCGGCCGGTGACGAGACGGTAGAGCACGACGCCGAGGCCGTACAGACCGGCGGGACCGTCGATGCGGGTGCCGTCGTAGGCTTCGGGCGCGGTGGCCAGCTGGACACTTCGGACAGCGCGGTTCAGAGGCGCTCCGCGAGGCGCCAGCACGGGCCATCCCACGGAGTCCAGCGCGATGTCCGACGGGAGCAGCGCGCCGCGCACTGCCGGCCCCGCCGCGAGCACTGCGGGTGCGAGCATGGCGCCGATCGCTGCGACCAAGGGGGGCTCGAGCGGTCCTGCGACGTCTGCGAGCGTGGCTCGCCCTGCGTAATCTCTTACGGCGAACGAGCTGGTACCCTCTTCGGAGACTGAAATCGTGTTCGCGATACGGATGACGACCGCGCTTCCCAGCTCATCCTCGTCTGCTCGAGCCTCCGCGAGCGCAGTGAGGACCTCGTGGACCTCGCGAAAGGACGAGCGAGCCTCGGGGCTCGCCTTGTCCGCGGTGAGGACGAGGACGTCGACCTCTGCGGATGTGGACTCGTCGACCGCCCGCCACTGCTCGACAACGTCTCGCGAGGGGACGAGCGTGGTCAGCCGGAATCGCTCCTGAAGTCGATCGCCTTCGTTCATCCGTGTCCATTCACTCTCAGTACCAGCCGGATCTTGAACTGTGCATGCTCGCTGTCACGAGCGATCATCACGGCTCCCATCTCGTTTACCCGAACCCCGAAGCCCACCTCGGCAGACTCCACCGGAGCATCGCGCAGCGAAGAAGAGAGCCGCGCAGACAAGACGCGACTGAGGGTTGTTGCACTCTGGACCGCGTTGTCGAACGCGGCCATAGGATTTGCCTTAATCTCGGAATCGCTCTTGGCAAAGGTCCCGGTGTTCTCGGCCTCCATGATCATCAACGTGTCGCCGTGGATCTGTGTGACGAAGCTAGCCATGCCTTCTCCTTGGGTGAATGCAGCGTAGCACTCGCATCTGCGCGGCCGTCGATCCGGCTACGGAGACACGGCGGAGGTGTCGTGGGGTGGTGGCTTGCCCTCGTGAGCATCGCAGCAGCCGGCGTTCCTGATGACGTGCGCCCGGTCGTCGTCGAGGCCGGGGCCCCGGCGCGGTACGGTCACTGGCGGGCACGGCGCGGGCTCGAGGCACAGACCCTGGTCTGCGGCCCCTTGTGGCCAACTGTTTCCGAGTTGTGCTTTCATGTCTCGGACGACGGGGAGCGTCGGTGGGTCCACGGTGAGGATCTCGCCCGCTGGTCCGTCGACCTCGACACGCTTCGCGCCGAGGTGTCGCGCCGGGCACGAGCCCACGTGGCCGAGGCGGACTGGGTTCGCATCGAGGGGATGGAGGCGCGCTACCTCCGCGTGTCTGGCGGGGACGGCTGGGCGGCGGCTGGAGTTCTGCACCCCGAGGCGCTGCGCCAGCGCCTCGGAGGTGGGCCGGTCCGCGCCGCCATGCCTGCGCAGGGAGTGATGGTGGCCTACCGGGGTCGAAGCCCCGAGCTCGACCGTGTCATGGCGGTCGGGATCCGTGAACTCTTCGAGACGCTCCCCGGGAGCGTGTCGCCCCGCGTCTTCGAGTGGGCGGGTTCGGGGTGGAGGCCGTTCGGGCTGGCCGTGCCCCGATGACGAGGGAGGGAGTGGAGCTGATGGGACTCGAACCCACGACCTCTAGAATGCCATTCTAGCGCTCTCCCAGTTGAGCTACAGCCCCGACCCCGCACGGGTAATCCGGCGCTCCCAGAATCGCCAACCCCCGGGGCGTCAGGACTGCTCGGCCTCGAGCTGTCGGATGCGCTCCTCGAGGTCGTCGATGCGGGCCATCGCCTTCCGGAGCGCCGGATGGTCGAGCTCGCCCGCGCTCGCGAGATGGTAGGCCGTCTTACCCAGCCGCACCCAGAACCGGTCGAGATCCTTGCGGAGCTGGTGCAGCCTCAGTCGGTCACGACCGCTCCGGGCTGCTCGGCCGAGCTCCTCCCGACCTCGCTCGATCACGCGCCGGAGGGCGCGGGAGATCGTGTCCCCGATGGGGTCCAGCTGATGGCGACCATCTGGTGCGTTCATGC
>CAYMSU010000223.1:0-443 GCA_964393165.1 uncultured Enterobacteriaceae bacterium
GGACCGAGCGCCAGGAGCAGCGCCACTCCTGTCTCCATCGGAGCATGCGTCGGCTCCCGCCCCAATCGGGTATGTCTCGCGCATGCCTCGCGCCTCGCCCACCGCGTTCCGGAACGCCCTGGCCCACGCCCTCACGCACGGGGGCGTCGATCTCGATCGGCTGGGGGCCGGCGTCTCCCCCCAGGACTTCCGCGAGATCCGGCTGTACCGCGCGTTCGCGCAGGTCCGGCGCCGCCTGCCCGCCCAGGTCTCGCTCGACACCGGGCCCCTCGCCGCGATCGTGCCCGGCTTCGAGGCCTCGACCTGGTCGGTCCCGACCGTCGCGCGAGCGTGGTTGCTCCACCGCGTGCCCCACGAGGTGCGGGCCTCGATCCTCGCCCGCCTGTTCGCCCACGCCTCCCTCGACGAGCAGGTGGCGCTGTACCGCAGCCTCTACACACTCC
>CAYMSU010000223.1:543-9939 GCA_964393165.1 uncultured Enterobacteriaceae bacterium
CCGAGACACTCCCCGAGACACTCCCCGAGACACTCCCCGAGACACTCCCCGAGACACTCCCCGAGACCCAGGGCTACGCCGCGCAGGTCGCCGAGGGCGTGCGCACCAACATCGTCGACGTGTTCGACGCGGTCGCAATCCACAACCCGATCGCCCCCTGCCTGCTCGACGAGGTCGGCTGGCACCAGCTCGTGCTCAAGGCGCTGTTCCTCGGGCGGCCGCTCTTCCGCATCCACGACCTCGACGCCCGTCGCACGCCGGACCTCGCTCGCGCGGCGCTCGACTACGCCCGCGAGCGCTGGGCGGCCGGGCGCCCGATCTCCCCCGAGCTCTGGCGCCTGCTCGCCGGTCACGCCGATCTGGCCCCTGCCGAAGATCTCGACCGCGCCGAGGCGAGCGCCGACGCCGCCGACGACTCCCTCACCGCAGAAGCGGTGCGCCTGGTGCGGGAGGGGGTGACGGACCGGCTACCCTGGGACCGCATCGGCAGGCACTGGGAGGACGCCCCGTGATGTACTTCGACCCGCACATCCACATGACCTCGCGCACCACCGACGACTACGCGCGCATGCGCGAGGCCGGTGTCGTCGCGGTGATCGAGCCCTCCTTCTGGCTCGGCCAGCCGAGGACCACGTCGGGGGCCTACGCCGACTACATGAGCTCGCTGGTGGGCTGGGAGCGGTTCCGGGCGAGCCAGTTCGGCATCCGGCACTACTGCACCATCGGGCTGAACGCCAAGGAGGCCAACCAGGAGCCGCTCGCCGAGGCGGTCATGGAGCTGCTGCCGCTGTACGCGGTCAAGGAGGGCGTGGTCGCCATCGGCGAGATCGGGTTCGACGACCAGACCGCGCTCGAGGAGCGGTACCTCCGGGCGCAGATCGAGCTCGCCAAGGAGCTCGACCTGCCCATCCAGATCCACACCCCCCACCGCGACAAGACCCGCGGCACGACCCGCACGATGGACATCCTCGAGGACCACGGGTTCGACCCGGGCTGGGTGTGCATCGACCACAACACCGAGGAGACGGTCGCGGAGGTCCTCGACCGCGGGTACTGGGCCGCGTTCACGATCTACCCGCACACGAAGATGGGGCCCGAGCGGATGGTCGAGATCGTGCGACAGTACGGCAGCGAGCGCATCTTCGTCGACAGCTCGGCCGACTGGGGGGTCAGCGATCCGCTCGCGGTCCCGCGCACGGCGGCGCTCATGCGCGAGTCGGGGATCCCCGAGGCCGACATCCACGCCACCTGCTACGCGAACGCGGTGCAGATGTACGCGCAGAGCGGCAACCTGGCGGAGGCGGACTGGCTCGCCGAGGCAGACGTGGACCAGCGGGCGCTGTTCGAGGGCAACAGCGTGCTCCGCGGCCAGGCCCCCGGCACGGGCCCCATTCGCACGCCATAGGGGCTACGGAGGCGGGGAGAGAGGTCCTCCGTGCGCTGGCGCCCCGAGCGAAACCCGTGGCTGGTGCTGATCCGGCCGGCCAACCTGGTCACGTCCGCGGCCGATGCCCTCGCCGGCATCGCGCTCGCCGGCGTGTTCTGGTCGCCGTCGCCGAGCCACCTGCTCCTGGTGGCCGCATCCGTGTGCCTGTACGCCGGCGGCGTGGTGTTCAACGACGTCTGCGACGCGAAGCTCGACGAGATCGAGCGCCCCGAGCGGCCGATCCCCCGCCGGCAGGTCACCCTCGGCGGCGCCGCCGCCTACGGCCTCGGCTGGCTGCTCGCGGGCATCGTGCTGGCGTCCCTGGTGAGCGCCACGAGCGGCCTTCTGGCCCTGGGGATCGCAGCGCTCGCGCTCACCTACGACCGCTGGGCCAAGCACCACGTGGTGGCCGGGCCCCTCGTGATGGGCTCGTGCCGGGGGCTCAACCTGCTGCTCGGGCTCTCGATCGTGCCCGCCGCCCTCGCCTCCACCGCCTACGTCTTCTTCCTGCCGCTGCTGTTCGTGGCCGCGATCACGCTCACGAGCCAGGGCGAGGTCCACGGCGGCAACCGAGGGGCCCTGCGGGTCGCCATGGGGCTCGACGCCGCGATCGGCGTGGGGTTCCTGGTGCTCGCCGCGAACGGGGTGGTCGACCTGCTCACCGCGAGCCCGTTCCTGGTGGGGTGGGGGTTCGCCAACGCGCAAGCGAAGCTCGCCGCCTACCGCGACAACCGGCCGGCGAAGATCCAGGCCGCCGTGCGCACCGGGGTGCTCTCGCTGATCCCGCTCGATTCCGCCTACGCGGCGGGCACCGCCGGGGGGCTCGCCGGCGTGCTCGTGCTCGCCCTGCTGCCGGTGTCCGTCCGGCTCGCCGCCGCCTTCCGGGTCACGTGATGACGCCCCTGCAGCGCAGCTTTGCCGTCGACTTCACCTACCGGGTGGACTTCACCCGCGACCTGTTCGCGCCCACCAACCCGCTGTGGGCGAGCGTGCTGCGGCGCCGCCCAGGGGTCCCGGCCCGGTGCGCGGTGGTCGTCGACGACGGGGTCGCGGCCCACCACCCCGGCCTCGTCGGCCGGATCGAGGCCTACGCCCGCGCGCATGCCGGCGCGATCACGCTGGCCGCGCCCCCCCGGGTGGTCCGCGGCGGGGAGGCCTGCAAGAACGACCCCGCGGCGGTGGACGAGATCCTGGGGCTGCTCCACGAGGGCGACATCGACCGTCACGCCTACGTCGTGGCCGTCGGCGGGGGGGCCCTGCTCGACCTCGTGGGGTTCGCCGCCGCGATCTGCCACCGCGGCGTGCGCCTCGTCCGCGTGCCCACCACCGTGCTCGCGCAGAACGACTCCGGGGTGGGGGTCAAGAACAGCGTCAACCGCTTCGGCAAGAAGAACTTCCTCGGCACGTTCGCCCCCCCCGACGCCGTCCTGGTGGATCCGGGCTTCCTGACCACGCTCGACGACCGCGACTGGCGCGCGGGCACCGCGGAGGCGGTCAAGGTCGCCCTGCTGAAGGATCCCGGGTTCTTCGCCTGGCTCGAGGCCCACGCGGCGGCGCTGCGCGGCCGGGACCTCGCGGAGATGGAGCAGCTCGTGCATCGCTGCGCGGATCTGCACATGGCGCACATCGCGGGCGCGGGAGATCCGTTCGAGCAGGGCTCGTCGCGCCCGCTCGACTTCGGGCACTGGTCGGCGCACAAGCTGGAGCAGCGCACCGCCTTCGAGGTGCGCCATGGGGAGGCGGTGGCGACGGGGATCGCGCTCGACGTCGCGTACTGCGTGGAGCTCGGGTGGCTCGACGAAGTCGACGCGCAGCGCGTGTGGCGCTGCCTGGCGGCGCTCGGCCTGCCGCTCACCCACCCCGCGCAGGTCGCCGACGACGGGGGGCTCCACCCCGCGCTCGTGGACGGGCTCGAGGAGTTCCGCCAGCACCTCGGGGGCGAGCTCACGATCATGCTCTTGCAGGGGATCGGCCGCGGCGTGGAGGTCCACGAGATGCGGCTCGACGTGCTCGACCGCGCCGCTCGGCGGATCGGGGCGTGGGCGCCGTGAGGCTGTCCGACGGCCGGCACCTGACCTACTGCACCAACGTCCACCCGGGGGAGTCGGGCGACGAGACGCTGGCGATCCTCCGCGAGGAGGTCCCCGCGGTGCGCCGGGCGCTCGGGCACGAGGGGCCGCTCGGGGTCGGGCTACGGGTCTCGGACGCGGCCAGCCGGGCCTGGGCCTCCGACGCTGCGCTCGAGCGGGTGCGCGCGGTCCTGGCGGACACAGACCAGTACGTCTTCACGCTGAACGGGTTCCCCTACGGCCGGTTCCACGGGTCGGCGGTCAAGGACCGGGTGTACCTGCCCGACTGGACGCAGCCCGCGCGGCTCGCCTACACCGCCCGGCTGGCCCGGCTGCTCGCCGCGCTCGGCCCCCCCGACGGGGAGGGCAGCATCTCGACGTGCCCGGTGGGCTACCGGGGCCACCACGCCGACCGGGCGACCGCCCTGGACGCCGCCGCGCGCGCGCTCGGGGCGCTGACCCAGGAGCTGCAGGCGCTCGAGGCCGAGACCGGGCAGTGGATCCACGTCGACCTCGAGCCCGAGCCCGACGGCTTGCTCGAGACGGTGCCGGAGCTCGTGGGGTTCTTCACGGAGCACCTGCTGCGCGCCGGCCGCGACCACCTGGCGGCGCGGGCCGGGATCCCGGGGGCGCTGGCGGAGGCCTGGCTGCGGCGCCACGTGGGGCTGTGCCTCGACGTCTGCCACGCGGCGGTGCTCGGCGATCCGATCCTGGCGGGGCTCGCGGCGCTCCGCGCGGAGGGCCTGCAGCTCGGCAAGGTGCAGCTGAGCGCGGCCCTCGAGGCCGAGTGGCCCGACGCCCGCGCCCGCGGCGCGGCCCTGCAGGCGCTCGCGCCCTTCGACGAGGCCACCTACCTGCACCAGGTGGCGGTGACGGAGCCGAGCGGGGCCACGCGGCGGCTCCCGGATCTCGGCGAGGCCCTGCGGGCGGAGCTTCCGGACACGGCCACGCTGCGCACCCACTTCCACGTGCCGCTGTTCCTCTCCGACTACGGGGTGCTGCGCAGCACGCAGGCGGCCGTGGAGGAGGTGCTGGCGGCGGACCTGCCGTGCCGCCACCTCGAGGTCGAGACCTACACCTTCGACGTGCTCCCCGAGGGGCTGCGGATCGACCGAACGGCGTCGATCGCGCGGGAGCTGTCCTGGATCCTGGAGCACCGATGACGCTGGCTTCGAGCGACAAGGCGCGCCCGACCGCGGTGATCGACGTGGTGGGGCTCACCCCGGCCCACCTCGGGCCGCACATGCCGTTCCTCACCGCCTGGGCGGACGCCCGCGCGACCCGCCCGGTGGTGCCGGTGCTGCCCGCGGTCACCACCACGGCGCAGTCGACGTACCTGACGGGCCAGCCCCCTCGCGGGCACGGCATCGTGGCCAACGGCTGGTACTTCCGGGACGAGTGCGAGGTGAAGCTCTGGCGGCAGAGCAACCGGCTCGTGCAGGCCCCGAAGCTGTGGGACGTCGCGCGCGAGGCGGATCCGTCGCTGACGGTGGCCAACCTGTGCTGGTGGTACGCGATGTACGCCGATGTCGACTACACCGTGACGCCGCGGCCGCAGTACCACAGCGACGGGCTGAAGCTGCCGGACTGCTACACCCGCCCGGCGGGGCTGCGAGACACGCTGCAGCGCGAGCTCGGGACGTTTCCGCTGTTCCAGTTCTGGGGCCCGAACACGTCGATCGCGGCCAGCCGGTGGATCGCGGAGGCGGCGATGGCCGTGCACCAGGATCACGGGCCGACGCTCACGCTCGTGTACCTGCCGCACCTCGACTACAACCTGCAGCGGTACGGGGAGCAGGATCCTCGGGTCCACGCGGATCTGGCCGAGATCGACGAGGTGCTCCGGGATCTGATCGGGTTCTTCACGGCCCGCGGGGTCGAGGTGGTCGTGCTTTCCGAGTACGGCATCACCGACGTCGACCGCCCGGTGCACGTCAACCGCGCTCTGCGCGAGGCGGGGTGGCTGGCGATCCGGGAGGAGTCGGGCTGGGAGCTCCTCGACGCAGGCGCCTCGCAGGCGTTCGCGGTGGCCGACCACCAGATCGCCCACGTCTACGTGAACGATCGGTCGATCCTGGGCGAGGTCCAGGCGCTGCTCGAGGGCCTGCCGGGGGTGGGCGAGGTGCTCGACGAGGCGGGCAAGGCTGCGCGGCAGCTGAATCACCCGCGGGCGGGCGAGCTGGTGGCGCTGGCGGACGCGCGCAGCTGGTTCACCTACTACTACTGGCTCGACGACGCGCGGGCGCCCGACTTCGCGCGCACGGTGGACATCCACCGCAAGCCAGGCTTCGATCCGGTGGAGATGTTCGTGGATCCGTCGCTTCCGGTGCCCGCGCTGAAGGTGGCGTGGGTGCTGGCGAAGAAGGCGCTGGGGTTCCGCTACCGGATGGACGTGATCCCGCTGGATGCGTCGCTGATCCGTGGCTCGCACGGGCGCGTGGGCGACGACCCGTCGCGGGGTCCGGTGTTGATCGGGCCGCCGGGTGCCGAGGGGCGGATCGCGGCGACGGACGTGCACGCCTACCTGCTGGACGTGCTGTTCGGGCGAACGCCGACGGTCTGAGCGGTCTCGCCGAGCGTCAGGGACAAGTGCCGACGAACCCGGGAGTGATGGTCCAGATCCGGCGACACGGACCACGCGAGGATCATCCACCCCGCGCTCCGGAGCGGCCGATCGTGACGGTCTGTCGGGGCGAGCGGCAGGGACACCCGCGCCCGCGTGCGGCCGTCGGCCTGCGCGTACTCCAGGATCCGGCCCTCCACCGAGCCCCCGTGCAGAGTGTCGTCGCGGTGGTCCCCGGGGCCGACCACGTGGTGGTCGTGCAGCGTGGCGACGCCGTCGACCACCCGCACGAACTTCAGATCAGCCCCGACGATGGCGTCGCGATCGTTGAAGCCGACCACCATCCACCCCGTCGTCGCCGCCTCGAGCTCGATAACGAGCTCCTCTCCCTGCACCCGCCACGAGGCGCGCATGCCCTCGATCCTGGCCTCGTTCGCCCATGCCTGGCCCATCAGCGCCAGCCCCAGGAGCCCACCCCACACATCGCACCTTCCCGTACGCGTTCGTGTTCGTGTTGGTGTTCGTTGGATATCCAACCAATCTCGGAGGCGCCCGTGCTTCGCGAGCACCCGGTTACATCTGCGTCTCACCGCGGAGACCCATGCGACGACAAGCTTGGTGGCTCATGCTCGCGCTCGGGGCCCTCGCCTGCCAGGGCGAGACCGACGTGGGCGAGCCCGACGGCCAGCACGTGTCCGGCCTGACCGGCGCCGACACCGGAGGCGGCACCGACGACGCGCCGGAGCGGATCCGCTGCGATCGCCCGGTCAACCGGCTCGATCTCGGCACCCAGACCCTCAACCGCAACGGGTTCAGCCGGCGCTTCGAGTTCCGGATCCCCAACTGCGCCACCGCCTTCATGATGGTGATCGAGGGACCCGACGACGTGATCCTCGTGCTCGACGAGCTCACCAGCCCGTCCGGGGAGCTTTGGATCCAGGGCCCGTTCCCCCAGGGGCAGTTCGACAGCCCCGTCCGGATGTCCTTCTCCGAGGGGGTGGCCACCGCGCTCGTGTCGAACTCCGATCAGCCCTTCGAGCCCGGCACCTTCGAGGCGCGGATCCAGGGCGGCACCCTCGGCATCTCCGATCTCCTGCCGTACCAGGGCGAGGTCGACGTCGAGGTGCTGTGGAAGGGCGTCGACACCTACGCCGAGGGCGGCGCGGTCGACGTGAACCTCTACCTGACGGGCGCGTTCGGGCTCACCGCCGAGACCACACCCACCGACACCGTGGTCCAGGGCGCGCTCGCGCAGCTCGGGCAGATCTACCTGAGGGCGGGGATCGAGCTCGGCGAGGTGCGCTACAACGACATCCCCCCGCGGTTCGCGACCGTCACCTCGCTCGACGGGCCCGACAACATGCTCTCGGAGATGTTCGCGCTGTCGAGCGACAGCCCCGGGGGGCTCAACTTCTTCTTCATCGACCGGTTCGACGCGCTCGGCGGCCTCGGCGCAGGCATCGGGGGCATCTCGGGGGGCGTGCCGGGCCCCGCGCTGCGGCCGGGGAGCCCGCGATCGGGGGTCGCGGTGGCGCTGCAGGCCACGCGGAACACCCAGACCACGCTGGACCCTGCCATCCTGGCCCACGTCATGGCCCACGAGGGGGGGCACTACCTGGGGCTGTTCCACACGATCGAGTTCTTCGGCGGCGCAGACCCTCTCAGCGACACTCCCGAGGGCGCCGAGAGCAGCACCAACCTGATGTTCCCCACGGTCGGAGGCGACAGCATGCTCACCGACCAGCAGTCCCAGGTCATGCACAAGCACCCCGAAGTGGTGGAGGCGCCGTGATCCTCGTCCTGTCCGCGCTGCTCGGAGGCGTCGCGGGAGCCGCCGAGCCATCGCCGTCGCTGGTGCAGCTGCTGTCCTACATCGACGTGCCGCTGACCACCGACGCCCTGCGCCACGCACAGGCGGAGGCGGCCCCCTTGCTGGCCGTCGCGCGCGACCGCGAGCGCCTGCCGTACATCCGCACCCGGGCGGCGGCGGCGCTGGGCCTCCTGGCAGGCCCGGCGTCCGCGAGGGGCCTGATGGCGCTCGCGCAGGAGGGCTCCCTCGACGCGGAGGTGCGGCTCACCGCGGTCTCGGCGCTGGGGCTCACCCACCCCGAGGGCACGGAGGCCGTGCTCGTCCAGGTGCTGCGCTCCGACGCGCCCGCGCCGGTGATCGACGCCGCCGTGCGCGCCACCCAGCGGCTGCCCCCCGCGCGGTCGGCCGAGGTCGTGGGGGCCTTCGGCGCGGACGATCCCCTTCGGGCGAGGCTGACGACTACCCGTCCAGCGCGGCCCTGAGCAGGCTTCGTGCGGCGTCCGGGGCAGGGTACGCCTCGTCCGCCGTCAGCACGATGGCGACGGCGCCGGCGGCGGGCACCGTGAAGGCGCCGGCGGCGTACCCGGGGCCGCCGCCCCCGTGGCCGACGACGACGCCCTCGGGCGCGCCCGGATCCGCCATGAGGCCCAGGCCGTAGCTCGGCCGCACCATCCCCGGCACCTCCCGGCCGATCTCGACGAAGGTCGCCGGCTCGCGCATGGCGGCGGGCAGCGCGCGCCAGAACCCGAGGAGGTCGCCCACGGTGGCTACCAGCGTGCGGTGGCCCACCCAGTGCGGGTGGTACACCCCGCGCACGTCGTCGACGCCGTCGTGCAGCCACCGGCTGGGGGCGGGCGGTGTTGGCTGGAGGTCGGCCAGCGCGTGCGCCACCGTGGCGCGGCCGAGGTTCAGACCGTGCAGCGCGGCGTCGAGCCCTCCGTGGGCCTCGAGCAGGCGCCGCAGGAGCAGGTAGCCCGTGTTCGAGTACGCCCACCCCTCCCCGGGCGCGTCGGTGGGCCCGGCCTCGCGGGCCCGCCGCAGGATCTCCTCGTCCGACCATGGCCGCCCCGGCGACGCCCGCACCGCCTGCGCCTCGGCGCCGACCTGCCGGAGCACCGCCGCCGCGAGGACCGGCTTCGTGAGGCTGTAGACGAGGTAGCGCGCCTCGAGCGGGCCCCACGTCCAGGTCCGCTCCCCGAGCTCGACCACCGCCGTGCCCGGCATGGCCAGCCTGGCGGCGGTCTCGTCGAGCGTCACGGCGCCGCCGCCGACTGGAAGAAGGCCTCGATCGCGGTGCGGTCGGTGGCCGCGTCGTCGCCTCGGAGGCTCCAGGGAAGCGCTCCGTCGTAGCCGAGTGCGGCGTACTCCCCGAGCGCCCCGGCCACGTCGGTGCCGCGGGAGGCGAAATCGCAAGCGGAGCCAGCTTGCTGGCGGAGCGCGCAGCGAGCGGAACGCGAGCGAAGCCAGGTGAAGTCGCAAGCGGAGCCAGCTTGCTGGCGGAGCGCGCAGCGAGCGGAACGCGAGCGAA
>CAYMSU010000224.1:0-9888 GCA_964393165.1 uncultured Enterobacteriaceae bacterium
GGGACCGGGGAAGGCGAAGGGGGCGCCACCCGGAGCTGGGCGGTCAGCGCCAGCGGCCCCACCCGCACCACGTCACCGGGCTCGACCACCGTCACCGCGGCGGGGTGGTCGTTGTGCAGGATCTCGGCGTCGCCCTCGGCGAGCGCGAACACCTGATCGCCCTCGACGTACAGCGTGCAGTGGTGGGCGTGCAGGGCTGCGCTGCGCGCCCGGATCGTCATGCCCTCGCCGCTGCCCACGGTCACCACGCCCTCGTCCGAGGACCAGGTCCGGGTGGGCCGCCCCTTCACGAGCAGGGCGACGTCGAGCGCGGCGGTCGTGGTCGTCATTCCTGGGGGGCCGCCCGCTCGCCGAGCACCGGGCGCAGGATCTCGGCCCGGTAGCTGCGCCGGACCGGCACGAGGCCGGGCAGCGCGCGGGGCTTGCGCTGGAACAGGTAGACCGAGCCGGCGGCGACCTGGCCGCGCACCAGCCGCTCGTCGAACGACAGCTTGCCGCCCGGTCCGGTGGCGCCCGCTCCCGGGTTCCCGGGGACCGAGCTCGTCGAGCTCGTGTCGGTGGCGTCGGCGGTCGCGTCCTGGGCGGCCGCAGGCCCCACGAGGGCCGGGGTCAGGGCGAGGATGAAGAGCACGTCAGCCTCCCTTCTCGACGACGAGGCGGAACCGAAAGCAGCCGCGGTGGGCCGCGCTGCGCATCACGAGGTCGATGGTCTCGTAGGGGATGGTCTCGTCGGCCTGGATGCTGGCGACGATCTCGTCGCTCTCGGCCGACGCCGCGCGGTCTGCCCAGGCCGCCTCGACGGCATCCGCGACCGCCGGGAGCACGCCCGCGTCGTACTCCGCCTTCGTGGCCCGGCCGCCGTCCCGCAGGGGATGGACCTCGTCGCCCTCCACGAACACCGCGGTGGCGGAGAGCGCGACGTTGACGGCGGGCTTGAACGGGCTGCGCGCGGTGGACTCCGGCAGCGTGAGCCCCGCGTGCAGGGTGAAGTCCTCGTCCTCCGCCTGGAAGCTCTCGAGCAGGAACACCAGGATGATGGTGAACATGTCGAGCAGCGACGTCAGCTGCAGCGTCATCGGGCGGCGCTTCCGGCGCATCATCCGCGCACCTTCCTCGACATCACGACCACCGGGAACAGCGGCACCTTCTCGCCGTCCTCCCGCTCGTAGTCGCGGGCGACGTCGAGCACCCTCACCACGTCGCGGTACACGACCCCGGGCTCGGGCAGCAGGATGACCGTGTCGGAGGCCGGATACCGCTGCTTGATGACCTGCAGCAGCTGCGTCATGTCGGCTTCCGCGAAGGCTCCGTCGGCCCCCCGCGGGATCTTGGCGCCCAGGGCCTCGAGCGTCTTGGCCGGCAGCGCCGGGTTGGAGGCCGTCACGTGGACCGCGTCGGGCGTGAGCTCGACGTTGATCGTGACCGCGTCGACCTCCTCGGTGGCATCGGACTTGCCCTGCTGCTGCGAGGGCAGCGACGTGGGGATCACGCCCACGTGGAAGAACGCCGCCGACAACAGCAGGAACGGGATCAGCACCACGAACAGGTTCATGACGGGCGTGAGGTTGATGTCCGCCGCGTCTGCCCGCTTTCGCCGGTACGCCTCGAAGGCCATCAGGCTGCGCCCCTCCGGCCCACCACCGACAGCTCGCGCGGACGGCTGCCGAGCGCCGCGGTGAGCGTCGTGGCGCCCTCCTCCATCTCGGTCAGGATCCGCTCGGAGCGCCCGGACAGGATGGTGTGGAAGAACAGCACGGGCAGCGCCGCCATGATCCCGAACGCGGTCGTGTACATGGCGACGGAGATGCCGGCGGCGAGGACTTCCTGGCGAGCCGCCGCGCTCGCCGCGCTCACGCCCGAGAACGCCTGGATGAGCCCGAAGATCGTGCCGAGCAGGCCGAGCAGCGTGGCCGCGTTGCCGAAGAACGCGAGCAGGCCGAGGCCCCGCTCGAGCTTCGGCAGGGCCTTGAGCATCTCGCCCTCCATCGCCTTCTCGATCTCCTTGTCGCGGCGATTGGCGCGCTCGAGCCCGGCCCGCAGCACCCGAGGCAGCGGGTGGGCGGTCCGCACGGAGCAGGCCTTGAGGGCCGCGGCGTAGTCCTGGGCCTCCACGTGCTTGACCACCGTGCGCAACAGCGTCTCGGTGTTCAGCCACGTCAGGCCGTAGAGCATCACGCTGCGCTCGAACGAAAGACCGAGGGTGAAGACCGACATCAGGAGGATGACCCACATCATCCAGCCGCCGGCGTTCAGGATCTCGAACAGCACCATGGACAAACTCACTGTCGGTCGAGGTCCCCCCCTCCGTCGGTCCATCCGCAGGGCAGTTGAGCCATCTGAAGCACGACTCGTTTTTTCTTCTCAAACTCGAGCGGGCTGAGCCGAGAAGGGCCCGGCGCGGATCTGAGAAGGAGAGCTCCCCATGTTGACCCTCGGCACGACAACCACCCTGCTGTGGCTCGCGGCACTGCCCGCGGCCCACGCGGCGGATCCCTACGAGTGCGACAGTCGCTACCAGCCCTGCGGCGCTCCGGAGCAGTCCGGCGGCGGCGGCGGCGGCGGCGGCGGCGCCGTCCTCGTGAACAACACCGACCTCGGCGAGACCTACCAGTCCGCCGACGACTACGACGACGATGGCGTCGAGGACTCGTTCGACAACTGCCCGTTCGTCCGGAACCCCGAGCAGCTCGATGACGACGGTGACAGCGTCGGGAACACCTGCGACGCGTGTCCCGGGGTCGCCGATCCGGGTCAGGAGAACCTCGACGGCGACGAGCTCGGCGATGCCTGCGACCCCGACATCGACGGCGACGACATGCTGAACGCCGTGGACCTGTGCGTGGAGCGCCCCGATCCGCTGCAGGCCGACGAAGACGGCGACCTGCTCGGGGATGCCTGCGACCCCGACATGGACGACGACGGGATCCCGAACCTCGAGGACAACTGCCCGCTCGTCGCGAACCCGGAGCAGAGCAACGAAGACCCCGACCGCTGGGGCGACGCCTGCGACAACGACGATGACGGCGACGGCATCCGCAACACCTTCGACAACTGCCTGGTGGTCGCGAACGCCCTGCAGGTCGACCTCGACGGCGACGGCCTGGGCGACGCGTGCGACACCGACCGCGACGGCGACCTCGTGCTCGACGTGTCCGACAACTGCCCGGCGCTGTTGAACCCCGAGCAGGTCGACGAGGATCGCGACGCGGTCGGCGACAGCTGCGACGACCGGTACTGCTTCGTGGTCCTCGGCGACCACGACAACTGCCTCGACCCGACCGACCCCTTCCAGGTCTACGTGCCGACGGTCGAGATGGACGTCGGCGACACCACCCGCCTGCGGCTGTTCGCGAACCACGCGAACCAGGCGATCCGCTACACCTGGACCGTGGTGGGGGCGCCCGAGCGGTCGCGCGCGACCGTCGAGGCGGCGGTCGGCGGCGTGAACCTGTCGACCCCCTACGAGTACCGGTACGCGTCCGACAACGTGGCGCAGTTCACGCCGGATCGGCCCGGCACCTACCAGCTCCGCGTGGTCGGCGAGCTCGCCTTCGACGACACCATCACCGGCCAGAGCAAGGCCGTGAGCGAGTACACGGTGGAGCTCGTCGCGAACGCCGCCGAGCGCACCGGGTGCGCGACCGTCCCCATGGCCTCGTGGCTGCTCGCGCTCCCCGCGCTCGGCCTGGCCGTGCGTCGGCGCCGGCGCGAGGACTGACGTGGTCTGGCCCCGCGACGGGTTCCTGACGGCCCTCGTGGCGGGGCTGGCCGCGTGCTCCAACGCGGGGCTCCAGCCGATCGGCGGAGCCCCCGAGGTCGTGGACAACGCGCTCGCGATCGAGGGGCAGTTCTGCGTGAGCCCCCCCGACGAGGTCGCGTTTCCGATCAAGCTGCTGATCGTGATCGACCAGTCGGCGTCGCTGCAGTGCACCGACCCCGGGAACGCCCGGCTCGCCGCGCTCAACGCCGTCGGTCAGCAGCTCGACGACGAGCCGAACGTCGAGTTCGCGGTCATCGGCTTCGCGAGCTGGAGCCGGATCACCGAGTTCACGTCCGACTGGAGCGAGGCCGCCGCCGCTTTGCGCCCCGACAACGGCCAGGGCGGACCGGCCACCGACTACCAGGGCAGCCTCGCCACCGCCGTGCGCGTGCTCGAGGAGGACATGGTGCGGTCGGGCCCCGCGCTGGTGGCCCGCTCCCGGTACCTCGTCGTGTTCCTGTCCGACGGGGTCCCCGAGCCGCGCTGCCGCGCGGGCTGCAACGACGGCGACACCGTGCCCGACAGCCTCTACGGGGTCTGCAACACCAGCGTGGAGATCCCCGACACCGAGTACGTCGACATGCGCTCGCCGTGCCCGGACTACAACCAGGAGCCGCAGATCCTGCAGCGGGTCCAGGATCTGGTCGACCTCGGCGACGTCTACGGCGCCGGCGAGATCGCGGTCCACTCGCTGCTCCTGTTCGCGCCGCCGGAGGACGTCGCGGCCGTGTGCGGCGACGTCTCGGGCTTCGGCTACGTCCGCGACGAGGCCGAGCCGCTGCTCCGGGCGATCGCCACGGCGGGCGGGGGCACCTTCCGCGACGTGAACACGTCCCAGGAGATCGACTTCCTCGACTTCGGCTACGAGAGCCTCGAGGCGCCCTTCGTGGTGAGCGAGCTCTACGCCGCCAACCTCTCCACGCTGCCGACCCCCTCGGGCGCGATCAACGACTCCGACAACGACGGCCTCGACGACGTGACCGAGTTCGACGAGGGGCTCGACCGGCTGCATCGCGACACCGACGGCGACGGATTCTCCGACCGCTTCGAGCACGCCTGGGCGACGCGCGGATTCGATCCGACGGATCCGGACGTCCCCGCGCTCGGGTGCAGCGACCCCGAGGATCGGGACGGAGACGGCCTGTCGGCCTGCGAGGAGGCGTTCCTGGGCACCGATCCGCTGCAGCCGGACACCGACGGCGACCGCATCCACGACGGCATGGAGCTGCGCCTCGGGATGGATCCGACGGTCCTCGACACCCGGCTCGACACCCGGGAAAAGGCCCTGCTCTGCCAGAAAGCCGAGCTCGACACCGATCTGGACGGCGTGCCCGCGATCGAGGAGATTCGGGTGGGCACCCACCCGGCCCGGCACGAGCCCGACGACCTGTCGGTCGAGCGGATCCGCTGGCGGGTCGACGAGAAGCCCGCGGAGGGCGGCGCCTGCTACGACTACCGCTTCGAGAACGTGCGGCTGTCGACCACCGTGGGCGAAGGCGATCACAAGGGCCGCAACCGCATCTACGTGTACGCCCACGAGGCCCCGAGCGGGCTGTCGGGGGGCCGCGGCCGCATCCACACGACCTGCGTGGAGGCCCGGTACCTCGGCGAGCGGTTCAAGGAGCCCGCCAGCGGCGAACTCGGGCCGCTGCACCCGGCCCGGTTCGTCGAGCTCGGCCTGTTCGATCCCGAGCTGCACTGCCTCGAGATCGGCGACGACCCCTCGGCCCCGCCCCCGTGGGCCGCGGAGGACTGATGCGCGTGGTCGGATTGTTGGCCCTGGCGGTCGTCGGCTGCAGCCGCACGTCGCTCGACTTCCTGCCCCCGCCGCCCGAGCCCCCCTTCGACAACCGGCTGCGCGTCGACGGCGAGGTCTGCACCTCGAACCCCGAGGACCTGGTGTTCCCCACCCGGGTGCTGTTCCTGGTGGACGCGTCCGAGTCGATGCGGCTGACCGATCCCCCGGATCCGGTGACCGGAGAGACCCGGCGGGAGGCGGCGGTCCGCGAGGCGCTCGAGGATCTGCTGGTGGTCGGCCGCGACGCGAAGGTGAGCCTCGTGCGGTTCTCCGCCCAGGCGCAGGCCCTGACCGTCGAGGTCGACGACGACGGCAACTTCGTCTCCTACTTCACCGAGGACCTGCAGTACGCGCTCAACCGGCTGCCCGCGGTGGCCGAGACCGACCGCACCACGAACTTCATCAACGCGCTCGGCGAGGCCTACACCCAGATCCGCGACGAGCTCACCCGCGCCGATCGCGAGAGCCTCGCGCTGACGAGCTACCAGGTGGTGCTCGTCACCGACGGCCTGCCCAGCGCGGAGAACGGCACCCGGGATCAGATCCTCGAGGCCGTGGAGGGCCTGTCCGAGCTGCGGCGGATCTACCGCCTGCAGCGGCTCGCGTTCCACACGGTGCTCCTCGAGGCCGGCGACCTGCAGGCGGATCTGCTCGCCGAGGAGCTGCTGCAGGAAATGTCGGGGGTCGGGCAGGGATCCCACCGCTCGATCGAGGCGGGCTCCGCGGTGTCGTTCCTCGACCTCGGGCTGACCGCGCTGCAGCGCCTCTTCACGCTCGACAGCCTGATGGCGGTCAACCTCAACACGCTGTCGCGCGGCGACGCGTTCCTGAGCGACAGCGACGGGGACGGCGTGTCCGACGACGACGAGGGGCGGCTCGGCACCGACCCACGGATCGCCGACAGCGACGGCGACGGCTGCCGCGACGCGGTCGAGGCCACGCTCCTCGACGCCGGCCTCGATCCGCTCGACGCCGACGACTGCAAGTGCTTCGTGCCCGAGTTCTGCTTCGACGACGATGTGGACGGGCTGTGCGACAACGGGTGCACCGACGCCGACGGCGACGACCTGTGCGACTGCGTGGACGAGGACCGCGACGGCCGGTGCGATCCCGCGAACTACGTCGACAGCGACGGTGATGGGCTCGTGGACTGCGAGGAGCGGTGGACGGGCACGCTCCAGCGCGGCAACGACACCGACGCGGACGGGATGCTCGACTTCGTGGAGCTGCGCGCGGGCACCGCGCCGGATCTGTCGGATGCCGACGACGATCTGGACTTCGACGTGATCTCGAACGCGGCGGAGGTCCGCACGGGCACCGATCCGCGCTTCGTGAGCGCGCAGGGGCGGTACGCGACCGCCTACCAGTACCAGCTGCAGACGCAGGCGTGGACGCCCGGGGAGTCCTGCTACGGGTTCTCGGTCTCGAACATCACGCTGAACGAGGTCCTGCCCGCGCTCGACGAGGCGCCCGCGCCGACGACCCCGGGGCGCGGGGTGCAGGCCGAGCCGCTGGGCCAGGGCGCCACCGGCCGCAACCGGGTGCTCGTGGTCGCCGGCGAGGTGCCCTACGACGACCGCGACAGCTTCGCGCGGTACCGCGTGGCGTGCGTCGAGGCCTGGGTCCAGCGCGAGGGCAACTACCGCGACCCGCCCTCGGGGCGGCTCGCCGTGGGGCCCGAGGATTTCGTGGAGCTGCGGGACTTCGTAGCCGATGAACACTGCCCGGGAGGGTCACCATGACGCACCGTCCGCTTGCCGGCGGGCTCGCGCTCGTCGCCGCGTGCACCTCCGGCACGACGACCCCCGAGACGTCGACCGGCGACAGCGGGACCGCCGCGAGCTGTGCGTACGACGAGGACAGCGCCCAGGCGCCGGTCGACCTCGAGGTCGGGGTGCCCACCGAGGGCTTCCTGTGCCCCCGCGGCGATCTCGACTGGTACCGCCTGACGGTGCCCCCCGAGGCGGGGCTCCTGCAGGTCACCGCCGCACTCGACGCGCTCGTGTCGCCCGTGCAGGTCACCTGGTCGCTGTTCGCCGAGGACGGCAAGACCTCGCTCGGCCGGCCCCAGGCGGGCGAGGCCGCGCTCGCGGGGGTGCCGCTCACCGTCGTGCACGCCGTGGATCCCGGGGTCGTGCTCGTGCAGGTCCGCGATCTGTCGAACGACGGCGAGGACATTCGGCACCCCTACACCCTCACCGTGACCGCGCTCGAGGACGCCGATCCGGGCGAGCCGAACGGCACCCCCGAGCTCGCGGTCCCGCTGGTCGACACGGTGCAGGCCTACGTGAGCGCGCGCGGGGACCACGACTGGTACGCGTTCGAGGCCGAGGCGAACAGCGCGGCGACCCTGCGGCTGAGCTCGGCGATCACCGACTACGAGCCGCGGATCTCGGTGCACGCGCCCGACGGCACGGTCGTGCTCGACGAGCGCAACCCCGCGGGCACGGTGGCGGCGACGGACCTGCTCCGCCGGCTGGCGCTCGAGCAGGCGGGCACCTGGCGGGTGCTCGTGCAGGACGACGACGACCTCGGCTACGACCTGGATACGCCCTACCAGCTGAGCCTCGCGCTGGGCGACGATCCGGACGCCAACGAGCCGAACGATCACCCCGCCGCCGCCACCGGGCTCGTGAAGGCGTCGTGCGGCGGCAGCTGGTCGGCCGTGGCCCAGGCCGAGGGCTACCTCGCCACCTCCGGGGACATCGACTGGTACGCGCTCGACCTGACCGGCTGCGGCCGCGGGCTGGTGGACGCCGAGGTCCAGTTCGCGAGCAGCGCGCTGCCCCCGGGCTTCGAGGCGGAGCTGCGGGTGGTGCGGGCGCACGCCAACTCCGTCTGCAAGCTCGATCAGGACTGCACGTCGCTCAACCAGACGTGCACCACCGACGAGGACTGCGCCACGGTCGGGAGCTCCTGCGGCCTCGACGGGTACTGCGAGGGCGCGGGGGTGTGCCTGCCGGGCGGCCGCTGCGGGGCCAACCTGCTGATCGAGCGGGCCCCGGAGGAGGCGCGGGGCGCCGTCGATCTCCGCGCCCCGCTGTTCGACGCGGGCGACGTGTGGCTCGGGGTCTCGGACGAGCGAGGGGACGCTCACAGCCCCGACGTCTCCTACGAAGTGCGGGCGCAGGTCCGCAAGGACCCAGACGTGCACGAGCCCAACAACCTCTACACGGCGGGCCCGCCCACGAGCGCGCAGTCGAGTCAGCACGACAACTTCGCGGTCGAGATCCCGGTCCACAACTGCGTGGCGCCCCCGGTGGACAGCGGCGGGACCGGCGGGACCGCGGACACCGGGAAGCAGCCCGAGCCCATGGTCTGCTGCACCGACGTGCCCTGGACCGAGGGCTGGTTGTCCTACGACTACGACCAGGACTGGTTCCGCTACGCCCACCCGTGCCCCGGCGAGGACTGCATGGTGCGCCTGCACGTCGACATCGACGGCGGCCCGGTGGACACCCTGGTGCAGGTCTGGCGGCGGGCGAGCCTCTGGTACGACGGGGTCACCGGCGTGACCGACCTCGGCGACCAGGGCCCCATCGACGTGGCGTTCGGGGGCCTCGCCAAGGACGACGTGTGCTTCTACGCCTTCCAGGGCCACTCGGGCAGCCCCTACTGGTACCACGTGTCGCTGCGCGACACGATCTTCGCCGGCGGAGGGGCCCCCGACGGGGGAACCTGGGACAGCAGCGCTTCGCAGCGGTACCGGCTGTGCGTGGAGAAGATCGCGGATGGCTGCCAGCAGCCGTGCAAGGAGTACGAGAACGGATGCGGGCAGCCATGAGGACGCTGGCGGTGCTGGGGCTGATCGGCTGCGCCGGGGATCCGACGGCGCCGGGCGATCGCGGCGGCGACGACACCGGGGCCACCGCCGACTCGACCGCGCCGCCGGCGGCGGAGTGGACCGTGTGGCCCCTCGACGAGGCCGACGGAGGCCTGCAGCTGCGGCTGGTGGCGGACGGCGGGGGGGCCTGGGCCGCGTGGTTCGCCAACACGCCCACCGCCGACGGGATCTGCGACGAGATCGAGGTCGCGCCCCCGCCGCGAGAGCGCTTCCCGATCCGCGCCGCCCGCGTGGACGTCGACGGGGTGGCGCCCGCGCTCGAGGTGGCGAGCCCGGTGGCCGCGATCCAGCCGACCGGCCTCGACCTGCAGCTCGACGCGGACGGGCAGCCGGCTGTGGCCTACACCGGGGGCGAGCCCGAGGGGCAGTACTGCGGCGCGCACGACGCCGTCCTCGCGCGGTTCGACGGCGCCGCGTGGGCCGCCGAGACGGCACTCATCGGGCAGAGAAGGATTGCAAGCAGCAGCCAAAAACGGGTGATTTGAT
>CAYMSU010000225.1:0-9842 GCA_964393165.1 uncultured Enterobacteriaceae bacterium
GCTGTCCGCGGACGAGCGGGAGGGCATGGCGTCCCTCGTCGCGAGGAACGTCGTGAACCTGCACAGCGTCGCGCCGTGGGTCGGGTTCCTCGACGATCCGGACCCCACCCCTGCCGCGGTCCACGCCCAGGTCCGGGCCGCGATCCGCGGGCTGCAGGAGGACCACGCGCCCTTTCCCGCCCACCAGCCCTTCTCGCCCACGCAGCCGGCGGTCGGCGTGCCGCCCGCCGACGGCCGGCCGCGGCACGCGCTCGTGTGGGTGGGATCGGCGAAGCCTCCCGGCACCAGCACCTCGGAGGCGCTGGGCGCCGCGCTGGCCCGCCGCCTCGAGGCGCGCGGGTGGACCACCGAGCAGCTGCTGGTCCACCGCGCGGTCAAGCTCCGGCGCGAGGGGGCCCCCAAGCTCGTCGACGCGGTTCGGCGCGCCGACCTCGTGGTGCTCGCCTCCCCCATCTACGTCGACACGCTGCCGTCGCTGGTGCTCGCCGGTCTCGGGCACCTCGTCGACGCCGGCGATCTCGGCTCGGTCGCGTGGCTGCCGATCCTGCAGTGCGGGTTTCCGGAGGTCGAGCACACCACGGTGGCGCTGCAGGTCGTCGAGCGCGCCGTCCGCGACGGGGGATGGGCCTGGGCCGGGCACCTCGCGATGGGCGGGGGCGAGATGCTCCACGGTCGCTCCCCGGACGACGTGGGAGGCCCCGTGCTCGCGCAGGTGCAGGCGCTCGACGCAGCCGCGGAGGCGCTCAGCGCCGGATCCCCGGTGCCTGCCGCCGTGAGCCAGCAGTTCGCGCAGCGAGGCATGTCGCCGGCCCTCTACCGGCTCGCGGGCACCGTCGGCTGGCTGTACGAGGCCACGAAGCGCGGCGGCCTGTGGCACATCTCCGACCAGCCGTTCATCGACCGACGCTGACCCTCGGCCCGCGCGCCGCTCAGCGCGCGATCAGCGCCTCCGCCAGGCGGCCGGCGGCCGGTGGGTAGGCGGCGAAGAACAGCGAGGGCTCGATCGCCTCGATCTCCGAGACGACGGGCTGCCCCTCGTGATCCACCAGGTCCACGCGGGCGTAGAGGCAGCCCGCCGGCAGCGTGGCCACCGCACGCTCGGCGACCTCGAGGTCCGCGCGGTCGAGCCGCTCGAGCGGGTGCACCGCCTCGTCGTCGCCGTGGTACCGCGGCTCCTTGCGGACGCCGTGCGTGAACGCGCCGGCGATCCAGACCAGCGCACGCTCCCCGGGGTTCGCGAAGCCCGGCACCAGCGGCTGGATCAGCGTGTCGCGGACCGCGGCGCCGGCCACTGCCCGGGCCGCGGCCTCCTCCGCGGTGGCGCACCGGTAGACCTCCCACGAGCCCGCGCCCACCGCCGGCTTGACCACGCGAGGGCCCTCGGACAGCTCCGGCACGGCCTTGCCCTGCCTCACGAGCACCGTAGGCACCGTGGGCACGCCGCGCGCCGCCAGGTCCAGGAGGTACCGCTTGTGGTGGTTCTGTTCGAAGGCCTCCAGCGGGTTGACCACTCGGGTGACCCGCCGCGCGGCCTGCAGGAAGCCCTCGAACGCCACCAGCTCCTGGGCGTAGTTCCAGGTGGCCCGGATCACCGCGATGTCGAACGCCGCGAGCGCGGCGGGATCGACGTCGTCCCAGGGAACCGTCTCGGGGGAGGCGCCCGCGGCGAGGATCGCGCCGCACAGCGGCGCCTCGTCGAAGTCGGGCTCGGGCAGGTCGACACACGACAGCAGGGCGATGCGCATCCGCCCCCCTACTCCAGCACGCCCAAGGGGGCTCGACGACCGCGCCCCCAGCGGGCCACCCGACGTCGATCGCCCACCGCCAACGCGACTTCTGGTACAGACGTGCCGCGCAGCGCGCGGCCTCTCGCGCGAGCTTGGGGGACGAGATGACGACAGCAGCACTCGAGGCGGGGCGCCACGTCGACTCCGCGAGCGCCGGGGAGATCGTGGCTCACGTGGTCCTCGGCACGATCCGGGCCGCTTCCAACATCCTGACCGCGCCCGTCTTCGGCGGGATCGTGTTCGGGATCGGGGGGCTGTTCGGCGCCGACGGAGGCCTGTTCGGCGGCTTCGCCAACGGCTTCGCCGCGGGCTGGGACTGGACCTTCGGCACCATCGAGGGGCTGATCACGGGCCTCGTGTTCGTCGCCTTCGGCGTCGTCCACGCGATCCGCGTGGGCATCGCGCGATCCTACTGGAGCGGCCTCGGCGTGGCCGCCTTCATCCTCGACCACACCTGGAGCCTGCCCAACACCATCGTGGGCTCGCTCTACGCCACGATCATGCTGTGGCGCGGGATCCATCGCCAGCAGAGCAAGGGCTCGGGCGCGCTGTACCTCACCGCCGCGTTCGACCCGAACTACGACACCACCCTCGGCAACGTGGTGGCGGGCACTCAGGTGCCCAAGCACGAGTTCGTGCACGTCGTGCAGGGCTGGATCTGCGGTCCGTTCTTCTACCCCCTGTTCATCGCGAGCTACATCGTGGGCACGATCCTGCCGTGGTGGCTGATCCCGTTTGCCCTCGGGTGGCCCTACGGCAAGGGGAAGATCGACAGCTTCGGCAAGTTCTTCCTGATCGGCGTGTACCCGTACACCCCGTTCGAGCTGATCGCGTACCAGTTTGAGGGCTGGCCCCCGGGCTACGACTACCCGCCCCGGCGGTAGCCTCCGCCGCCGTGGCGCCGAGGGGTGCGCCGCCGTGCCCCGCGGACCACCACGCGACCATCCGCTGGCGTCTCCACGCGAAAGCCGAGACCGCGGAGCACGCCGAGCGCCGCCTCGCGGCTCGCCCCGAGCCAGCTCATGACCTCGTCGAGCGCCTTCGGCGTGCGCTGCCGGGCGCGCTGCCGGCCCTCGGCCGCCACGCGCTCCAGCACGTCGGCCCGCACCGCGAGATCTCCGACCACCCAGAAGCCGAGCGCTGCCGCGAGCCCCTCGCCGAGCTCCTGCCGCGGCACGGTGGGCCGACCGTCTGCCGGAGGACGCGCCAGCGGCCGGTCCCCCCGGTGCACGCTCCACAGCTGCGCACGCCCCGCCTGCGCGGCCGGACGCAGCAGCGACGCCACGTAGACGGTGCGCGTGCCCAGGCGCACGTCCCGCCGCGACAGCGCCTTCCGATCCGCCTTGGTCAGCCGCGCCAGGTTGTCCTCGACCTCGGCCCGGTCGACCGTGCCGAGGCCCGCGCGCAGCGCGTACAAGAGCCCTCGGGCGGGCGGCGTCAGATCCTCCTCGTCGCCCGCGATCGGGGCGAACAGCCCCTCGATCCAGGCGTCGCGCCACCGGATCAGCCGCTGCCGGACGCGCTCCCGCTCCTCGGCCTCGAGCAGATCCGTGCGCCGCACCGCGACCTTCGGCTCGAGCACGCTCGGCCCCGACGTGAGCCGCGCCAGCTGGGAGCCCTCGAACACGAGCCCGGCCTCGTCGTCCAGCGTGATCGCCTCGTCGGGCGCCTCCAGCAGCGCGCCCACCCACTGGAGCACGTCGGTGCGCACCCGCTGGCGCACCGCGCGCTCGACCACCCGGGGCAGCCCCCCGCTGTCGGGGACGAACGACCACCCCGACACCCGGCCGACCTCGATCCCGCCGAGCGCGACGACGGACCCGTCGATCGTGATGCTCCCGGAGACATCCCGGTCCTGCAGCACGAACGACACCCGCCGGTCGACGAAGCGCGCCGTGAGCTGGGCGTGCAGCGCGTCCGACAGCCGATCCTCGACCGCCCGGGTGGCCTGCTGCCAGGCCTCCGGCGACGCGGTCCAGCTCCGCTGCCACGCCACGTAGGTCCAGGTCCGGATCCAGGCGATGCGGGACATGAGCGTCTCGATGTCGCCGTCGGTCTTGTCGAGCCGCGCGATCCGCTCGCCCACGAAGTCGTCGGGCAGCTCCCCATCGTCGAGCAGGTGGGCGCCGATCCGAGCCAGGAGCTCGGCGTGCGCGCCGGTCCGCGTCTTCCGGTAGTCCGGGATCCTGCAGATCTCCCACAGCTGGCGCAGCGCTTGGGGCCGCCGGAGCACGCGGTCCCGAATCACGTCGCGGTGCAGCAGCGCCTCGAGCGCGCGCTGATCGTCTTCGCCGAACGCCGGCACGAGGAACCGGTACGGCGCCGGCCGGTTCAGGCTCGCGATCAGGCCCTCGGGACTGTCGAAGTCGAGCCGGGCGTTGCGCCAGTACAGCCGCTGCAGTGGAGGGAACTGGTGCTGCTCGACGGCGTCGACGAGCGGCGCGGGCAGCGCCCCGAGCGCCTTGGTCGTCCCGAACGTGCCGTCCTGCCGGTGCCGGCCGGCTCGGCCGGCGATCTGCGCCACCTCGGAGGCGGAGAGCTCGCGAAACCCGCGCCCGTCGAACTTGCGCACGTCGGTGAAGGCCACGTGAAGCACGTCCATGTTCAGGCCCATGCCGATCGCGTCGGTCGCGACCAGGTGCTTGACCTCGCCGGCCTGGTACATCGCGACCTGGGCGTTGCGCGTGCGGGGCGAGAGCGCGCCGAGCACCACCGCCGCGCCTCCGTGCACGGTTCGCAGGCGCTCCGCGCACTCGTAGACCTTGTCGGCACTGAACGCGACCACCGCCGAGCGGGGAGGCACCGACGCGAGCTTGCGGGTGCCGCCCCACGTCAGCTTCGACAGGCGCGGCAGCGTCTCGATCTCGACCTCGGGGATCAGGCGCTGGAGCAGCGGGGCGATCGTGAGGGCGCCGAGAAACAGGGTCTCCGCGGTGCCCCGGAAGTGCATGAGCCGGTCGGTGAAGGTGTGCCCGCGATTCCGGTCTCCCGCGAGCTGCACCTCGTCCACGGCGACGAAGGCGGTGCGCAGGTCCGTGGGCATGGCCTCCACCGTGCACACCCAGTACTGGGGCTTGTCCGGGATCCGCTTCTCTTCGCCGGTGACGAGCGCGACGGACCCTGGCCCCCGGCGCTCCACGACGCGCTCGTAGACCTCGCGCGCGAGCAGCCGGAGGGGGAGCCCGATGATGCCGGAGGGCCAGGCCAGCATGCGCTCGATGGCGCGATGCGTCTTGCCGGTGTTGGTGGGCCCCAGCAGCGCGAGGACGCGCGATGACAAGCGGGTCGCCATGGTACCGCCAGGAGACGTAACGCCGCCCCCGCCTCCCTACACGGCGGGAAGCTGGGGACGGGTGGCGATGTAGATCGCCGCGTCCTCCGGATCGAGCTCGTAGTCGTCGGAGGGGTTGAGCAGATCCGCGCCGGCTGCCGGCCGGACCCCGATCAACAGCACGCCGAAGCGCTCCTTGAGCTCCTGGCACACGGCTCTGAAGGAGCGGTCGCCGTGCAGGCCGCGCGGCAGCCGCCCCACGAAGACGCTGTTCCCCTGCACGTCGGCGAGCTCTCCGACGAGCGTGGCGGTCCCTGGGACCTCGACCGCGTGGGCGAGCAGCGAGAACCCCATCCGGGTCGTGGGGATGACCTCGTTGGCCCCTGCGGTGCGGACGTGCTCTTCGTTCTCCGCGTCGAGGATCTCGGCCACGATGTGCAGCGGCCGCCGACGCTCGGAGATCTCCTGCTCGTGCTTCTTGAGGTACCGCCGGATCGTGAACGCCACGAGGATGGTCTGCGCGTCGGCCTGCTGCGGCAGCATGGCGCGGGAGCCCACGAGGACCACCGACCGCGCATGGAGCAGCCGGACCTTGGCGAGCTCGCTCTCCTTCGTGGGATCGCCCTGCACCCAGTGGAACGCGGCGCCGACGCTCGGGGGGCGCTCGTAGGGCGCGAAGATCACGACCTGCGCGCGATCGAGGTCGAGCTCGTCGGTCAGCGTGTCGAGGAGCATGCGCGAGCCCGGCTCGTAGCCGCAGATGATCACGTGGTCGACGTAGTTGCTCATCCGGAACGACTCCATGCGCATCGAGAGCACCGCGCCCATCAGGGTGGACCCCACGATGCCGGCGAACACGGCCAGGTTGACCATCCCGAGGAGCATCAGCACGCCCGCCACGATGCGACCGAGCCCGGTCGAAGGGATGAGGTCGCCGTAGCCGACCGTCGTGAGCGTGACGATCGACCACCACAGCGCGTCGTCGAGCCCGGCGATGTCGGGATTGGCGCGGTTCTCGGTCAGGTAGAAGGACAGGCCGCCGACCAGCACGGAGGTGCCGAGCAGCGACAGCGCGAGCACGTAGAGCAGCCGGCTCTCCTCGAAGGCACGGGCCACGCTCGCGAACGGGTTGGTGTACCGGAAGAGGAAGGTCGACCGGAGCAGGCGGAGCAGCCGGAGCGCGCGCAGGCCGCGGAGGAACGGCACACTCCCCAGCACCGTGAGCAGGTCGATCAGGATGAGCGGCGTGAAGCAGTGCCGCAGCCGGCCCACGACGTGCATCCAGACGGCCCCGAGGAGCCCTCGCCGGTAGAAGTCGACCGGCGGCGGGCGGTAGGTCAGGATGCGCAGCGTGACCTCGACGCCGAAGACGAGGAGGATCACCTGATCGATCTGCTGGAGGAGGCCCCGAACCGCCGCGTCCGAGGGCAGCATCAGGTCGGCCACGAGGATCCCGATCGACACGACGATCAGCGTCCACACCACGGCCGACACGATCTGCGCGATGCGCGTGCTCGGCCGATGAAAGGCGTCGTAGAGCAAGGGACCTCAGGGCGGCGCACGAAGCGCGCGTGGCGGGGGTACCACGACCGGCCTTAGCGTGTCATGCCTGGCACAGGGCGGCCCGGCGGGCCACGGAGCGCAGCATGGCCCTCGAGATCGTCCAGATCCTCGCCTCCGGCACCTTCGGTCACGTCGCGGTGGTGCGCGACACCGAGACCGACCGGCTGCTCGCCGCGAAGGTGCTGAAGGCCGTGCACGCGACGAACCCGAAGTTGGTGGGCCGGCTGCGCGACGAGGCGGCGATGCTCGGCCGGCTGCACCACCCGAACGTGGTCGCGCTCGAGTCACTGGCCGAGATCGACGGTCGGCCCGTGCTGCTCATGGAGTGGATCCGGGGGGTCACCCTGAGCCAGCTGGTCGGGCGCCTCGAGGGTGGGCTCGCCGCCGCCGACGTCTGCGAGGTCATCCGGCTGACCGCGGGCGGCCTGTTCGCGGCGTGGCACACCCCCGATCCGGCGACCGGCCAGCCGATGCACGTCATCCACCGCGATCTCAAGCCGTCGAACCTGATCCTGTCGATCGACGGGGAGCTCAAGCTGGTCGACTTCGGCATCGCCAAGGGCAGCTTCGCGGGCAAGGAGTCGGAGACCGTCTCGATGATCCTGGGCGCCCACGGGTACGTCGCTCCGGAGCGCCTCGATGGCGCGGAGGACAGCCCCGCGGGCGACGTCTTCGCGCTCGGCTGCATCTTCTTCGAGCTGCTCACGTCGCGGCAGATCGAGCTGTCGCTGCATCCCGGCCATCACGCGGAGCGGATGGCGCGGCACCTGATGCACGTGCGCCCCGACGGGGTGGCGCCGCGAACGGTGAGCCAGCTCGCGAACCTCATCGCCCAGATGGCTGCCTACGAGCCTGCCGATCGGCCGGACTACCGCCAGGTCCACCACGCGGTGTCCCAGCTCATGACGTCGGAGGGGTGGCGACCGGACCTCCAGGGCCTGGCGGCCGCCCACGTGGTCGATCTCCTCACGGAGCGCCCGCTGCTCGCGCCGCGCCAGCACCCCGCGTTCGACGACCTCGCGTTCCTCGAGACCGGCCTCACGCGGGTGGCCCGCAACCAGCCCCGCCGCGCCGATGATCGGCTGCGCGCGTTCTTCGCGAGACCCGCGTGGGAGCGCCAGCCGGAGCAGCTGCAGCGGCTGCTCGCGGGCGATCCGTCGTGGAGCGAGGCCCCGCTGCTGGAGGTGATCGACCGGATCCGGCGGCGCGAGCGGTCGTGGTGGCCGTTCGGCCGGCGAGCCCCCGACCCGGCCTCGCGGGCCCGGCTCCGGCTCCTGCTCGAGGCCTTGGTGGCGCGGCCCTCGGCGCAGGTGCGCAAGCGGGCCTGGCGGCTCACGGGGCACGCGGATCCCGAGGTCGCCTCCCTCGCGAGGCGCCTGTACGTCGACGGGTGAGCGACGACCCGCGGCGCTGTCGATCTAAACGCTCCCTCGGCCGGGGCGTGAGAGGGTCATGCAGATGAACCCCCGAACGCTCGCGGCACGCGCCAAGGCCGGCGACGACGCCGCGCGCCCCATCGAGGGGTGGCTGCGGGTCGTGGTGCGGAACTGGTGCCGGGACCACCGGCGCCGGGAGGGGCGCGCGGCCAGGCTCCCCACCCCGGAGGAGGCGGCCCCCGGCGACCCCGAGCGCGCGCTGGACCTCTCCCGCGGCGCCCGCTCGGTGGCCGAGGCCTTCGGGGCGCTCACCCCACGCCAGCGGCAGGCCTGGGATCTGATCGACCGTCAGGGGCTGCCCACCGCCGATGCGGCCGCCGAGCTCGGCGTCACCCCCTCGACGGTCCGGGTGCTCGTGCACCAGGCCCGTCGCGCGCTCCGCGCCTCACTCAAGGACGGAGAGGCCCTGAAGTCCTGGCTGAGGGAACAATGACCTGCGAAGACGTCCGTGATGCCCTTCTCGAGCGGCCCGTGGCCGAGCTGGCGGAGCTCGCTCCGCACCTCGACGGGTGCCCCCGCTGTCGCGCGCTCGCGGCGAAGGTGGTCGACCAGGAGCACGCCCTGGTCGACTGGGTGGATCGCCACGCGCTCGCGGTGCCGGCGGCCGAGGCGCTTCGACGCGCACGGCAGGCGGTCGACCCCGCGTCGCGGCCCCCGCCTGTGGCCCGGTCCCGGTGGTGGGCGGTGACCGCGCTCGTCGCCGCGGCCGCGCTCACCCTGTGGGTCGCGCTGGGCCCGCAGGCCCCCGACGGCCAGGACGACGGCAGGGCTCCGGCGGCCCCGACCGAGGCCGGAGGCCTGCTCGACGTGCCCGAGCTCGAGGGCTTGCGGCTGCGCGCGAAGATCCCGGTGGCCCTGACCGCCAAGGGCTGCGACGCCCCCGCCGAGCGCCCCGCGCCGGTGGCCGCGAGCGACGTGCCGGTGCTCACGTGGTCCGCGGGCCCGGCCCGGTGGTCCATCGAGGAGCTCGGCCTCCACGGGGAGGGACGAGCCGGCTCGGCGGTGCTTCCGAAGGACCTGCCCGTGGGCACCCACCGCGTGTGCGTGACGGGGTCTGCGGGCACCGGGGTGGTCGCGCTCCGGCTCGAGGACCCGCCCTACACGCAGATCTCGCTCCTGGACCTGCAGCCCGACGGCACGGCGCTCACGCGCAGCATCACCCACAAGGTCGTGCGCGAGGTGCCGCGGGCGCGAGACGCCTGGATCTCGTCGGACTTTGCGCGGACCGACGAGGTCCGCGACGAGTCCGGGCGCCTGCTGCCGCTCACCCGAGACCACGATCCGGCGCAGGAGATCTACCAGTACGAGGTGATCTACCCCACGCCGATTCCCCCGGGAGAGATGCTCGTCCAGGAGAGCCGCGGGTTCGCCGAGCCGTATCCGATCACGGATCTGGGCGGTGGGGCGTTCCAGTACGCGTTCACCCACGCGCCGCAGGCCGGCCGGCCCACCCGCCGGGTGGAGCTCTTCCGACTGCCCACCGACGCCGAGGTGATCGACGCAGGCGGGCTCCTGGTCCGCACCCGCGCAGGGCGTGTAGAGCTCCTCCAGCGCGTCGTGATCCCCACGAACGGGACCTCGTCCACGTCGTTCCGCTACCGCCTGCCGGACACCGCGGCGGGTCCCCCGGGCCCGCGGGTGGTGTCCACCGAGCCTCCAACGGGCGCGATCGTCGACGCCAGCCAGGTCCGCGAGCTGCGGGTCACCTTCGACCGCGACATGCAGGACCACTCCTGGTCGTGGGTCCAGCTCGGCCGCGACACGTACCCCGAGACGCGGGGCAAG
>CAYMSU010000226.1:0-9840 GCA_964393165.1 uncultured Enterobacteriaceae bacterium
GTGCGGCCGCAGGCGCGGGCTCGGCGCGCAGGGGCACCCGCTGCCGGTCCCGTGGGAGCCGGGGGTCCATGTACAGCATGCTGCCGTCCGCCGGGTAGACGATCTGAGTGCCCGCGGTCGCTGGCGCCGACCGGTGCACCGGGCACGGAGCCCGCGGCGGCTCGTCGGCCGTCGCCCAGTCGTCGACCGTGGCCCCACAGGCCGCGGTGGCCGCGCCCCCCGACTGCCGACAGGTGCGGAGGCGGTCGAGCCCCGGAGGCGGCGCCGGGGGCCTCGCTTGCCCCTCCGACACGAGATCGATCACCCTCGCCCACAGCGGGCCGGCCCCGGTGACCCCGCTCACGTCCCCCATCGCCCGCCCGTCGAAGTTGCCGACCCACACGCCCACCGCCCACTCCGGGGTGAACCCGACGGTCCAGTTGTCGCGGTAGTCCGTGCTCGTGCCCGTCTTGACGGCCGCCCAGTAGTCCCTGGCCAGCGGGGACCGACGACCGAAGGCGGGCACCCGGGCCACCGGATCGGCGAGCACGTCGGCGACCAGGAACGCGCTGCGTGGATCCAGGAACCGGTGCTCCACGCCAGCGTCCTCGCCACGGACGTACCGCAGGGGTCGGTGGACGCCGCCGCGGGCCAGCCCGGCGTACGCCGCGGTGAGCGCCTCGAGCGTGACCGAGCCCCCGCCGAGCGCAAGGCCGAGCCCGTAGTGGGCAGCAGGCTCGTCGAGGCGGACGCCGAGGGCCTGCAGGCGCGCCTGCAGCGTGGCGACGCCGAGGTCCTCCAGCAGGACGACCGCTGGCACGTTGTAGGAGCCCGCGAGCGCCTCCCTCAGGTGGACCGGGCCGCGGTACCGTCGGTCGTAGTTCACCGGCGCCCACGAGCCGTGCCGCGTCGCATAGCGGCGCGGCCGGTCGTCGATCACGTCGGACGGCCGCCAGCCCCGCTCGAACGCCAGCCCGTAGAGGATGGGCTTCAGCGCGCTGCCGGGGCTGCGCGGCGCGCGCACGCCGTCGACCTGACCGTCGTCGGCCCCGAAGTCGGCGGATCCGACGTAGGCGCGCACCTCCGAGGTCGGCACGTGCACGACGAGCACCGCTGCATGGTCGACATCGCGGCCCCCGAGGGAGCCGATGACCTCGCTCACGGCCTGCTCTGCGCCGCGCTGGAGCTCTCCGTCGACCGTGGCCTGGACCAGCGGCCCTCTCTCCGCGGCGAGGAGGCGCTCCACGAGGTGCGGCGCCAACCCCGAGGTGGCCCGCGGCCAGCGCTGGAGCGGCTCGGCTGCGGCGGCCTCCGCCGCCTCGGCAGACAGCCGCCCCACGGCCACCATCCGCGCGAGCACGCGGTCGCGCGCTGCCACGGCGGCCCGCGGGCTCACCCCGGGATGCCGTCGGGAGGGCGACGGCAGCGCTCCCACGAGCGTGGCGGCCTCGCTGACCGACAGCCCCCCGGCGGACTCGTCGAAGGTGATCTGGGCGGCGGCCTCGATGCCGTAGGCGCCCGCCCCGAAGTACGCGCGGTTGAGGTACTGCGTGAGGATCTCCTCCTTGTCGAGGTGCGCCTCGAGCTTCAGCGCCCGCCAGGCCTCGAGGGCCTTGCCGAGCCAGCCGGGGCTGCGCCCCGCGGTCAGCCGCACGACCTGCTGAGTCAGGGTGCTCCCGCCCTCGACCACGCGCCCGGCACGCAGGTTGGCCCACAAGGCGCGGCCGATCCCGCGGAGGGACACGCCCCGATGCTGCCGGAAGCGGTGATCCTCGGCCGCGACCAGCGCGTCGACGACCGCGGGGCTGACGTCGTGGAGCTCCACCCACAGGGTGTGGCCGCGGTGCGGCCGGGGTCGCTCCGCGAGCACGACCCCGGCGCGGTCGACGACGCGGAGGTGATCCTCGCCCGCGAGCCAGTGGGGGGGCAGCGGACGCAGCAGGTCGACGAGGAGCAGCCCGACCACCCCCAGCACGCCCAGGAGCAGCGCCCCGAGGCGCTGGTGCGCGGCGCTCCGGGCACCCCTCACGGTCGCGACGGCCCCCCGGCGACGCCGATCGAGAAGCGACCGGCGGCGGTCCGCCCGAAGTTCTCGGGCTCGTACATCTCCTCGACGGTGGCCGGCGGGTGGTCGTAGGTGCCGGGCGTGGTGGCGCGGGCCACGTACCGGAAGGTGTGGACGCCAGGCGGCATGTAGTCCGCGTACAGGCGGACCTGGTCGTCCGCGATCTCGTGGTGGTCGAACACCCAGCTCCCCCCGTACGCGGGCAGCTCGGGGGTCCCGCGGCCCGACGGCTCCTCGCGCGCCTGCGGGGCCTGGCTCGTGGTGGCGAAGCTCGTGTCGAGCGGCTCGAGGCCCGCCGGGATCCGGTCGACCACCGCCACCTGGTGGCGCACGACCGGGGTGACCACCGTGAGCGTGACCCGCACCAGCGCACCCGCTCTCACACGCCCGCTCGCTCCGCCGTCGGGCAGGTCGAACGCGCGGGTGAGGGTGAAGCCCTCGTCGCGCGGCTTGGGCTTCCGGGGGGCGTAGGACAGGCGGGACTGGTAGTAGAGCAGCCCGCCGTCGGCCCCGATCTCCAGTGGACCGTTCTGGAGGTCCACCAGCGGCACGTCGACGTGGGCCTGCCCAGGCAGCGGGATCTGCTGCTGGAGCGCGGACTGGCCGACCAGCGTGACCTTCGCGTCGATGGGGTCGCCCTTGCCCTCTCGGAGGCCGGCATACGTCGCCAGCGCGGCGAGCGCGGCCGCGGTGGCGCGGGTGTTCACCCAGTGGCCGGTGCGCCGGGACGATGCGAGATGCAGCGCGAGCTTGGGCGCCAGCACGTGGTCCGGGTCGACCAGCAGCAGGGCTTCGAGGGCGACCGCGGTGGACAGGTCGTCGCTGCCCCACATCCGCCGCCACTTTCCCCCGCTGTTCTCCTTGATCGAGGCAGAGCCGGCCTCGATCGTGGCCCGTCCCAGGATCGCTCGGGCGAGCTCTCGGCTCCGTCCGTCCACTCCCGTGGTCCGGACCATCGCCTGGGCGAGCTGGGCGGTCGCGAACACCGACAGATCCTGCCGGCTCCGGTACACGCGCTGGTTGAGCCCAGCATCGCCCTGCCCTGCGTGCGCGAGCGCGGCCGCGATCGTCGCCTGCTCGGCCAGGGACTGCCGCTGCTCGACAGCCGAGGGCCGCCTCGACGCATAGGCCCTCAGGTAGTCCACCGAGTGAGCGAGCAGGCGCTCGTCGATCCGAAAGCCGGCCTGCCGGGCCCGCCCCATCAGCTCCACGGCGTAGGCCGTGCCCATCACGCTCGGCTGGTAGCTGCTGGGCCAGTAGCCCAGGCCGCCGCCGGACTGGCGAAACCTGGAGAGCTCGCCGAGCACTCCGGTGACGTTGCTGCGCAGCACCTCCTCGGGGACGGAGAGCCCCGCCCGCTCCCGGACCGGCAGCGCCATCAGGCTCGCGAGCGCCTTGCTCGTCTTCTGCTCGATGCAGCCGTGCGGGTAGTCGAGGAGGTAGTCGAGCGCGGCTCCGGCACCGACGAGGGCGGTCGTGGAGAGGTCCACCTCCAGGCCACCGACCCCGGTCAGGGCGTTGTCGGGGCGGGCGATCACCTCGGTCGCCGCGGTGCCGCCTTCCACCGCGCCGGCCGTGGCCGTGGTCTCCACCATGAGATCCTGTCCGACGGGGATCGACCACACGAGCGCGTCGCGATCCTCGCCGCTCACCGCGCTGAAGCGGAACTTCGCCTCCCCGGGGGCCTTCGCCTCGAGGGTGAACGGCACCTCGACGGACTCCTTGGCGCCGACCCGGACCACCACGGGAGCGCCCTCGACCGACACCGGCCCCTCGACCTCGGCCTCCACCTGGACCTGCCGGTCGCGCACGAAGTCGTTGTGGACCACGACCCCCGCGAACGCGCGGTCGCCGACCCGGAGGTGGCGAGGCAGCGCGGGCCGCACGATCAGCGGCCGGGTGACGCGAATCTCCTTGCTGCCCGACCCGAAGCTCGCCGCCCCGGCATCGGCGATCGCCATGATCCGGAACGTGGTCAGGTTGTCGGGCAGCTTGATCTGAGCGCGCACGCGGCCGCTCGCGTCGGTCTTGAGGTCGGGCTGCCAGGTGATCGTGGTGAGGAACCGGGTGCGGGTCTCGGGCCCGCTCTTGCTGCCCTCGCCGCCTCCACCGCCGCTGTCCGCGCCCTTGGTCAGGAACGGCGCGCGGTCGAGCGCGGCCACCCTCCCGTCTGCGGTGAGGACCGACAGCGGGCGGTGGCGGTACATCACGCCGTGGGGATCCGGGGTCTGGTAGTCCGTGAGCGACAGGACGGCCTCGTCGACCGCGTACAGCGTGACCCCGGCTCCCGGCACGGGCTCCCCCCCTCGCTGTACGGCGATCGAGACCGAGATCTCCTCGCGAGGTCCGAAGACGCCGCCTCCGTCCGTCGCGATCTGCACGTCGAGGTGCTCCTCCTCGGCGTCGACCTCGATCTCGTGCATGCCCATGAAGACCTGGGGACGCCCCTTGTCGGGGCCATCCTGGGGCCCCGCGCCCTGGACCGCGACCACGCTGACGAACACGTTCGGGCGCCACGCCTCGTCGATCGGAACCTGCACGGTGCTGGCGGTGCCGGTGAGGGTGACCACCTTGCGCCACAGCACGCCCTCGCGCTCGGCCGTCACGAGCGCTCGCATGCCCTCGAACGGCGTCTTGACGAGGATGCTGGCCACGTCGCCGGGCGCGTACCGCGCCTTGTCGGGCACGAGGTCGAGCTCGTGGTCGTCGCTGCGCCCCCAGGAGACATAGCCGCCGCCGACCACGTAGGTCGTGTCGTGGCCGCGGATCGTGCGACCGGCGGGGTCCTTCGAGGTGACTTCGATCACGTAGTAGCCGGGCTTGTCCGGGGTGTAGGTCACGGTCACGGGCTCGCTGCCGGAGGTCACGCGCGCTTCGTGGACCGTCTCGTCGGTCGTGGTGGTGACCCAGCGCCACTGTCCGTCCATGCCCCGCTCCCGAACCGAGTCGTAGACCCGCTTCAGGACCTTGACGTCGAGGCGCGCGCCGCTTCGGGCGGTCCCGTCGAGCCCGACGGCCGCGACCCGCAGGGTGGAGGGCTCGCCCGCCTCGGCAAGCCCGGGCGGCGTCGCCACGCCCACGTAGTAGGCTCCGGGGTGGACGAGGACCTCGGTGCGGTTGCTGATCACCTGCCGATCCACGTCCTCCACCGAGGCCTCGAGGTAGAGCTCGACGGTGTTGGTGCACGTCTCGGACGGCACCGTCTGCGCAAACGTGGCCTGGCCGTCTTCGATCTGCACGACGGCGTTGCCGAGCAATGCGTCCTGGCACTGCTCCCAGGTGTCGCCCTCCTCCCACCAGCGCCACTCCGGCCCAAAGGACCAGCCGTCCCAGCCGTCGGGCGAGAAGCTGGCCGGCTCGACCCAGGACTGCCAGCGGACCTCGGCCTTCTTGAGTGCGGCGCCGAACAGGTACCTGGCGTCGACAGTGGCCTCGACGGGCTCGCCGGCGACGCCCCGCGGCGGCCCGGAGACCTGCACGCGGAAGGCAGGCGCTCGGTAGGCCCGAGCCATCACCCGCGCGGACGCGTGCTCGGTCCAACCCTTGCCCTTGGCCTCGTAGCGCAGGGTGTAGTCGCCGAGCCCACCATCCTCGGGCAGCGCGGTCGCCACCGAGAAGCCGCCGCGGCTGTCGAGCGAGCCCTGCCCGCGGGCCAGCGCCTCCCCCTCGGGGCCCTCCAGGGTCCACTCGACCTTGCCCGCCGGGATCTCGAGGCCTTCGGCCTTGCGAAACCGGAACAGGGCCCTGGAGTACACCTTGTCGCCCGGACGGTACACCCCGCGGTCGGCGAACACGTGGCTCGCCATGGACCTCCCGCTCGCGTCGAAGCCCCCCCAGATATCGAAGTTGTAGGGCGACATCCCGTCGTCCCAGTCCAGGCGGACGATCGACGTGTCGGTGCCCTTGCGGAGCAAGGCCCAGAGCTCGTGGTCCCACCGGGACCAGCCTCCGCTCGGCGCGCCGGAGACGCGGGCGAAGCCCTCGACGTCGGTCTGGGCAGAGCCGACCCGGCGGGTGCCCCGGTACAGCTCGACCTGTACGCCGGGAACGGGCTCACCCTTCGACAGCGAGGTCACCCAGAGGTCGGTCCGCGAGGGGCTGACCTTCATCGTGCCCCCGAGGTCGGTGAACACCATCAGGCCTCGGTACTGCCGCTCGCCCTGCCACCCGAAGATGTTCGGAGCCGAGTAGCGGGCCGCGACCCAGCCGAAGCCCTCGCTGTTGAGCAGGTCCGCGATAGGCACGGCACCGAGCTGGCTCCGATTGGGCACCGCGACCCCCGCTCCGGTGCGGCGCACGGGATCGCCGTACATGATGCCATCGACCAGATCCCGCCAGCCCTCGGGCTCGTCGAGCTGCTGGGGATCGACCGAGGCGAGGGCGATGTTCACCCGCGAGGCGTTCAGGTGCTTGAACGGCAGCTCGGGAGGGTTGTTCGAGGCTACGAGCTTGAAGCCCTCGGGCACCATGAGCCAGGGATCGTAGTCGCCACTCTCGAGCGTCCACTCGGTGGTGCCCGTGAGCCTCTGCCCGTGCACGTCCTCGAGAGAGCTCGGCAGCGACAGCCTGTAGCGGGTCTGCGGGGCGAGGATCGGCGTGTAGCTCCAGACCGTGCTCTCCCACCGGCCCTTGGGGGGGTCCCAGCCCGGAGGCCGGGGCGAGATGCGGAGGAGCTCGCTCACCCGATCCTCGGCGACGGGCGTGGTGAAGCGAAGACGCAGGCGGGTGCTGGGCGAGACGTTCCGCGTGGACTCGGGGTGCTCGAGCTCGACCTCGAAGGGCGGGTACGTCGAGAACGACGACGACCAGGACTGAGTCGACGGCAGTGGGCCCTCGAGGCCGGTCACGCCCTTGCCGAGCGTGACCTTGTACGTGGTGTCGGGCTGCCTACGGAAGCGCACCTCGACTGCTGCCTTGTCCTCGCTCGCGGTGCCGTCCGCGTAGGCCACCTTGGTCGACACGGCGCGACGGCCGCCCCGCACCTCCAGGTGCTCCCGCACGGTCGCCAGCTCGACCGGCTGATCGAAGCGGATCACCACGGGCTGGTCCAGGCCGACGCCGTCTGCCCCGTCGTAGGGGTCGACCCCGACGACCCGGGGCCGAGGGGTCTCGAAGGTCCACGACAGCTCCTTCTCCAGGACGGTCCCGTCGAGCGCGGCGGTTCCCTGGGGCACGACACACCGGAACGCCGTGCTCCGGGGGAACGCCCCTCGTTGCTCGGGAATGAGGACGGCGGTGGAGGTTCCGGCCCAGCGACGACGACTCGGAATCTCGGGGCTGCAGTTGAGCGGCGCCGCCTGGTTCATCGAGTCCAGATCGGTGAGCGCCACCATGGGCCGGTCGAACACGACGGCCGCCTGGAGCGCCCTCCGGTCGCGACCTTGGGGCGAGATCTGCAAGACCTGGACCCCATCCCCGACATCGACCCGGGGCGTCCCGCCCTCGTCCAGAATCAGTGGCGGCAGGACATCGGGCGCCTCCTCGTCGAGCGCCGTGCCCTCGATACCGAGCAGGTCCTCGGGTGCATCGGTGCCGCGCTCGGCGCCGGGATTGCACGTGCACGCCGCCAGCCACTGAATCAGCAAAGCCCACGAGGTGAATGCGGACGCCATGGACCCTCCGCCCAAGGGTGCGAGGGGAGTCTAACCGCCGCCCGGATCCGGCCCGCGAATCGAGCGCCAGTGCACGCGCTGGGTGTCGAGCAGGGCTTGGACCTGCTCCTGCTCGGCCGCCGACAGCGACGACAGGTCCAGAACGTCGCCTTCGTCGGACCGGCCCTGCAGATCGAAGACCCCGATCTCGTCGGCGGTCGCCCGGTGCACGACCTTGAACCGCTCGTCGCGACTGATGCGCCAGTCGATGTCGTACGGCGGTGCGCCGGACGGAACGAAGCGCTCGGTGTAGAGGACGTCGCGGCCGGGCGCTTCGGGGTCCTCGAGGAAGGGCACGAGGCTCTCGCTGTCGAGCGTGACCCCGGCGGGCGGCGGCGTCCCGGCGAGCTCCAGGACGGTGGAGAACACGTCCATCAGGTGGACGAGCGCCCCGCTCTCCTGGCCCCCCTCGGGAACGGACGCGCCGGCGATCACGAGGGGCACGTTCACCCCGCCTTCGTAGGGCGTGAGCTTGGAGCGGTTCGGGTCCCACGGCTCGAGGATGGCGTCGGTGGGGGTGCCGTTGTCGCCGGCGAGCACGATGGTGGTCCGCTCGCGCAGCTCCGGGTCCATCGTGTCCAGCATGCGGCCGATCTCGGTGTCGAGCGCCTCGAGCACCGCGCGGTAGCGGCGGCTCTCGATCGAGCTGGGGCGTACGTCGCCCTGGGTGTGGAGCTCCGGCGGTGGGGGGTCGAGCGGGGTGTGGGGGGCGTTGAAGGCGACGTAGAGAAACCACGGCTCGGGCATCTCGCGCATCCGCGCCAGCGCATCGTCGACCGTGACAGTCGTGGCGTACTCGTCGACCTTGTCGATCGCCCCGTCGACCACGCGCTCCCAGTGGTAGTAGCTGTGAGCCCGGCCGTCCTCGACGTCGTAGTCGTAGAGGTTGGCGACCGAGCCGGCGAACGACTCGAAGCCGAACTGGTTCGGGTGGTTCACCCCGTGCGGCGAGTTGTATGCCGACAGGTGCCACTTTCCGACGGCCGCAGTGCTGTAGGGCGTGGGCGCGGAGGCGAGGACCTCGGGCAGCGACACCTCGGGCAGCGGGACCTGGCGCCCCTGGTTGTACTGCAGCGCATCCCCGATGCCCGTGCGGCGGCCGAGCCGGCCGGTGAGCAGCGCCGCGCGGGACGGCGAGCACGAGGGGTAGGCCCAGGCATTGCGGAACAGCACCCCCTCGGCAGCGAGCCCGTCCATCCGCGGGGTCGGCGGGGGGTTCGGGTGCTCGCCATAGGCGGCGAACTGGTCGACCCCCTGGTCGTCGGTCAGGAGCACCAGGATGTTCGGAGGCCCTCCCTCGGCTTGCTCCTCCGGTCGACACGCCCCGACCGAGACGACCACGAGCAGGCATCCAAGGCCGGCGATCACTGGATGAGGGTTACCTTCTCCGCAATACACGCTTCGGTCACTCCGATTCCTGCTCTGGCGCCCATCATATCTGCCCGGGAGGGCCACCAGCGCGTGCCTCTGCTACTCGACATCCCCGAGCCGTCGCTTCCGGGCTACGCGGTCGACTCTCGCCTCGCCGAGGGGCCGCAGTCGACCGTGTACGCCGGCCACGACGCGTACGGCCACCCGGTGGTCATCAAGGTCTCGCGGCCCGGGGTGGCGATCCGCGGCTCGGCATTCCACGCCTGGCTACGCAGCGCACGCCGTCTCCGCGCCCCCGGGCTGGTCCCGGTGTACGACGGCGGGCTCGTCGACGGCCGCGCGTGGTTCGCGGCTGCGCCGGTGGTCGGCGCCCCCCTGGCGGCCGCGCCTCGGGGCGTGCTCGGCGCGGGGGCCGCGGTGTGCCTGGCGGTCTCCGCGGTTCACGACGCGGGCCTCGTCCACGGCAACCTGCAGCCCTCGAACCTGCGGGTGGACGACCAAGGCGCCGCCTGGGTGCTCGACCACGGCCTGAGGGGCTGGCGGGGGCCCGGAGGGCTCCGGCGGCCTCGCTACGATGCACCAGAGCTCGGCCTGGGACTCCCGGAGCGCCCGTCGGCCGACGTGTTCGCCCTCGGTCGGCTGCTGTACGAGGCGGTGGCGGGTCCGCCGCTGCCCGACGGTGGCCGGCTGCCCGAGCTCGCCTGCCTGCGCGCGGATGTCCCACGGGGGCTCGGGGCGCTGATCCAGCGCATGACCGTGCTCGATCCTGGGGAG
>CAYMSU010000227.1:0-9819 GCA_964393165.1 uncultured Enterobacteriaceae bacterium
GGCGCTACGTCGATGGGCAGCCCCCGGATCCCCACCTCGTCGAGGTGATGGCGTCGGTGGCGCGCGCCCGGAGGCGCCCCGAGGACGCCCTGCCCACCCTCCGGCTGGCGATCTCGGGGGCCCGCCCGGGGGAGCTCCGGGCGCTGTTCCTCAAGCTGTCCGGCGATCTCCACGACGCCCTCGGAGACACCGAGGCGGCCTTCGCCGCGTGGAGCGAGAGCAACCTCACGCGCGGGCTCACCTTCTCTCCGCGGCAGCACCGCGCCGGGATCCGCTCGCTGATCGAGCGCACGGCGGGCCCGTGGCCAGACCAGCCGGCGCATCCCGCGGCCGACCGACCCGTGCTGATCTGCGGGGTGCCCCGATCCGGCACGTCCCTGCTGGAGCAGGCCCTCGGGTGCCACCCTGCGATCGCCCCCGGAGGCGAGCTGCCGACCCTGCGCCAGATCGGGATGAAGCTCCGCTCGGCGAAGGTCCCGGACTGGGCCGACGCCCTGCCGCTGCCCGACGCGCTGCGCGAGCGGGCCGCGCAGCAGTACCTGGCGCGCCTCGACGCGGTCGACCCGAGCGCGCCCCGAGTCACCGACAAGATGCCCAACAACCTGCTCCAGCTCGGACTGCTCGCCCACCTGCTGCCCGGCACGCGGGTGATCGTGTGCCGCCGGAACCCCCTCGACACCGGCTTCTCCTGCTTCCGCCAGGCGTTCGGGCCGGGGCTTCCCTGGGCCACCGATCTTAACTGGATCGCCTGCTGGATCGAGACCTGCCAGGAGCTCTACGAGGCCTGGCGGCCCATCCTGCCGCTCCGCTTCCACGAGGTCCGCTACGAAGAGCTCGTCGCGACGCCGGAGCCCGTGCTGCGCGAGACGCTCGCCTTCCTCGAGCTGCCGTGGGACCCCGCGGTCCTGCAGCCCGAGCGCCTCGACCGGAAGGTCGCGACCGCCAGCGCGTTCGAGGTGGAGGAGCCGATCCACACGCGGAGCGTCGGGCGCGCCCAGGCCTACGCGAAGCACCTCGGGCCACTGGTCGCGCTCAACGACGGGACTGCAGCAGGAGCAGGCCGGCCCCGATGACGATGGCCGCCCCGAGCAGATCCGACCACGAGGGCGCGAGGGTGAACACCGCCGCGTCCAGCACGAAGCCGAAGAGCGGGCCGGCGTAGCTCGCCGCCGCGATCCGCGGCGCCTGGTCCGCCTTGTACGCCGCGGTCATGGCGAGCTGCCCGGCCAGCGCGAACCCGCCGATGCCCACGAGCAGGGGCAGGTGCGCGAGCGCGGGCAGGTGCACGTCGGCGCCGCTCACGACGAGGAGGGTGCCGGCCGCCGTCGCGGCCGCCACCTGGAACCAGAGCACGACGGTGCGGGGCTCGTCGGTGCGCCCGAGGGCCCGCAGGCACGTGTGGGCGACGGCCGACGCGGCGGCCGCGAACAGCGCGAGGCCAGCCGCCCCGAGGCGCGGCGCGTCCACGCTGGCGAGGTCGGGGCCGAGCAGCACGGCGGTGCCCCCCAGCCCGAGCAGCGTGGCCGCCCACACCGTGCCGCTCACCCGCTCGCTGCCGCCGAGCAGCAGTGGCGCGAGGATGCCCACGAAGACCGGCTGCAGCCGCACCAGCACCGACAGCTCGCCGATGCTGAGCAGCCGCGTGGCCGTGAACCACGACACCATGGCCGTGAACCCGAAGGCGGCCCGGGCGAGCATCCACCCCGGGGCGCGCACCGTGTACGCGCCGCGAGCGACCACCGCGGCCGCCGGGACGGTGACGAGGGACCGCCACAGCACGAGCTCGAGCGGCGGGTACCCGTACGTCGTGATCCCGATCTTCACGAGGCTGGCCATCACCGCGAACAGCCCCGCCGCGGTGACCATCAGGAGCAGGCCGCGCATCTAGGACGCGAAGAGGCGCTGGAGGGTGGCGCGGGTCGCGGCGGCGAGCGCGGCCGGCTCGACCCCCCGGATCCGGGCCAGCTCCTCGACCACCACCCGGGCGTGGGCAGGCTCCCCGCGCTCCTCGCCCGGCGGCGCCTGATCCGGCGCGTCGGTCTCCACGAGGAGGCGCTCCACGGGCACCGCCGCCGCGGCCTCCCGGGCGCGCCGCGCCCGGGGGCGGCACACCAGCGGCCCGAACGACACGCACAGCCCAGCGCGCACGAACGCCTCGGCGCTCTCGCGGCTGCCCGACCAGCCGTGGATCATGCCGCCGCGGAACGGCAGGCCGTCCGCGCGCACGACCTCGAGGACCTCCTGGACGGCCTTCACGCAGTGGATGACGACCGGCACGTCCCGCTCCCGCGCCAGCGCGAGCTGGGCCCGGAAGGCCGCGCGCTGGAGCGCCCGCTCGTCGTCGGAGGTCGCGGCCAGCCCGTCCAGCCCGATCTCGCCGATCCCCTCGGGCGCGAGTGTGGCGAGCCGGGTGAGGCTCTCGGTGGTCGCCTCGGCTGCGAACCAGGGATGCACCCCCAGCACCGCTCGCCCGCCGGTGGCCTCGGCGGTCTGTTGGGTGCCGCGCCAGCAGCTCGGGCGCGTGCCCGCCACCACCCAGCTGCGCACGCCGGCGGCCCGCGCCCGGGCAACGACCGCGGCCCGATCGTCGTCGAAGGCCGGCGCGTCGAGGTGGCAGTGGGCGTCGACGAGCTCCATGGCCCCCGCCGTAATGTCTACCCGCCGGGGCTGCGGGCACCGAGCGGGGTGCGGGGATTGCGCATGCCCACCGCGTTCGCGTAGCGCACCATGCCCGGGAGGATCGCCGCGAACGGGGGCGGCGGCCCGAGCTCCGCCGACGCCCGGGTGTTGTCGAACACGACGTTGTTCGTGATGTAGGGCCAGAACACCTTCATGATCGCCCCGACCTTCTGGGGCCCGGAGCGCGGAAGGCGGTCGAGCCCTCGCATCGCGAGCAGGAACGGCCGCCTCAAGGGAGGCGCGAACCGCAGTGGCCGGCCGGAGGTGGCCAGCGCCTGCGACAGCTCGCGCCCGGTGGGCGCGCCCTGTCCCGCCGACAGGTGGTAGATGCGGTGCGCCACCTCGGCACGGACGTGCAGCCGCGCGATGCCCTGGCCCACCCAGTCGCCTGGCACGATGTCCTGCCGGGTGTCGGGATCGAGCGGGACCACGGGAAGCGAGGCGAGCCCGCAGGTGGCGCGGACCATATCGGTGATCCAGCAGCGCTCGTGCCGGCTGTCGCCCATCACCGTGCTCGGCCGCAGGGTCAGCACGCGGTCGTCGGGCAGCGTGCGGCGGACGAGCTCCTCCGCGAACTTCTTGGTGCGCGCGTAGGGGTCGTAGTCGGAGCGGCCCCAGTCGATGGCCTCGTCCTCGGGCACCACCTCGTGGGTGCGCTTCCCCGCGACGGCGGCCGTCGACACGTTCGTGAAGCGCGCGAGCCCGCCGCTGTCGAGCATCCGCCGGGCGACCCCGAGCAGGTGCAGGGTGCCGCGCAGGTTGGTGTTGAAGCAGGCGGTCGCGGACTTGCGGTTGAGCGACGCGGCGATGTGCAGCACGGAGTCGGCGCCCTCCGTGACTTCGTCGAGCTCGCGCGCGGACAGCCCGAGGTCCGGCTCGTGCAGGGACCCGCGGAGCCGGACGATCCGGGGCACCACGTCCCAGAACGCCCCCTCGTCGGGCAGGTGGGCCTGCAGGGCCTCCCACAGCCGGGCGATCGCGTGGTCGTCGCTGTCCGCGCGGAGCAGCGCGAACACCCGCACCGACGTCGTCTGCAGCAGGTGAGCGAGCGCGTACGAGCCGAGGAACCCCGTCGCCCCGGTGAGCAGGATGCCGCGCTTCACTTGCTGGCCACCCGGAGCTCCGGATCGACGGAGAGCATGCGGACGTCCGGCGGCGTGACCAGGCGCAGCGGCGGCGAGAGCGGCGGATCCGTGGGCACCGGCCGCCGCTCGATCAGCGGCATGCACCAGGTGCGCAGGCCGGGGTACTCGACGTCGACCCAGTACTCGCGCCAGCACAGGTCCGACAGATCGAAGCGGAACACGTCCTCGCCGGCGGTCAGGGCGCGCACCCGGTCCGAGTGGAACACCCAGTCGGTGTCTTGGATGAAGGGACGGAACAGGTCCAGCAGCGCCTGGATCCGCCGCAGCTTGCCCTCGGTCACCAGGAGCTTCGCGGACAGCGCGTCGAGCCGCTCGCCCAGGGCACCGTCGAGGAGCGCAGGGAGCCGGCGCCGGACGTCTCCGTCGCGGTCGAGCGCCTCGCGCAGGCGGGGCATCCAGGAGGCCATCCGATCGACGGACAGCCAGTCCTTGGCTCGGTCGGGCACGGGCACGGGATCGAGCTGGGCGAGGACGTCGCGCTCGAAGGCCGAGCCGTGCCGCCGGGCCCAGCGCCGCATGCCGAGGCCGGTCAGCTCGACCGCCCGGTCGAAGGTGAACGGGTGGTGGTCGGAGCTCGCCAGGTGGAACAGGCCCCCCGCGCGCCCCTCGATCGCCGCCGCGGTGATCGCCACGAGCCCCCGCGCCACGTCGTCGACCGGCACCACGTCGAAGCGGTGCGCCGGAGCGGTCGGGAGCCGCCGGAACGCGGTGGAGATGAGCCACGCGAGCGGACCCGCGGTGTTCATGCCCTCGTTCCAGCCCGGGAACGGGTAGGCGCGGGCGCACTCCACGATCGTGGGCCGCACGAGGGTCAGGTCGAGCCCTGGGCGAGACGCGAGCAGGTGCTCGGCGAGCCCCTTCGTGTAGGTGTAGATGTTCGGCCAGCCGAGCGCCCGCGCGCGCGCCATGCCGACATCGATCCGCGCCCGGCTGCGGCGCGCGACCCCGGGCTGGCGACAGGCGAGCTCGAGCTGCCGGATCTCGGTGCCGACCTCGAGCGGCGCTCCATTCGGCGCGATCCCGGGGGTGAGCGACTCGGCGACCCGCTGCTCGCCAGCGCCCTCGCGCCGCCCGGCCGCGAACGCGGTCGAGACGTGCACCATCGGCACCCCGAGGTCGACGGCCAGCCGCGCCACGTGGTCGGCCGCGGCCACGTTGGCCGACAGCGCCTTGCGGGGATCCGGGGCGAAGTCGGTGAGCCCCGCGCAGTGCACGATCGCGTCGGCCGTCTCGAGCGCCCGGCGATCGGATGCCGACAGATCGCAGTCGGGCTGCTCCAGATCGGCGTGCACGACGTGCAGCCGCCGGCCGAGCCATGCGCCCAGGTCGGCGCCGTGCGCGCGGCGCAGCGCCCGAAACACCGGCGACTGCTCGAAGGCCTCCTCGACCCGGGCGCGCGCGCTCCGCCGCTCGCTCCGCGAGCGCACGAGGACGGTCACCCGCCCCAGATCCGGCACCTCCTCGAGCACGAGAGCGACCATCACCTTCGCGACGAAGCCGGTGAAGCCGGTGACGACGAGATGCCGACCCGCGAGTCGATCCTGGACCATCGTCATCCCTCCACCACCGGCCAGTCGAGGTCGACCGCGACCCGACGCAGCCCCCGGTCGGGATGCACCGCACACGGCAGCTGCACCGACGACAGCAGGAGCTGATCCTCGAGCACCGCCCCATAGGCCGAGGACCGGGCGAGATCCAGCGCGTGCTCCGCGGCGAAGTCCCGCAGCCACTGGCCCGCGAAGCGCGCGGCGACGGGGCCCTCCAGACGCCCGGTGGCGCGATCGCCGCGGTACTCCAGGCGATTGCAGATCAGCGCGTCGGCTCGCAGGTGGTCGGCGACCGGCCGCGCCACCTCGGAGACGTGGTCGGACAGCAGGATCACGCGGCGCCGATCCCGGCGCGCCCGCTCGAGGAGGTCGACCCCGATCGGTCGGAGGCTGGGGATGAGCGACTGCTCGGCATACTCCTCGCCGAGCACCGCCACCCGGTCGGCGCTCATGCCGCGCAAGGCAGACCAGGTGAGCCGCTGCGCGGTCACCCCGTCTCCCCATGCCCAGCCCACGGGCGCGGCCAGCGCGACCGCGCCCAGCCGGAGCGCCCGCTGCCCGAGGTGCTGCGCATTCGCCGCCAGCCAGGCCGCGGCGAGACTCGCCGGTCGGGTGGTCAGCACCCCTTCGAGCCTCAAGAACGCGGCCCGGGCCCCCTGGCCGTCGGACTCGCCCATCATCGCACCTCGCAGACCGCCCCCTCTATCCAGAGTAGACTGACACGTCAGTCTAATCAACGGACGGGCGCATCAACCGTCGGGAGAGAGGATCCGAACGGGCACCCATGAACGCGCTGATGCTCGACCGGTTGGAGATCGGGTCACCCGTGAGCCTGTCCTGGCAGGGGGGACCCGACGATGTCGTCGGAAGTGTCCGACGGCACGAGGTGCGCTCGCTCGGGCTCCTGGTCGACCACCCGGAGGTCGCCCAGCTCGGCCTCGGCGACCTCCTGGACGTCTCCGCGGGGCCCGCCCAGCGGTTCCACTCGCGGGTCCTCCACGTGGAGACCAAGTGGCAGGCGTATGGCCGACAGGTCGAGCGCAGCCCGAGCCTCGTGGTCGTGACCGCGACGCCGGACCTCGTGCAGGCCACCCAGCACCGGCGGTTCGTGCGGGTGCCCTGCGACCTCGAGGTCGAGATCACGATGGGGAACACGCGCACGCGAGGACGCTGCGAGACGCTGGCCGCCCGAGGGCTCACGGCCACCGTGCGGGGTCCGCTCCCTGAGGTGGCGGAGGCCACGCTCCGGGTGCTGCTGCCCGGAGAGGAGGCGGTGGTCCACGGCCTCGTGACCCGCAACGAGCCGGTCCCGGGAACCCGCGGGCTGGCCACCCGCCACGTGGTCGCGGTGACGTTCACCGATGAGCTCGGGGTGGACCCGCGGCTCACCGCCTACGTGCTCCGGCGTGGCTACACGCCCATCCCCGCCTGCCTCACGACCTGAGGGCCGCTGCCCGTCGAAGACGCACGGCGACAGCTCGCGACAGGCTGCTCGGCACAGACCACCGTACGAGTTTGGAGTGAGCCCGGTCGCGGGCCAGGGTAGGCGCATGGGGCCCTCGCCCGCGACCAGGGCAACATCTCTCGGAGGCCGCTCGGCGTCTCACGCCTCGAGCACCCCGCTCCCGCCCAGCCGAGCCCGGTCGTGCGGCGCGTCCAGGTCGAAGCTCGCGGGCAGCTGCGCCACGATCCGCCGCGGGTTCACCGTGGTGTGCGACACGTAGTAGTGCTTGCAGATGTGGTCGAGGTCGATGGTCGCCCGGATGGCGGGCACCTGCGCGATCTCCCGCGTGAACGCCCACAGGTTCGGGTAGTCCGCCAGGCGCTTGCGGCTGCACTTGAAGTGCGTGTGGTAGACGGGGTCGAACCGCAGCAGGGTCGTGAACAGACGCACGTCGGCCTCGGTGAACCGATCGCCGGTCAGCCAGCGCCGCTCCGACAGCCGGACCTCGAGCGCGTCGAGGTGCTCGAACAGGCGCGTCGCGGCGTGGTCGTAGGCCTCCTGCGAGGCGGCGAACCCGCACTTGTACACCCCGTTGTTGACCCGGTCGTAGATGGGCCCGTTGACCTCGTCGATGGCGTCCAGCAGCTCGGGAGGGGACAAGCGCAGCTCCGGGCGGCGGGCGAGGGCCTGGAACTCGCCGTCGAGCATGCGGATGATCTCGCTCGACTCGTTGTTGACGATTGTGCGCGACTCGGTGTCCCACAGGACGGGAACCGTGACGCGGCCTTCGTGGTCGGGGCTGGCCTTCTCGTAGAGCTCCCGCAGGAGCGAGACGTGCTCGTGCGGATCGGGCACCACGCCCTCACCCTCGTCGAACGCCCACCCGCGCTCGTCGAGGTACCAGTGCACCACGGACACGCCGATCACGTGGTCGAGGCCCTTGAGGGCCCGGGTGATCAGGGTGCGGTGGGCCCAGGGGCACGCGTGGCTCACGTAGAGGTGGTACCGGCCGGCCTCCGCCGGAAAGCGCGCGCCGGGCTCGGCCGACACCGTGTCGTGAAAGGCGGTGGGCTTCCGCTGGAAGGCCCCCTCGGGGGCGTCGCTGTCGCCGGCGCCGGGCTTGCCGCTCTGCATGGCTGACTCCTGGATGGCTTGGGCCAAGGCCGTATCGCCGCCGCTCCCCCGGTCCACCGGAAGCCTCCGCAACGGTGCATCCCGGTCGTGGGACGAATGCGCTAAGCTCCCGCCTCGGGGGAATCATGGGCAAGGAAGACGAGGTCACCGACAGCTTCCGCCGGCCGCCGCGGCCGGCCTCGGCCGGGGTGCAGGCCACCGTGCAGTCGCCGCTCGGCGATCGGCCGGGCACGCTCGTGTCGGTCACGGGCGACGAGGTGGCGATTCTCGTACAGGAGGGGCTGCCGGTCGACACCCAGGTGCAGATCCGGGCGGCCTCCGCGTCGGTCGACTCCGTCGGCCAGGTGATCTGGAGCCGGGCCGACGAGAACCAGGCCGGCGTCGTCCTGGGCATCGAGATCATCGGCGGAGCCGCAGACTGGCAGGCACTGCTGCCGTAGCGCGCCGCGCGTTCACCAGGAGCATCTATGCCACATCTGCTGTTGTTCGTGCCCGGGCTCTTCCTGGGCTGTGAAGGCGAGGCTGGAGACGCGGGCGGCGAAGACGCCGAGCAGGAGACGGGCGAGCTCGCCGACGCGGGCATCGACTCCGGCGTGTGCGTCGGCACCCTGTCGGGCGGGATCGGCCTCGGGGGCAACATCGTCTGCGACGCGAAGAACCCCTGCGCAGGCACCGCCTACGTCCTCGTGTACGACTCGAACCCGCTCGCCAAGGGCGCCGAGCCCGTGGCCACGCTCGAGGAGGCCGGCGTCGACCTCGCGGCGTCGCCCACGCTGCCGATCGAGGTGCCGAGCGTGCCGTGCGGCCAGGCCGTCGCCGCCGCGTTCCTCGACGTGAACGGAGATGCCGGGGAGCCGCCGCGCCCGGGCCCCGGGGACCTGTCGATGCGGCGGCCCGAGCCCGGCCGGATGGACCGCGACGGCGTGGAGGCGTTCCTGATCCTCAACGCCCGGCTGGCGGCGGAAGATCCGAAGTAGCGCGCCGCAGCCGCGGGCCAGGCCTTAGCGGAAGGGCGACGTCGCGAAGTCGTCGTCGAGCCAGTCCGCCGGGTCCACCGCGGTCCCCGCCACCACCACGACCCAGTGCAGGTGGGGGCCGTAGGCCTGGCCCGAGGCGCCCATGGTGCCGAGCGACTGCCCCCGGTAGACCTCGTCGCCGCGCTTGACCTCGACGGTGTCGAGGTGGTTGTAGGCCGTGCTCACGCCGTGCCCGTGGTCCACGATGACCACCCGGCCGAACACCGGCTGCGTGGTGACGAGCGAGACGGTGCCCGCGGCGGGGGCGCTGATCCGCGCCCCCAGCCGCTTCTCGAGATCCAGCCCCGTGTGGTAGCTCCGCTCCCCGTCGCGGTACGTGAAGTACCTCCCGAAGGGGGCGGCAGCCTTGCCGTAGGCGACCGGCAGGCCCATCGGGCCCTCCCACCGGGGGGCGGGGCTGCGCCGGGCGTAGGCCTCGTCGCGGGCCCGCCGCGCGAGCCGCGCGTCCTCTGGATCGCGGTCCTGCTCGATGTCCGCCCGGGTGAGCGCGATCTGGCCGGTGGTCTCGAACTCGGTGGTCTCCACCGCCACCTCGGTCTCGAGCACCGCCCGGTTGCCCGCCTCGTCATGGGCGACCACGCGGAGCGACGCCTCCCCCGGGGGCTGGCGGATCGCCACGCCGACCAGCGCCCGCCACGCGCCGTCGACCGGGTACATCGGCACAGTCTTCCCGAAGATCGCGACCTCCGCGCGCGCCAGGGGCTCGTCCGCGTCGACCCAGATCGGCAGGGTGCGGCCCTGGGCGATCAGCCGTGACTGCCGCGCGACCTGAAGCGTGGGCGGCTCGCGATCGACAGACAAGCGAACCACGTGCTCCGCTCGGTTGGCCATCC
>CAYMSU010000228.1:0-9816 GCA_964393165.1 uncultured Enterobacteriaceae bacterium
GGGACGTCGCGGGGCACGGGCGCGTCGACCTGGGCGCCGTCTCCCTTGTCTCGCAGCCAGCACGCCGAGCGGCGCAGCAACGCGGTCAGCAGGTCGGTGGACACGGACTCAAGACGGGCCTCGCCGCGGCGCTCCCGCACCAGGCGCACCAGGCGGTCGGCGTAGCGGAATAGGTCGTCACCATGGGCGCCGTCGAGCAGGGCGTCCCAGGCGTCCGCGATCACCTCGCGCTGCTGGCGCGCATTGACCACGATCTCGGGCAGGTCGGACACGGTCACCTCGAAGCGACCACGCGCAGGCGCGGCCGGGCGGGGAGCGGGGGATCGGTGGCGGGCTTGGCGCCGGCCTTCACCGACGCGATCAGGAGGAGCGCCAACGCGCGGCGGGCCTCGGCCTCGTCGTCGCGGACGCGGAGGGCGAGGGCGGCGGTCACGGCACCTCCCGCGGCTGCTTCGACCACAGCGCCTCGACCGGCAGGGGCCGCAGGATCGGGTGGCCGCGCAGCGCCCGCCGGACGCGGGGCGACAGGCGGCGGTGCCCGTTGACGAGCTGGCTCCAGTAGCTGCGGGAGAACCCGAGCTGGAAGGCGAGATCGGCGTGGTGGAGGTCGTTCTCCTCCAGCACGCGGTCGATCGTGTGGGCGTTGAGGAAGTAGTCGTGGGACTCGTGGCGCATCTGACACCTCGCTTGAGTTCGAGAAGGTGTTCAGAGCATGACCCACCGCCGGACCATTGACAACCCTCAAGTGGTCGAGTAGGTGTTCAAAGTGATTCCCACACCGTGAGGACCGCGATGGCGCTGCGATCGCCCAAGGACTTCGGGGTCGGCCCCGACGACACCGCCGAGCCCACTCCCCACGTCGCTGGGGTCTACTGGGATCGGACCGCCGACTTTGGCGCGTACCTGAAGGAGGTCCGCCGCCGGAAGGGCTGGACCACGCGCGACGCCGCCAAGGAGTTCGGCGTGAGCCAGGCCTACATCACCAAGCTCGAGAACCAGGAGCGCAAGCAAGCCCCCGGCGAGGAGGTGCTGCGTCGCATCGCCGAGGTCTACGGGCTCGACCTGCGCGAGGTGATGCACGAGGCCGGCATCCGCTTCGAGATCCCGCCGTCGCTGGAGCTCAAGCTGCACGTCGACGACGCCTTCCTGCGCCTGCTCTCCGACCCGCGCTTCCGCCCCGGCGGCTTCGAGCCCGACCACCACCGGTACTTCTCACCGGTGGTCAAGCAGCAGGTCCTCGATCTGGCACTCAACGTCGCCCGCGCGGTGCAGGAGGATGGCCTCGACCTCGAGGCCTGGCTCGCCGAGGGAGGTGCGCGGTGACCCAGCCCGTCCGCGCCGTCGTCTACGCGCGCTGCTCCGACGTGAAGCAGGCCGAGAAGGAGCTGTCCATCCCCGCGCAGATCGAGGCCTGCCGCGCCGAGGCCGAGTCCCGCGGGTGGGTCGTGGTGCACGAGTTCGTCGACGAGGGCATCAGCGGCCGCACCGACGCGCGCCCCGGCTTCCGCGAGATGATCGACCGGGCCAAGGAGACCCCGCGCCCGTTCGACGTGATCGTGCTCTGGAAGCTCTCGCGCTTCGCCCGCAACCGCGAGCACGCCATCCTGTACAAGAAGCTGCTCCGCAAGCGCGGCGTCGCCATCCACTCGCTGCACGAGAAGCTCGACGACAGCGCGCAGGGCCGGTTCGTCGAGGGGATCTTCGAGCTCATCGACGAGTTCTACAGCGAGAACCTGGCCCAGGACACGAAGCGCGGCATGGCCCGCAAGGCCCGGCAGGGCTTCTGGGTCGGCGGGGCCATCCCCTACGGCTACCGACTCCATCGCGATCCGGGCCGCCCGAACGAGACGCGCCTCGTCCCCGACGACGCCGAGGCCGCGGTGGTCCGCCGCCTGTTCGACGAGGCCGGCCGCGGCCAGGGCGCCGCCACCCTGACCCGCGCGCTCAACCGCGAGGGCGTGCGCACCCGCAAGGGCCACCTGTGGACCAGCAGCATCGTCGCCTACCTGCTGCGCAACCGCGCCTACCTGGGCGAGCTGCGCTGGGGCACCGCCGAGGACGGGAGCGGCCAGCCGCTCGTCTGCGTGCCCGGCGCCCACGGGCCCCTCACCGACCCCGAGACCGTCGCCCGCGTCGACCAGATGATCGCCGCCCGCGCCCCGGCGCTGGTCAATCCGCGCAGCACCGGCGGCGACTACCTGCTCTCGGGCCTGCTGCGCTGCGGGCACTGCGGCTACGCCTTCATCGGCCACAGCGCCAAGAGCGGCCAGGTTCACTACTACGGCTGCCAGACCAAGATGAAGTCCGGCGCCGACCAGTGCCCGGCGGTCCTTCTCAACCGCGACGCGCTCGAGGCCGCGGTGGTCGAGCACCTCAAGGCCCACGTCCTGACCGTCACCAACGTCCGCGCCCTGCTCGACGAGGTGAACGCCGGCCTCGGCGGCGCTGCCGAGGAGCTGGTCGAGGCCCGCAACGCCAAGCGCGGCCTGCTCGACCAGCAGCGCCAGCAGCTCACCCGGCTGGTCGACGCGCTCGCGCTGGGCACCATCGACCCGAGCGTGATCGCCGAGCGCATCAACGCACTCAAGGCGACCACCGACCGACTCCAGGCCGACATCGCCGACCTCGAAGCCCGTATCGCCGAGGCGAAGCCGGTCGAGCTGACCGAGGAGGACGTGCGCGCCTACGTGGACGGGCTCCGCACCCTGCTCACCGAGCGCCCGCTCGACGAGCAGCGCGCCTTCCTCCGGGCGTGGGTGAAGGAGATCACCGCCACCGGCAAGGACATCACCGTCCACTACACGCTGCCCGGCTGGCCGGGGACGGACGGGGGGCTCCCGGTGGCCGGCGGCCACGGCACCGGCCGGCCTCCGAGCCGCCGCCGAGGCGACCAGGCGGCCCGGGGTGTAAACCAGATCCGAAGAGTTCTCGCTCTCGGCAGAAGTGGCGCCCCCGGCAGGGCTCGAACCTGCGACCGACGGCTTAGAAGGCCGTTGCTCTATCCAACTGAGCTACGGGAGCGGCACCGCCAACCTAGCCCCCACTCGCCTCTCCCGCCCATCGCCCGTGGGCAACGTGTTCCCGCGCGCACCTCCACCTCCCTGACGCACGTTTACAAGTCTCTGACAACCGCCACCCCGCCGCTCCCTGCGGGCCCCCCCGTCGCGGAAAATCAGGCTTTCGTCGCCCAATGCCCAACTGGAAGCCCATCGCACACAAGGGTACGTGAAGACTCGTGCCTATTGGCACCGGCAGGCGGTCCCACCAGGTTCTCCCCATGGGGTGAAGCGTCCTGAGCAGGGCTTCGGCTCTCCCTCGGGGTCCCTGGGGCGCTGGGAAGGGTTCTTCTCGGGTCCATACCTCGTGGGGCCGCCGCCTTCACACCCTCCGCGCAGCGCGCGACCGGCCCTCCCGCTCCCGGCGGCCAGCCTACCGCTCCTGCGCCAGCCCCGCCAGCGCACCCTCCGCGCAAACGCGCTCCGCGGGGTCAGAGTCGCCGACAGTGCCCACCACCAGGGGCTTTTGACCTGCCCTCGACAGGGGGCCCCCACCACATGCGTTAGAACCCGGGCTCGCTGCACTTCACGGAGTATCGCCGATGTCCGACCTCTTCAGTATGGGCGGGGGCCTGGGGACCACGATCCTCGGGCTCGGCGCGGTGGGCCTGCTCGTCATGCTCGCCCTCGGAGGCCTCGCGCTCACGCGCCGGCGCATTCCCCTCGCCGCCTTCGTCGTGGCCCCCCTGTTCGTCTGCGCGGTCGGCGCCATCGCGGCCCTCTTTTCGGCCGGCTCGTCCCTGTCCACCCTCAGCAACACCGCGCCCGACCAGATCGTCGCCGCGGCGTCGCAAGGGGCCTACGACGCGCTGCAGACCGACTGGTTCAGCCGCTGGGTGGGTGCGTTCCTCTTCGGCGTGGGCGCCTGGGCGGCGGGCATCGGCGCCTTCTTCGCCGGCCCCTGGGCCCGGTGGACCCCGGTCGCCGCCATCGCCGCCGGCGTGCTCACCCTGGTCGGCGCCGGCACCATCAGCGCCTATGCCAACAACTACGGCATCGATGGCTCCACCCTGATCGCCCTGCTCGTGTTCAGCGGCTTCGGCGTGGCCTTCGCCGCACTCCGCCGCGCCGAGTACGAAGAGGCCCACCGCGTGGCCAGCATGCGCTTCGCGAGCGCCATGTGCATGCTGCTGGCCATGTCCTACGGCTCCCGCGCGGTCACCCAGGGCGTGCGCATGGAGACCTTCGGCCCGGGCGGCATTGCCCACGAAGCCGAGTCCCTCGCCGCCGCCCTCATGATGTGGGGCGACATCGCCACCCCCGCGATCGCCATCTCCTGGATCGCGTTCTCCTTCGCCATCCTCGTCGCCTTCGCCGGCCTCTACTACGAGCTCGGCGACGTGGTGGAGAAGTGGACCCTGGTGGATGTCGGCGCCACCCTCGTGCTCCTGGGGGGCCTCGGCCTCGTCAGCACGGTCGAGAACTGGCGGATCGACGATCTCGAGGCCGTCGAGACGAGCGCCCCCGCGGTGGCCCTGTTCAACGAGCTGAGCACCGACCTGCCGCCCGCCCTCCTCGAGCTCGAGGAAGAGACGATCCCCGTCCGCCCGGCCGACGGTGGCTTCGGCGACGTGCTGCTCTACAAGGCCACCGGGCCCAAGGTCGAGGGCCAGCCGGCCCCCGAGAAGAAGTGGTTCCGCGTGAACAAGTGGAACGGCACGAGCTGGGAAGACGACAACACGCTCCTCGAGAGCATCAACGATCCGTCCCTGCTCCGCCCGCTCCTCGTCACCGAGACGGCCACCGAGGCCGCCAAGCTGGCCGAGCCGCTCGAGAAGTGGAAGGACAAGACCGGCCTGCTGCTGATGCGCGCCGATGAGGTCAAGGCCGAGACCGTGGTGCCCGAGGAGCTCATGCACCTCCAGACCACGTTCCTGCCGCTGGAGCTCGACGACGACAAGAAGCTCGACGAGCAGCTGTGGGGCATCGCGGGCGAGACCGAGGCCTACGTGGGCGCCGCGCCCTGGTTCGGCCCCGAAGAAGACAGCATCCCGGTCAGCTACATGTCGGCGGCCCTGGCCGAGACCGAGGCGCCGGGCCTGCAGGTCGTGATCACCAAGACCTCGACGGTCAAGGACGTCATCCGCAGCTGCCTGCCCACCCTGTTCGACCCGATCATCGACGAAGACGGGATCTACGCCGAGGTGGTCGACGTCGAGCCGGCCGAGGCCTGGTGCCGGATCTCGGTGGGGACCTACGACGAGGTCGTCAAGGAAGCGATGGAGGCCCGCGAGCCGCTCGAGACCGATCGCGTGAGCGCCTCGATCGGCGCGATCCCGGCGGTGGCGGCGAAGGCGATCGGTGCGGACCACATCAAGGCCCGCCTGCCCTACGAGCTGGCCGCGATCGAGCACTGCGTGAACACGGCAGAGGAAGAGGGCGAGGAGGTCGTCGGCGTGATGTCCCTCACCCTGTCGGTCAGCCGCCGCGGCCGGATCTCCACCAAGCTGAACGAGCGCTCGGCCAACGAGAACGACATGGTCTGGCGCTGCGTCCGCGGCCGCATGGAGTACGTGAGGTTCGAGGTCGACGAGGAAGCCTGGCCGGAGCCGGGCGACGAGGAGGCGAGCGCCCCGCCCCCGCAGGAGATCCCGATGACGCTGACGGTCCGGGAGCAGGCCTCCTGATCGGAAGGGTCGCGCGATGACCTTCGCCGAGCGCCTCGCGCGCCGCGTCGACGCCCTGGGCACCCCCGCGTGCCTGGGGCTCGACCCGCACCTGGGCAAGGTGCCGGGCACCTCGCCGGAGGCCCCCGCAGCCGACAACGCGGAGGCGGTCCGGCGGTTCTGCCTGCAGGTGGTCGACGCGCTGGCCCCCTTCCTGCCCGTGCTCAAGCCGCAGAGCGCGTTCTTCGAGGCGCTGGGGCCACCGGGCCTCGAGATCCTGATCGAGGTGGTGCGCCGCGCGAGAGCCGCGGGCTGGCTCGTGCTGCTCGACGCGAAGCGGGGCGACATCGGCTCCACGGCCGAGGCCTACGCGCGCGCCACGCTCGACGACGACGGGCCGATGGGGGCGGATGCGGTCACCGTGTCGCCCTACCTGGGGCCAGAGTCCCTGGCCCCGTTCGCGGCCCGCGGCGCCGCCGGCAAGGGCGTGTTCGTGCTGCTGCGCACGTCGAACCCAGGCGCGGAGGCCTGGCAGGCCCCGGTCGCCGATGGCGTCGCGGCCTGGATCCGCGCGGAGCCGGCGGCCGGTGCGGTGGTGGGGGCCACCCTGAGCGCGCCGGAGATCCGCCGCTGGCGGGCGGCGCTGCCCGACACCTGGCTGCTCGGGCCGGGGTTCGGCGCCCAGGGGGCGGGCGAGGCCGAGGTCGCTCCCCTGTTCGCGGGCGGCGGGCGCGCGCTGGTGGTGGCCGCGAGGTCGGTGCTGTTCGGGCCCGACCCCTCCCCCGAGGGACTGGTCGCCCGCGGGCAGGCCTTCGGGCAGGCGGTGCGCCGCGCGGCGGTCGTTGTCGCCCCCGAGGGCTGACGATACCGGACCGCCACCCGCTTGGGTTCGCTTGCGAACCGTGGAGCGCGCGATGTTCTCGGCCCCCCGCATCCAGCAGATCCTCGAAGCCGAGCTGCCGGACTGCACCGCAATTGTCGAAGACCCTGCCAACGACGGGCACCACTTCCAGGCCCAGGTCGTCTCGTCGGCGTTCGTCGGCAAGAACCGCGTAGAGCAGCACCAGCTGGTCTACGGGGCGCTGGGCGAGCACATGCGCGAAGACATCCACGCCCTGCAGCTCAAGACCTACACCCCAGAGGCGTGGCCCCACCGCGGGTGACCACCGCAGGAGCTCCCATGGCGTCCGACGTCCGGGAACGGATCGATCAGCTGGTGTCCTCGAAGCGCGTGTTCCTCTTCATGAAGGGCTCGCCGGATCTGCCGCAGTGTGGCTTCTCCATGCGCGCGGTCAGCATCGTGCGCGCGCTCGGCGTGGACTTCGGCTCGTTCGACGTGCTGTCCGACATGGAGATCCGCCAGGGGATCAAGGAATACGCGAGCTGGCCCACGATCCCGCAGCTGTATGTCGACGGGAAGTTCGTGGGCGGCTCCGACATCCTGATGGAGATGTGGGAGGCCGGCGAGCTCGAGAAGCTCGTCGAGCAGCAGCCCCAGGAGTAGCCTGGGGCCCTTGCTACGGGCCCTGGAACGGCAGCTCGGCGTCGGCCGCGGCGCGGATCGTGTAGAAGAGGCTGAGCTCCCGCATGGTATGCGGCGGGATCTCGACCTCCCACGTGCAGAACCCGTCGTCGTCGGTCGGGGGCGTGAGCTCGGGGGCGGTCTCCGGCCCCGTGACGAACACGTCGGCGTACTCGCTGATCGGCACCCGCTCCCGCACCTTCAGGACCACGGGCTCGGGGCCCACGTGGCGGACGTCGACCTCCACCCGGAACTCGTGGGTGAGCGTGCCGGTGGCCTTCTGCCGCTCGATCTGGTGGGTGCGGCGCCGATCCATGCGCAGCTGCGGGTGGTTGCCCCACTCGAGCCAGAAGGCCTCGCCGTCGGCCACGAGCGGGATCGCGCCCCGCCCCACGTACACCCCGTCGCGCACGAGCTCGACGGGACCGGCGAGCAGCGGCCCCCCCGAGCCGTTGACCTGCTCGGAGCGCCGCACGACGAGCGGAGAGTGCTCGGGCACGGCCCACCAGCCGCTCTCGGCGGCACCCGACCAGCTGCGGAGGTGCGCCTCGGTCACCCGCCCGTCGGACGGCAGGTCCATCGGGCCCTCGACCTCGAAGCGCAGGGGACTCCCGCCGTCGTCGATGCCCGGGAGATCGGCGGCCTGGTGGATCACCGGCGCGTCGCCGACCAGGATCTCGTCGGACGGATCGTCGGGCAGGTCGGGCGGGACCTCGTGCTGCACGCGGATCACGTCGTCTTGGATGGCGGGCGGGCGGGCCCGCTCCCCCTCCCGCGAGGTCGAGCACACGACCTTCACGCCGAGCCAGTCCTCGCCGGTGGCGTTCCAGCAGGCCGCCCACTGCTCCCAGTGCACGCGCTCGCCCCGCTCCCCGGTGGTGTGGCGCACCCGGTGCGACGGCCGCCACGCGGCGCACGGCACGACGTAGCGCACGAGCTGCTCGGCGGCGCCGCTCGCGACGAGGGTGAGCTCGATCCAGCCGTGCACCCGGCCCGACGGCGCGGTGGTGTCGCCGCCCCCGTCGATGATCTCGGAGGTGTCGAGATCGCCGCGCACGTCGGGGGTGCCCCGCAGCCCGTCGAGCTCCCGAGCGGCGGCGGTCTCCTCCTCGGTGCGGCGCCCGAGCGCGATCTCCGCCTCGGCCACGGCCTCGAGCGCGGCGGCCTCGCGCCGCGCGATCACCTGCACGGCCTCGGCCCAGGCGACCGGATCGTCTTGGGTCTGCAGCGCGCGGGTGGTCGCCTCGGTGGCGGAGGTGGTGGCCTGCCGCGCCCGCAGGTGCGCCTCGCGAGCCCTTCGCACGCGATCGGCGGCGCGCTCCCGGGCCTCCCGCGCCTCGCGGAGCGCCTCGACCTGCGCCTGCACCGCCTCCGGATCGGCGGCAGGCGCCTCGATCGGGCGGCACACCACCCGCGCTTCCTCGACGACCACGCCCTCGGCGCGGGACGGGAACGTGAGCCGCTGCTCGTCGACCAGTGGGCTCACGGGCCCCAGCAGCAGCCGGTGGCGACCGGCCTCGGGGACGGTGACCCGGCGCGTGACCGCGGCGCGATCCTCGAGCAGCACCACGCGCACGATCGGGGCCTCGACCGCCGCATAGGCGGGGCCTTCGCGGACCTCTTCGCCGGCGGACGCCTCGGGATCAGCCACGGCGCTCCCCCCCGGCGAGCTCCTCGCCCGTGCGCAGCCCGATCGCATAGCCGAGCACCGCGCGCGCCTCGCCCTGGGGCGGCACGTCGACCACCTGCACCTTGGCGCCCTGCAGCGGCGGGCCGCCGGGCTCGCCGAGGTAGGGCCGCGCGGCGGGCGTGCTCGTCTCGATCTCGACCTCGGGCCCGGCCGCGTTCTCGGGCACCGGCACGCGCTCCACGAGCTGCACCCGCACGTCTCGGGGCAGCGCGCTGGCCACCCGCACGTCGACGATCGTGTGGAACCGCCGCGCCCCTGCCGGCCCCTCGACGGACTCCTCGCGGTACTTCACGTCGCGCGTGAGCGTGAGCCGATCCTCGGCCCCCAGCGCGAGCTCCACGGTGGGCTCCTCGCTGCCCGTGCCCGCCCACGGCACGGTGGCCTCGAGCCGGCCCTCCACGAACACCTGCACGGGCCCCGCGAGCAGCGGCCCGCGCGCCGGGCCCGCGGCGGCTTCCCCCTTGGAACCGGTGAGCTTGGCCCGCAGCCGGCGGTACACCCGCAGGTCGTTGCGCGGCACCGCCGCGTAGCGCACCTCGATGTCGATCTCCTCGGTGAGCACCACCACCCAGCGGGACCGCCCATCACTCGGCACGTCGAGCTCGCCCTCGGCCTCGAACGTGAGATCCACCTCGTCGATCGGGTGGGGGGGCCGATGCAGCGGCGGCAGCTCGCGCCGACGCAGGTCGCGCGCCCGCCCGCTCGACTCCCGCTGCCACCAGGCCAGCCGGTCGACCGCCTCGGAGGGCAGATCCGCGCTCTCGAGCGCCTCCGCATCGGTCAGCGGCAGCAGCCGCCCCCGCTCCTGCGGCGCGCTGCGGAAGCTCCCGAGCTGCAGCCGCGCGTAGTCCAGCAAGGAGGGATCGACCTCGATGCCCGGCGGTCGCGCGGCGGGCCTGTATATTGATACCTTAAGCGAACATCGCCGTAGATTTTGAGTTT
>CAYMSU010000229.1:0-9804 GCA_964393165.1 uncultured Enterobacteriaceae bacterium
CCTGATCGAAACTGCAACTGTACCTTGACCAAGGGGAAAACAATGGTCAACTTGAATGCCCCGATGTGCACGGCTGACGGCAAGTTGCTTGTGCAACGGGATTGCACGTCTACGCGCAGGGCTCCCACGGGCTCGAGGAACGGCCCCCCGACCTCGGGCTGGAGGACCGCTGCCGCGATGGGCACATCGAACGCTCCGTCGTAGGGGGGGCGGTCGGGACAGCCCGCCAGACCCAGCAGCCCGGCCACTGCGACGAGGATGCGCAGGGCGACCGCGCTGGCGAGCCCTCGCGGCGACGGCGACGTCTGGAGGAGGCCGCTCATTGGTTCACGATCCACGCTGCAATCTCCGGCCGTCGCTCGTCGTCGGGGTGCAGATCGATGACGGCGAGCGTGGCGTTGACCGTGTTCTCGGTGAGGTTGTCGCCGCCGAACTCCCCCGTGTAGTTGGCGACCACCGCGTAGCGGCTCCCGCGGGCGACCTCGACCACGTGAGGGTGCTCGCCGAGGTTCGGCAGCCACGCGACCTCCTCTCCCCATGCGCCGAGCGAGAGGTCGAAGACCGCGAGCCCGTTGGCCGAGAAGTGGGTCGCGAGGAGGAACCGCTCACCCTCAGTGAGGGCCATGCCGGCCCCCCCCACGCGGGTGTTCGGCAGGGTGACGCCGCCCGCGTCGTCCTCCAACGAGGGCAGCGGGAGGAACGTGACCGCGGTGAGGTCGGTGACCTCCTTCCGATCGTTGTCGACCAGCTCCGTGAGGTCGAGCAGAGCGATCCCGTCAGGTTGTCGCATGGTGAGCGCCAGGAGATCCCTGCTCCCGATCAGCGTGGACGACGTGAAGCCTGCGGCGCCCGCCCGGGTCTCGACGGTGATGGCGGTCTCCACATCGAAGTGGTTGGCGTCGTCGAAGCCGGGCCGCGAGTCGTCGCGGATGTCGGCGACGAGCACCTGGTCGTTGAGCTTGGAGGTGACGTAGATGAAGCCTCGCCCCTGGTCGAGGGTCAGCGACGACATTCCCTCGGCGGGGTTGGCGAAGTCGTCGGCGCGCGTCTCGAGCTCGATCACCTGGGCCCCTGGACCCGCTGGCCGCGTCTGGAACGTGAGCGTGTCTCCCGCGGTCGGGTAGCGGTGGGCAGGGAAGATCGTGCTCGGCGCGTCGGTCCACGCGAAGGCGCGACCGATCCTGGTGACCAGCCCGTCTTCGCGGTTGTCGACGCGGTCGGCGTCGAGCCCGAAGGGTCCGAATCCCGCGTAGAGCAGCTCGACCGGGTCTCCGCCCCGAAGCAGCACCGGCGACCGTGCGCCAGCGACCGAGAAGCTACGCGGCTGTCCCTGCAGGGCCGGCGCGGACAGATCCGGCTCGTCGACGCTGATGCGGCGGAACAGCTGGCCCTCGGACAGCCGGGCGTGGCCCAGCGCCCACTCCGTGCCGTCGAAGCCGGCATAGTAGAGGCCGCCACCGTCGGGACCATCTACCCACAGGGGGTCTCGCACCGAGCCGTCGTCGAAGCTCCCCGGACTGCCGAGATCGAGCCACACGAGCTCGTCGCCGTTCAGCTCGCGCACGAAGGTGTCGAGCGGGGAGGCGGCGACCGCGGCACCGATGCGGTCGGTGCCGCCGTCGTGGGCTGTGAACCAGAGACGGAGCCGGCCGTCGTCGAGGGTCTGGACCGAGTGGGGCTGCCGGTACCCTGAGTCGAACCCCGTGCTCGGGTCCTCGTCGAACACGGGTGGCTCGGGAAGCAGGGTCCAGCTCCGACCATCGTCGGACGTTGCCCGTCGGGTGGTGATGGAGCCACTCGCGGGGTCGAGCGCCGAGTACAGGAGGACGAGCGACCCCTCGTGAGCGACCACGACCGGAGCGAAGACCTCGAGCGAGCCCCCCGGTGGCGTGAGCATGCGCTCCATCTCGAAGGGACCGGTCACGAGCTGCCACTCGCCTCCCACATCCCCGAGGACCGCGATCCGCCGACGCCCCGCGGAGGCCTCCGCGGTCGCGAAGAGCAGCGTCTCCCCCCCGAAGTCCACGACAGAGCCCGGGACCAACCCTCCGCGTGCCCGCTGCGCGGGCACCACGTCGTTGGGTACCTCGTGGCCTGCGCTGATCGCGAGCTCGAACCCCGGAAGTGAGATGGCTGGCTGCCCCGGCGCGAGGAGGGGGACGTCGACGCGCCCGAGGTCACGGCCCTCTACCCGCCAGCTCGCGGTCAGGTCGACGAGGGCGCCTGCTCGGGGCGGTCGCTCGGGGCCCTCCGGTGCCAGGGCCGGATCCCCCTCGACGACGACAACGGGGTCGGACCACGTGCGACCGTCGAGGGAGCGGCTCTCCACGACGTCCCACGCGGCGCCCGACCACTGGGCCGCCCACATCCGATAGTGCTGATCGAACCGAGCCACGACGGGCGCTCCGATCGGCGTGTTCCCGACGGCGAGAACCTCCACCGGGTCGCTCCAGGCCGTGCCGTCCTGGCTCTCGGCCAACCCGACGGACAGCCGATCGTCGGTGAGGTCGGCGGGGGTGCCGTTGTCGTCCCTCAGCGTCATCCACATCCGCCAGCCGAGCGTGAGCCCATCGGTCGCCACGAAGGGATCCTCGTACGACCGACAGCTGTCTCCGGCTGTGCAGTCTTCAGCCGCGAACACCGTTCTGCTGCGTGTGTAGTTGACACCGTCGGTCGACGTGGCCAGCACGATCGAGCTCGCGCCCGGAGCGAGCACCTCGTCGCCCTCGACCAGCGGCTGCCGTAGCTCGTGGAAGATCCCGAGCGAGGCGGAGAGGGCAACCAGGGTGGGGGAGGCGAGCAGCTCTCCCTGGCGAGCGGTCAGGACAGGGTCCGCGGGGTTCAGCCCCCAGCGCCCGCCGCCCGCGGCGACCCCCAGCACTACGGCATTGTCGGCCGAGCGAACGGCGATGAAGGTGGGAACCCCCACGTCGTCGCGGCCGAAGATCGGATCCTCGAAGCCGGTGAGGCCTTCCTCGAGCCCGAAGCCCGAGGCGCGGAACGGCGCGAGATCCCCCGAGGTGAACTGCCGGTGGCCGACGATCGGCAGCCCGCCGGTGACGTCGACGAGCTCGGGCACGAACAGCGCCGTCGTGCCGGGCAGGTAGGTGAGCGTCCAGCGCTCCTGGGTGAGGTCGTCCGTCTCCGCTTGCTCGAGCAGTGCGATCTCGGCCAGCGACCCCGAGCGGTCTCCGTCGTCGAACGCCACGTCGCTGAACGTGTTCCCGGGGACCACGTCGACCTTCCGTGGGCGCGGCCCGGACCGCAACACCGACAGGGAGTGGTCCGTCAGGTTGCCGACGAAGAAGCGATCCGGCTGGTCCTGGACCACGACCGGATACGGGTCGTCCTCGACGACGATCGGGTCGCCGACCTGCGAGAGGCGCGGCGTCTCGGCGGACAGCCCGGAGGTGTCGAGCACGAAGAGCTCGTCGCGCTCGGCCGCTCGGACGATCGCCTGCTCGGTGAGTCGCGAGGTGACGACCAGGCGCTGGTGTCCCTCGAGGTAGCCGAGCCCTCCGAGCCACGCGTTCTCGCCGCGACCGTCGCCCGTGTCATCGTCAGCAAGGGGCAGCGACACCGCCGCGACATCGCGCCCGACCACGAGGCGGGGCGGGAGATCCGGGTTCCGGGCATCGAGCACGGCTTCGAGCTCGTCCCAGTCGAGGACCAGGACGCTGCCCGTCTCGAAGTTCCGATAGGGATCCGCGTTCGAGACGGCGAGCCAGTCGTCGCCGTCCTGCTCGAAGAAGAGCAGGTCGACGGGGCCCGCCAGGCAGGTGCCGATCCCGATCTCACCGTAGGAGAAGGCTCCCCCGTCCGGAGGGTTGGCGCAGGGCCCGAGGTCCGGACCGCGGCCCACCTCGACGCAGGCGCTTGCGAGCAGAACTGCGAGCAACCATCGCACAGACTCACGACCTCCAGACCGACGCCTCGGTATCCCGGTCCTCGTCGCAGCGCCGGGTTGGCCGCAGGCGTGAGGCGCGGGATAGGACCTCGGCCGCTTTGGGAGAACGCATGCAGATCCAGCGCATCGGGGTGGTCGGCGCGGGCCAGATGGGGAACGGCATCGCCCAGGTCGCGGCCACCGCTGGCTACGAGGTTCGGCTTCAGGACATCGACGAGGCAGCGCTGCACCGCGCCTTGGCAGCCATCGAGCGCAGCCTCGGGAAGCTCGTCGCGAAGGGGAAGCTGGCCGATGACGAGGCCACGGCGGCGCGAGGGCGCCTCGGCATCGGCACGGACGTCGCGGCCATGGGGGAGTGCCAGCTGATCATCGAGGCGGCCACCGAGAACGTAGACCTGAAGTTCCGGATCTTCGAGTCGCTCGCCGGCGTGGCCGCTCCGGAGGCCATCCTCGCGAGCAACACCTCGTCGATTTCAATCACCGCCATCGCTGCGCACACCGATCGTCCGGATCGAACGATGGGCATGCACTTCATGAACCCTGTCCCGGTCATGCAGCTCGTCGAGCTGATCCGGGGCCTCGGCACCACCGACGAGACCTTCCAGGCTGTCGAACAGGCCGCGCAGCGGATGGGCAAGACGACGGTCGAGGGCAGAGACATGCCTGGCTTCATCGTGAACCGCGTGCTCATGCCCTACATCAACGAGGCCGTGTACGCGCTCTACGAGGGGATCGGCACCGTCGAGGACATCGACGTCGCCATGAAGCTCGGGACCAACGTACCCATGGGGCCTCTCACGCTGGCCGACTTCATCGGCCTCGACACCTGCCTGGCGATCATGGAGGTTCTCCGCGATGGCCTCGGCGGGGACAGCAAGTACCGGCCGTGCCCGCTGCTGCGCAAGTACGTCGAGGCGGGCTGGTTGGGCCGCAAGTCCGGTCGGGGCTTCTACACCTACGGAGAACGCTGATGGATACCCCTGTCGTCACGACCGAGCGCCAGGATGGCGTGGCGGTCATCACCATCCGGCGCGCCGCCGCCCTCAACGCGATCAACCAGGCTGTGCTCGAGGAGCTCGACGCGACCCTGGAGGAGCTCGAGCACGACGCCACCCTTCGTGCAGCGGTGCTGACCGGCGAGGGCGACAAGGCCTTCGTGGCAGGCGCTGACATCGCAGCGATGAAGGAGCTCTCCGCCGTCCAGGCGGAGCGGTTCGCGGGGCGGGGGCAGGCCGTGCTCAACCGAATCGCGGCGCTGCCCGTGCCCGTGATCGCGGCGGTGCAGGGCTTCGCGCTCGGCGGAGGGTGCGAGCTCGCCATGGCGTGCGACCTGATCTTTGCCAGCGCCGAGGCGCAGTTCGGCCAGCCGGAGGTGCAGCTCGGCGTCATCCCCGGTTTTGGAGGGACCCAGCGGCTGCTCCGGCGAGTGGGTCTGTCCAACGCCCTGGATCTGTGCCTCTCGGGTCGGCGGATCGACGCGATGGAGGCACTCCGGATGGGCCTCGTGTCCCGCGTCGTGGAGGGCGACGTCCGCGAGGCTGCGCGAGAAGCCGCCGAGAAGATCACCCGCCTCGGGCCCACCGCCGTTCGCCTCTGCAAGCGGGCGATCCACGAGAATGCGGATACGTCGCTAGACAGCGCCCAGGCAGCCGAGCGCACACTGTTCGGGCTGTGCTTCTCGACCGCGGACCAGCGCGAGGGAATGGCCGCCTTCCTCGAGAAGCGGCCGGCGGTCTTCACGGGAGACTCCTCCGACCACTAGTCGGCGGGCCCAGGGGGCGCTCGCTCGTCGAGCCGGTCCGCGGAAGGGGTGCGTACAAGGTTACGCGTCCTCGCTGAACCATCATTCACTCAGGCGCAGGAGTGTCCGTGTTCGAGCTTTCCGAAGATCACCAGGCGATCCGACAGATGGCTCGCGACTTCGCGCGGAACGAAATCCTCCCCGGAGCCGCGGAGCGCGATCGTACCAAACAGTTCCCCGCGGAAGAGGTTTCGCAACTCGCCGAGCTCGGCCTGCTGGGGGTCTTCGTGCCCGAGGAGTACGGGGGCTCGGGTCTCGACGTGCTCTCCTACGTGCTGGCGCTCGAGGAGGTCTGCTACGCCGATGCTGGCGTAGGCGTGATCATGAGTGTCCAGAACAGCCTGGCGGGGTGGCCGATCCTCGCGTTCGGCACGCACGAGCAGAAGCAGAAGTACCTCACGCCGCTGGCCACCGGGGAGAAGATCGGCTGCTACGCGCTGACCGAGCCAGAGGCGGGCAGCGACGCGGGAGCGCAGCGCACCCGCTGCGAGAAGGTCGAGGGCGGCTACGTGCTGTCGGGCACGAAGCTGTGGATCACGAACGGGCCTCAGGCGTCGGTGATCGTCACCTACGGGAACCTCGACGTGGAGGCCCGGCATCGCGGTGTCTGTGCCTTCATCCTGGAGAGCGAGTTCGAGGGCTTCTCGGTCGGGAAGATCGAGGAGAAGATGGGGATCGCTTGCTCCTCCACGTCGGAGCTCATCTACGACGGTCTGCGCGTGCCCGCCGAGAACCTCCTGCACGAGGAGCAGCAGGGCTTTCAGGTGGCCATGGCCACGCTCGACGGCGGTCGGATCGGTATCGCCGCGCAGGCCCTCGGTATCGCGCAGCGGGCGCTCGACCTCGCCGTCGAGCACGCCAAGGAGCGCGAGACCTTCGGTCGGCCCATCGCCAAGCACCAGGCGATCCAGTTCAAGCTCGCCGACATGCGCACCCGGATCGAGGCTGCGCGCCTCCTGACCTGGCGCGCAGCGGCCCTGAAGGACCGTGGGGAGCGGGCTAGCGCGGAGTGCTCGATGGCCAAGCTGTATGCTTCCGAGGTGGCCAACTGGTGTGCCTACGAGGCCGTCCAGATCTTCGGTGGCTACGGATACTCGAGGGAGTACGAGGTGGAGCGCCTCTACCGCGACGCACGGATCACCACGCTGTACGAGGGCACCTCGGAGATCCAGCGCATCGTGATCGCCAAGGAAGTCCTGTCGTGACCGGACTGGGCCCCCGACGGATCCGGGTCTTGGTGGCCAAGCCCGGTCTGGATGGTCACGACCGGGGGGCCAAGGTCGTCGCGCGGGGCTTGCGCGACGCGGGCATGGAGGTCATCTACTCGGGCCTTCATCGTACGCCGTCGCAGATCGTTCGCACGGCGCGCGACGAGGATGTGCAGGTGGTCGGTCTGTCCGTTCTCAGTGGCGCGCACATGCGACTGCTGCCCGAGGTGGTTCAGCAGCTCCGGGCACAGGGCCTCGACGATGTGCTTGTCATCGCGGGCGGGATCATCCCCGATGACGACGCCCAGCGCCTACTCGACGCGGGCGTGGCGGCGGTGTTCCCGCCGGGCACGACCATGGCCCAGATCGTTGCGTTCATCGAGCAAAACGCCATCTCCCCCGTCTAGCTTCCTCCCCCGCGGAGGCGTCCCGTGCCTCGCCCAGCTCTTCTCACCGGCACGAGCTCCGAGTTCATCGGGAACCGGCCTCTGCCCAAGGTCGTGCGTTCTCGCCGGGTCGCCTTCTTCATGGGGCCCCGGGGGGTCGGGAAGTCGACGGTCGCCCAGCTCGTGGCCGGAGCCGGCCACGTGCGCCTCGACGCCCAGGAGCTCAAGCAGGCCATCCTGTTCCGGGTGGGCGCCGCCCGGTGGCCGCCCGCGATCGATGCGGCTCGGACCTTGGTGCTCGACGGGCCCGTATGGCTGCGGAACCGTGTGGGCGCGCTGCAGCTCCTCGCCGACCTGGCCCGGGAGCGGGCGGAGCGACGCCTGCGCACGATGTTCTGCGAGGTCGACCAGGATGGCAGCCTTCAGCCCATCATCTCCATGATGGAGGCAGGGCGGTCGGTGGTGGTGGTGTTGCGGTTCCCGGACGGGCGGCGCGCCCGGGTTCGGTGCGCTCGACGAATCTGTCGTTCTCTGGGTCTCCCCGAGCAAGTCGCCGAAGGAAGTGACCAGCTGAGTCCATGGTCTTACGATCGACTGACGGCTTGGCTCGTCGAGCGGCCTTGGAGCGACGATGACTGAACTCGCACAACAACTCGTCCAGGATCACCGCTGGACGTGGCGTGTCGGCATGCAGGACACGTCCGGGGTGCGCGTCGTCGACCTCGACCTGTGGGATGGTGCAGACGCGCTCCCCGATCTCACCGACTACGCGACTGCGGGCTGCCTGCTCGGCGTGCTCGCCGAGACGGGCATGTTGACCGACGTCGTCCTGCAGGACGACCTGTGGATTGTTGCGGTCAACCTTCCCGATGAGGGACTCCAGGGCTGGGCCGCCGATGAGCTGGGCGCGGCCGCGGGTTGGGCGCTGATCGCCGTGTGGGGCGTGGGCGTAGACCAGGACGACAATTGATGCTCGTCGGTCTCCTGCTCGCGGCCGGCGTGGCAGGAGCGAGCTCCGCCGAGCCAGAGAACGGGTCGGCGTGCGCGTTCCTCGTCGACGGGGAGCCCGCTGAGCGGATCGACTGCAGGACGGGCGGTACATGGGTCGTTCGCTGCGCCATCCCGTCGGGCACGCGCGGCAAGCTTCGGGCGAAGCTCTGGATTGCGGAGCGCCAGCTTGAGGCGGCGGCGCGGCTCCCGCTCCCGGCGACTCAGCAGGCTTCGGTCGACATCCCCCTCGCCGGGCCGGGTGAGCGTGCGGGCCGCTTTCTGGTGGAGCGAGCCACGGGTAGCCTGCTGCCCGGGCAGCCCCTCGCTCACAAGCACCTCTGCCCGGCGGTGCAGCCAGGCGTGGCGCCCGGAACGGTCGCCGAGGTCGGCCTGGGGCTCCAGCTGGCGGCCCACCAGCGCACCGGGTTTGCAGAGGAGGAGCGACAGAACGGCATCATCGAGCGGGTGCCGGTCTATGACGGGGGGCGGGTCATCGGGCGGGCCAGGAGCACCCTCGTGCAGCTGCCGGTGCCGGAGGACGGACTGCTCGCCCACACGGCACCCCTGCCATCGGTCGACGCGGTCGAGGGGCAGCTCCAGCTTCAGCGTGAGGGTGCATGGCGGAGCTTCGGCTGGACTGGTGCGAAGGAGGCCCTCTCAGGGGGCACCACCGTGCTCTGGCTGGACTTCCCGGCCACCGAGGTGGCCGACGCGACTGGCCAGCCGGCCGGCCGATTCCTGGAGGGCGACCTCGCCGGATGGCTCACCGGCCAGCCGGGGCGGAGCCTGCTCGGGCTCGCCGCCTGGCGCCGCAGCGAGCTCACGCGGCCATCCCCGCCGCCCACGTTCACGACCGATGGCCGCTGGCGCCGCGCAGACGCCGAGGGTGTGACGATTCGCGTCGGATCCGCAGGCGACCAGGTCCGGGTGCTGATCGCCCACCGTACGTCGCCCTTCGACGACGAAGCGCACCGCGCGATCGACGAGCTCGCGGCCGCGCGGTGAGCAAGAGCAGGACCCGTCGTCGGGGCCTCAGCGCAGGCAGCCGGCGAGCGAGCCTTGCCAGGTGTTGCAGAAGTCGTTGAGCTTACGCTTGGTGTTGTCGTACGCACGCAGCGATCGCTCCAGGTTCTCGGCGACGTTGGACAGGTTCTTGCAGTCTCCGGCATCGGACAAGCTGTCGCGCGTGCACAGGTCGCGGCGAACCTCGGTGTCCAGGACGTTCAGCGCTCGACGGGCGAGCTGCACATCCGGTGCATCGTTGAACTCCTGGACCAAGCTTCCCAAGTCGTCGGCTCCATCGACCGCGCCCTCGTGCTTCGCGAGAATCGCGTACACGCGGCCGTTCAGCTCGTTGTGAAAGACGCCCTCGGAGTGGACGATCTCCGACTCGCGAATTCGCACCTCGTTCTCGTACACGCCGTGCCAGAAGCGGGCGTTCAGTGTGGCTGCGAGCACGCTCAAGAAGCCGATGCCCAGGAGCGCAGCTCCGCCCAGCAGGATCCTCCGCAT
>CAYMSU010000230.1:0-9789 GCA_964393165.1 uncultured Enterobacteriaceae bacterium
CGCGTTTTAGCCATATCGCGCTGCTGGACGACGACACCCAACCGCTGGACGATTGGCTGCCCGCGCTGCGGGCGGCGGTCCACCGCGCGACGTCCGTGGCCGCCGACGGCATCGGCATCGTAGCGGCGGCCCGGTGGCGGGGAACGCCGGTGCCCGAGCGCGTACCCGGCATCGACCTGGCCGAGGACCTGCTCGGCAGGGCGTCGGAGCGGGGCTGGCGGGTCGCGCTCCTCGGGGCCGAGCCGGCGGTCCTCGCCGCGGTCGACGAGCAGCAGCGCGCCCGCGGCGTCGAGGTCGTGTTCGCGCAGCACGGCTACGCGGAGCCCGGCCCCGCCGACGACGCCAACGACATCCGAGAGGCCCGGCCAGCCCTGCTCCTCGTCGCCCTCGGCACGCCCTTGGCGGAGCAGTTCATCGACCGCTACCAGCCCACCATGCGCGTCCCGCTCGCGATGGGGGTCGGCGGCAGCTTCGACGTGTGGGCGGGCCGCTCCCGGCGGGCGCCGGCCCTCGCGCGGCGGTGGGGCCTCGAGTGGGCCTGGCGGCTCGCGGGCGACCCGGCAGGCCGCTTCGAGCGCGCGATCCGTAGGCCGGCCGCCTTCGCGGCCGCGATGGCCACCGGGGCGCGCGTTCCCGGTCCGGACGCGCCGTGAGCCTGCGCTGGCGGCTCGCTCGGATGCGGCGGATGCAGCCCGCGGAGCCGCTCGAGCGGCTGTGGGCGGCCGCCCGCCGTGCCTCGTCGGCGCCCGACGCCGGAGATCCGGGCGCACAGCTGCAGCCGCTGCCCTGGGCCAAGGCGCCGCCCGCGGATCCGGAGGGCGTCCGAGACATGGTCCACCGCACGGGGATCCCGGCGCTCGGCACCGTCGTGCCGCCCGATCGGCGCCGCGCGTGGGCCGAGGATCCGGCCACCGGGATGGCCTGGCCCCCAGGCCCCGGGGAGTCGCTCGAGCTGCTCGGTCAGCCGCTCGATCCGCGCGTCGCGTGGGAGCTCGGTCGCCTGCAGCACCTGGTGCTGCTCGCCGCCTCCGATCCCGATGATCCGACCCCGCTCGAGGACGTGCGCCACTTCCGGCAGGCGCATCCCATGGGGTGGGGGCTGCCCTGGGCGAGCACCCTCGAGGTCGCGCTGCGACTCGTATCCCTCGTGCAGATCGGCGCCGCGTGGCCACAACCCGACGTGCTGCTCGCGGTCGCGGAGCACGCCCAGTGGCTCGCTCGCTGGCCGTCGGTGGGGTCGTCTGCGCGAAACCACCGGGTGGCCGAGCTGGCCGCGCTGGCGGTGGCCGCCTGGGCCCTCCCCGACGCCCGCGACCGCCCCCGCTGGCAGGCGGAGGCAGCCCGCCTTCGCGACGTGCTCCACGACCAGGTGCACCGCGACGGCGTGGGCATCGAGCAGTCCACGCACTACCTCGCGTTCGTGCTCGAGTGGGCGCTGGTCGCCCGCTCGGTCGGCATCCAGGAGCTCGACGGGCCCATGGTGAGCGCCGTGCGGTGCCTGTCTACGCTGATCGACGCCACCGGCCGGTCGGTGCGGCTCGGCGACAGCGACGACGGGTGCGTCGTTCCCGTGTGTCCGGGGCCCGAGCCCGACTACGTCACCTCCGTCGTGGGGGCGGCGGCCTCGGCGCTGGGCGTCCCTGCCCCTGGCGCGTGGGCGCCCGACCGGCGCACGAAGCTGCTCGCGTCGGCGCCCGCGTCCGAGCGCGTCGACCCGGGCTCGGCCTCGTTCCCGGAGGGCGGCCTCACCGTGTTCCGCGACCAAGGACGCCTGGTGGTCTTCGACCACGGGCCCCTCGGGGAGCCCGGGCTGTCCGCCCACGGCCACGCAGATGCGCTGGGCGTGTGGGTGCACGCTCCCTCGGGGCCGGTGATCGTCGGGCGCGGTACCGGGCGGTACAACGCCGACCCGAGCGCCCGCCGCTTCCACCGCAGCTCGCTCGCACATCCCACCGTCGTGGTCGACGGGCTGTCCCAGAGCGAGCCCCACGCTCATCCGTTCCTGTGGCGAGCCCGGGCTCGAACGGTGCTCCACGAGCTGGATCTGGGGCGTGGGCACGTCGTGGCCTCCCACGCGGGCTACCGGAGGCGCCTCGGCATCGATCACCGGCGCCACGTGGACTTCCGCGGCACCCAGGTGGTCCTCGAGGACGCGCTGATCGGTCGCAGCGTGCACCACGTGGCGATCTCTCTGCCGCTGGCGCCCGACTGCGGAGTGCGCCACGAGGGCCGGCACGTCGAGGTGCTGCGGGAGGACGCGCCCGTCCTGGAGATCCATCCCGATCCCCGCTGCGACGTGCGCGTGGTCCGAGGAGGCCCGGTGCCTGGCTGCGGACAGCACAGCGCCCACTACGGCCGTTGGGAGCCCGCGTGCACGGTGATCCTGGAGGTCCGCTGCCGGCTTCCGCTGGAGTTGTGCACGACGATCCGGTTCGTGGCGTCAGCAGGCGCCCAAAGACCATAGGACCGTCGGCGATGTCCGAGCCCGTGTACCTGGATCACAACGCGACCACGCCCGTGCATCCCGCGGTGCTCGATGCGATGCTGCCGTGGCTGCGCGACGGGTTCGCGAATCCGTCGAGCGACCACCGGGGGGGGCGTCGGGCCCGGCGCGCGCTCGACGAGGCCCGCGAGCAGGTCGCGTCGCTCGTGGGGGCCGCTCCCGAGGAGGTGGTGTTCACCTCCGGCGGCACCGAGGCGGACAACCTGGCGACCTTCGGGGTGTTGCGCGCGTCGCCGGACCGTCCCGAGGTCGTCACCACCACCATCGAGCACCCGGCCGTGCTCGAGCCCTGCCGGCAGTGGGAAGCCGAGGGCCAGCCCGTGCAGTGGGTGGCCCCCCAGGCCGACGGTCGGGTGCTCGCGAGCGAGGTCGTGTCCGCGCTGTCGGCGCGCACCTCGCTCGTCACGGTGATGCTGGCCAACAACGAGACGGGCGCGGTGCAGCCGGTGGGCGAGATCGCTCGCGCCGCCCACGACCGAGGCGTGATCGTCCACTCGGACGGCGCCCAGGCGGTGGGGAAGATGCCGGTAGACTGCCGGGCCCTGGGCCTCGACCTGTTGACGGTGGCCGGGCACAAGCTGTACGCGCCCAAGGGCATCGGGGCGCTGATCGTGCGCGGGGACCGGCCCCTGGCGCCGATCCTGTTCGGTGCAGGGCACGAGGGGGGGCTGCGGCCCGGGACCGAGAACGTCCCCTCCATCGTGGCCCTCGGCACGGCGTGCGCGCTGGCGAGCGCCGACCTCGAGGCCGAGGCGGCGCGGCTGGGCACCCTCCGGGAGCGCCTGTGGGCCCACCTCGAGGCGGGCATCCCGGGCCTCGTCCGCACGGTGCCCGCCGCTCATGCGCTGCCGAACACGCTGCACGTCCGGATCCCGGGCGTCGTGGGGCGCCTCGTGCTCGCGCGTGCACGGGAGGTGGCCGCCTCCACGGGGTCGGCGTGCCACGAGGGCGTCGACCGGCCGAGCCCGGTCCTGCTGGCGATGGGGCTGAACCCCGAGGACGCGCTGGGCGCGATCCGGCTGTCGCTGGGGCGGGGGAGCACCGCACCGGCGGTGGACGAGGCGGCCGCCGCCCTCGTGCGCGCCACGAGTGCGGCCCGCGCCGCCGGGCGGTCACCGGTTCGGGGAGCGTAGCCGAGCGAGGTCCTCGTCCTCCTCGATCCGCGCGGTCAGCTGGGTCGCGACCTCGGCAGGAAAGTGCTCCTGTACCCGATCCACGAGCTGCCTGGCTTCGTCGAGCTCGCCGAGCCGGATCATCGCAGAGAGCACATTGCCGACGTTCTCGGCGGTCCGCTCGCGCTCGAGGGCCCGCGCGAACCAGTCCAGCGCCACCTCGTAGGCTCCGAGCAGGTAGGCGAGCACCCCTCGGTGGCGGTCCGCCGAGGCGAGGTAGGCCGCGCGGTGCGGACCGTCCTCCTCGAGCGCAGTCAGCTCCTGCTGTCCGGCCAGGCGTGCCGCCTCCGCGTAGTCCCGCACGGACGGGCTCGCCGCGAGCACGCCGAGGGCGGACAGCAGCATCGCGCGGTCGATGCGGCCTGCCGCGTGGAGCTGGTGGATCCTGCGGCGCAGGAGCTCCGGGTCGCTCTCCGGATCCGCGATGTCGCGCGCGACGTCTTCGAGCACGGCGCGCTGGCTCTCGGGCACCGAAGCGGCGGGAACCAGGTACGAGCCTTGGCGGACCGTGGACCGAATCCGGTCGAGGATCCTTCGGTAATCCACGCTGGCCTCCGCCCCGCCCTCATCGGGAGCGGGGGCACCCTCACGCGGGGTCGATGGTCTCTTCGGTGACCACCCGACGCGCGGCCTGGGACAGCCACACCTCATGGCGGATTCGAGCGTCGGAGCCGAGCTCCGCGACCCGGTTGCGGATGCGCTGCACCCGCTGGGTGACCGCGGCCCGAGACACGCCCGCTCGGCGCGCGAGCTCCGCCTTGGAGCCGGCCCTCAACAACAGCATCAGGTAGTCTTGATCGGAGGAGGACAGCGGGCTCGTCGCCGTCCGCTCGCCGTCCTGGTCGGGCGCGGGAAGCCGGGCGTTCCAGTCCTCCACGATGTCGGTCGCCTCCTGGTGCAGCAGCGCGCGCTCCCGGTCCCGACGCCGGATCGTGCGCCAGGTGGTCCGATCCGCGACCGTGCGCACGAATCCGAGCAGCTCGGGCAGTGTCTCGCCGCGGAACATCGCCAGGCTGCCCTGCAGGAGTTGTAGCAGCACGTCTGCCACGACCTCCTCCTGCTCCGATCTCGCCAGCGCGCCACCGCAGTGCCGACTGACCGATCCTACGCGACGGTGCGCATAGCGGGTCAGCAGCTCGAACAGTCCCAGCGCCTCGGGCGCTCGCCGGTTCGCCAGCAGCATTCGGAGCTGCCGCCGGATGTCTACGTCTCCTTCGCGGTCCATCTCCACGGCCTAGAGCCCATTCGAGATCTGGCGCGGGAGCTGCCCGTCTCGGATCGTCCGCCGAGTCGGGGGTGGGGGCGGCAGGGGAGCCTGCACGGAGGCTGCACGAGCGCCTGGATCGACGGCGTCGATGCCAGTCGCCGCGGGGTGGATCGTCGACAGGATCCACATGTAGAACGCAGCAAGGAAACTCATTCTGCCACTCCCGTGCGAAGCAAGGCAAGATCGGGATCTTGCTCGATACTGCGGTTGATCTCGGCCACGAGCTCGGGGGGAAAGGCGCGACGGACCTCTCTCAGCAGGTCCCAGGCCTCGCTCTCCTCCCCCAACCGCAGCATCGTGCAGAGGATGTTGGTCAGGTTCTCCGCCGAGCGCTCACGCTCGAAGGCCCGCGCGAAGTAGTCGAGGGCGACCTCGAAGTGCCCTCGGAGGAACGCCAGCACCCCGCGGTGCCGGTCGACCGAGGCGAGGTTGAGCTGTAGGCGTGGCCCCCCGAGCTCGAGCGCGGCGAGCTCCTGCTCCCCAGCCAGGCGCGCGGCCTCCTCCCACTCGGCGACCGCAGGGTGGCAAGCCACCGCGTGGAGCGCCGAGAGGAGGACGACCCGGTCGATCCGTCCCGAGTGGAACTCGGCGTGGACATAGGCACGCACCTCGTCGGGGTCGAAGCCAGGTTGCTTCAGGGCCGCCTGAAACCCAGGCAGGACCTGCCCCGACCCTCCGTCGAGGTGGGCCGTCGGCGTGAAGTACGCCTGTTGGTCGACGGCGTCGAGTATGCGGTCGAGCAGCGCCTGGTAATCGATGCTCACGTGGCGACTCCACATCTCGTGGGGATTGGTGACAGCAAGCCGCGCCTCGTTAACCACCGGTCCTCCCCCGCGACAGTGACCGCCCGGTGGTCAGAGGAGGGCGAAGGTCGTCACCTTCCGCCGACGCCCATTCGACGAGCGGGGAGGGCTCGCGTCCCGAGAAAGACCACTCCGGCGATTCGAGGGTGCAACCCCCAGCCTGCGGGAGGCGCCCGCAACGGCTTTCAGGTGGGCTGAACCTATGGCAGGATGACCCGGTACGGCCAGATGCCGTGCGTGTCGTCACCATGGATGAACCCTGTCTGATCCGCAGCAGGGAGCGATTATGACGCCCACCCAACCATTTCGTCAGTTGCCGATACAGCAAGATGTCGAGAGTTCGGTCCAACGCCGGACTCGGGGATTCCCCCAGCTCTGGCGCACGGAGCTGTGCAGAATTTCTAGAATCGGCGACCGATGCTGGGCGCGCCCCTCGTCCCCCCGCCTGCCCCGCGACAGGAGAGATCGATGGATCCTGAACACGAGCCCGAGACATGGAGCACCAAGGGTGAATCCGAGCCGAAGACCGGTCCGGGGCTGCAGCGCCGCGGATTTGTCGGACGGGGAGGCGCGCAGCGAGCGCTGGTCGCGGCGTGTACGTCCGGCGACGTCGAGGCGGCCCGCCGGGCCGTCGAGAACGGCGCGGACCTCGAGCGCCCCGACATCGCCGGGTGGCGGCCCCTGCACCGGGCGGCAGCGGGCGGCCACCGAGCGCTCGCACGGTGGCTCCTCGAGCATGGGGTGCGTCCGGACCGGCGGAGCGTGGTGCGAGGGGAGTGCAGCGGCGCGACCCCACTCCACGTCGCCACCGTGACGGGGCACCCGCCGGTCATGGAGCTCCTGCTCATGCGGGGCGCGAGCGCCGACGCTCGCGACGAGGCCGGGCTCACTCCCCTGCACATCGCCGCGCTGCAGGGTCGCATCGACGTCGTCCGCACCCTGCTGAAGGCAGGCGCCGAGCGCGAGCCCTACGCGTGCGACCTCTGCCCGCTCGATCTCGCGCGCCAGGGGGGGCATCGTCGCGTCGCCGCCCTGCTCCGCCAGGTCGCTCGCCGCCGCTGGATCAGCCGGCCCTGAGCCCGCCGTCGACGGTGAAGGTCTGCCCGGTGACGTAGGCGCTCTCGCCACTCGCGAGGAACACTGCGATGCCCGCGATCTCCGTGGGCTGTCCAATGCGTCCGAGCGCCGTGCGCCCCACGATCTGCGCGGACAACTCCTCGTCTCCGGTGAGAGCCGCCGACAGGCGGGTGTCGATCACGCCAGGAGCGATGCAGTTGAAGCGCATGCCGGTGGCCCCCAGCTCGTGGCTGAGCGTCTGGGCCATGGAGATCATCGAGGCCTTGGTCATGCCGTAGACGCCCTGGAGCACGGCGGCGCCCTGCCCGAGGATGCTCGACATGAAGATGACGGAGCCGCCCGGCTCACTGCCCGTCGCCAGCCGACGCTGGACGAAGGCGCGGGTCATCTCGAACGGCCCCTTGAGGTTGACCTCGAACGTCTTGTCCCACGCGGCCCACTCCACGCCCAACATGGGGCCGAAGTACGGGTTGGTTCCCGCATTGTTCACGAGCACCGTGGCGATGCCGAGGTCCGCCTGCAGCCGGTCCCACCACTCGGCGATCGCGTCGACCCGGCCGACGTGGAGTGCCCGAGGATGGACCTCGGCGCCCGGCACGGCTTCCTGGATCTCAGCTGCCGCGCGGTCGAGCCCCTCCTGCTTGCGAGAGGCGAGCACCACGCGCGCGCCCTCCTCGGCGAAGGCGGTCCCGATGGCGAGCCCGATGCCGCGGCTGCCGCCCGTGATCACGGCGAGGTGTCCGTCGAGACGCGCCATCATCGCTCCCTGGTCATGTGAATCACGCCCTGTCCCTCGGGCAGACGGTGCAGCTCCACGCTCCACGGCGCCCCTGGCCACCGGTGCAGCGGGTACCCGTTCGTGAGCGGAGGCCCATCCGCGGGCTCGCCCCAGCGCTCTACCAGCACCGAGCTTGCGGCGCCCCAGTCGACGGCCAGGTCCACGCTCTGCAGCCGGTTCTGCGGGTCCAGGACGAGCGTGACCCCGACCTCCGTCTGCCCGTGCTGCAGCCGGGACCACACCGTGTCGTGACCCTCCACCGTCTTTCGCTCTACGCGGGCCCCCTCGATGCGCGCGGCCATCAGCTTGGCCTCTGCGTCCTCGGCGGGCATGCCGGGTACCAACCCCGACAGCGGGCGCGCCATCCCGGGGGTCTCGGGAAACATCTCCGCGAGGTCGGACCACACGATGGCCACCTTCATGGGTCCCTCGCCGGTCAGATCGACGTGCGGGTCGGCCGGGCCAGAGCGGATCTGGGCCGGCTCGCCGAGACCACAGGCCACGAGCAACAGTGCGGTCACCACCAGTCCCTCCTCGGGTCCACCGCGTCGGGTAACCTGCTACGCCGAGGCCCACGGAATCGAGGTCGCGTTGTCGCAGGAATCCCCGCCCTCCGCAGCTCCCTCCGGCCTGACCCGAGGCCTGGGGCTCTACGTCCTGCTCGGCGCCGTCGTGGTGGTGTACGCGCCGGCCCTCGATGGCGCCTGGCTCAACTGGGACGACCCCAGCATCCTCCAGGATCCGCTGCTCGAGAAGCCCCTCGGGGATGCGGTGGCGGGCGCGCTCACGACGACCTGGGAGCGGGCCTGGTACCCCGTCACGCGCCTGCTCTTCGTCGCGCTGCACGCCGCCGGGCTGCTTCGGCCCGGCGTACTCCACACCATCGATCTGGCGCTCTTCCTCGGCTGCATCGCGGGGCTCGTGGCGCTCCTCCCTCGCCTCGGCGTGCCTCGTGCCTGGGCGCTGCCCGCGGTGGCCCTCTGGGCGCTGCACCCCCACCGCGTCGAGAGCGTGGCGTGGATGTCCGCCACGCGCGACGTCCTGTCGCTGAGCCTCGCGATCGCGGCGGCGCTCTGCATGTGGCCGCCCCCCGGCGCCCCCGGTCGCGAGCGGGAGCGGCTCACGTGGATCGGCCACGGCCTGTGGGCGGGCGCGCTCCTCGCGAAGTCGGCCATCTTCCCTGTGGCTGGCGTCTTCTGGACCGTCGAGGCGGTCCGGCACGACCTCATCCGCGCAACCCGTCGCTTCGGCGGCTTCGTGGCGCTCGCCATCGCCGATGGGCTGGTCGCCCTCTGGGCGTTCGACCGCGGCGTGGTGCCCGATTGGCCCGAGGCCCTCGACCGCTGGGCGCTCCCCTTCTACAGCCACGGCATGTGGGCGGCGGGGCTGCTGGTTCCGACGCGGCTCGCCGCCGTCTACCCCATCCCCGAGGAGACGGGCGCCTACGTGACCCTCGGCATCGTTGCGGTGGTGGGGCCGGTGCTCGCGGCGGCGGTCCACCACCGGGCCACCGGTCGCGCCGAGGGCTGGGCACTGGTGGCGTTGTGGTTGCTGCCCACGCTGCCCGTCTCGGGCCTCGTGCCGCTCGCGTTCTGGGCGGCCGACCGCTACACCCTCGTGACCAGCCTGGCGCCCGCACTCCTGGTCGCCGCCGGACTCGTCCGAGGCTTCGCAGACCGCCGCTGGCATCCGGCGATTCCCATCTTGACCCTCGGGGTGCTCCTCGGTGGCGCCAGCCGAGCGCGGGTCTCCGCCTGGTCGAGCAGCCTCGCGCTGTGGACCGCCGATGTGTCCAGACCGGGGGAGCACTTTACCCGCCGCCTGAACCTCGGCTCTGCACTAGGAGGCGAAGGCCGGTTCGAAGAGGCGCTCACGCAGTACCAGCGCGCCGAGGACCTCGCACCGCACCGGTGGGACGTGCGCGCCCATCGCATGTTCGCCCAGCTCGTGGTCGGTGGCTGGAACGACGAGCGCGCCAAGGCGGGCGCCGCCCTCGAGCCGCCGCCTCAGTCGGGCAAGGACTGGGTCCTCGCCGCATTCCTGCTCATCCAGGTGGGCGAGCCGGCGCTCGCGGAGGAGGCGATCGAGGCCGCCCGTGCCCTCGGCGCCCCCGATGAGGTCTTGACCGAGCTCGAGCGCGCCCTCGACGCACTCGACTGACCAGCACCCTGCCCGATCCGAGCCCCCGC
>CAYMSU010000231.1:0-9771 GCA_964393165.1 uncultured Enterobacteriaceae bacterium
GAGGGTGTGGGCCAGGCGCGGCTTGGCCTTCTTGCCGCCTTCCGCCGGAGGCCGGTACCGCAGCGCCATGCGTCGCGCCTGGTAGTCGGTGAAGTGGCTGCACGACGAGATCTCTCGGTAGCCCTGGCTCGGGAGCCAGACCTCCAGGTCGAAGCACCGGTGCGCCGAGAAGCCCACGTCGCCACCGCACAGCTCCATCACTCGGTACGGGAGCTCGAGCCGCTGCAGGACCGCCTCGGCATGCCCGAGCAGCGCCTCGTGATCCTCCTCCGCACGAGCCGGATCGGTGACCCAGACGAGCTCCACCTTGTGGAACTGGTGCACCCGGATCAAGCCCCGCACGTCACGGCCCGCGCTGCCGGCCTCGCTTCGGAAGCAGGGCGTGAATGCGGCGTACTTGAGGGGCAGCGCATCGTGATCGACGATCTCGTCGCGGTGCAGGTTGGTGACCGGAACCTCGGCGGTGGGGATCAGGAACGCATCCTGCCCGTTGAGCTCCCCCACCAGTCGGAACATGTCCGACTCGAACTTCGGCAGCTGCCCCGTGCCCTCGGCCACCGTGCGGTGCACGATGGCGGGCACCAGGACCTCGGTGTAGCCGTGAGAGACCGTGTGCACGTCGAGGAAGAAGTTGATCAGCGCGCGCTCGAGCCGCGCCCCGAGCCCCTGGAGGACCCAGAACCGGCTCCCTGCCAGCTTCGTCGACCGCTCGAGGTCCAGGATGCCGAGCCGGGTGCCGATCTCGACGTGGCTCTCGCCCGCGCCCGCGCCGCCCGCGGGCTCACCCCACCGCCGAATCTCGACGTTGTCCTCGTCTCCCTTGCCGTCGGGCACCGCGTCGTGCAGCAGGTTCGGCAAGCCCATGGTGAGCCTCGTGCGCTCGTCCTCGAGGCCCTGCAGCTCGTCCTCGATCGCCTCGATCCGGGTGTTGCCCTCGGCGACCTCGGCCTTCCTGGCCTCCGCCTCGTCGGCCTTGCCAGCCTTGAACAGCCCGCCGATCTCCTTCGAGAGCGCGTTCCGCCTGGCGCGCAGATCGTCGCGCTCGGTGACGAGGGTGCGGCGGCGCTCGGTGAGCTCCACGACGCGATCGACGTCGGCCAAGGCCTGGTCCGTGGCATGACGACGCGCGAGGTGGCGCTTCACGAGGTCGGGATCTTCCGCGATCCGATTCGGGTCGAGCATCGGGAACTCCTGGGGGTCAGCAGAGGGGGCAAGCGGGTGAAGTCCGAACGTCCGTGTTCAGCTTCGAGATCGCTCGCGCCGGCTCGTGACTGCCATGCGCTCCCCTTACGCAGCCACCCGACAGTCGGCAAGGTCTGCCGTGGCCCCTGTCGCGACAGGTTGCAGGGACGGTCATCGACGGGGCCGGAGCCCGGTGGTAGGACACAAGCCGGAGCAGGAGACTGATGGACCAGTGGATCCAGGCAGCCGTGTACCTCGGGCTCTGCCTCGCATTGCCGGTCGGCATGCTCGTCGCCGCGGCGCTGCTGAGGGTCCGGGCGCGCAGCGAGTCGCCAGGCAAGCTCGACACCTACGAGTGCGGTGAGGAGCCCGAGGGCGTGGCCTGGGTACGCTTCCACCCCCGGTACTATGTCGTGGCGCTCGTGTTCGTGCTGTTCGACGTGGAGGCTGCGTTCCTCTTTCCGTGGGCGCTCAACCTCCGCGACCTAGGACTGCTCGCCATTGTCGACATGGCCATCTTCATCGGAATCCTGCTCGCCGGTTGGGCCTATGCCGTACGGAAGGGAGCCATCGAGTGGCAGTGAACGAATCTGATCGCCCGTTTCAGCACCCGCTGTACTCCACCCTGGAGCGATTCCCGGGGCTGTCCCTGGCCACCACGTCGGTCGACATGCTCCTCAACTGGGGCTCTCGGCACAGCCTCTGGATCTTCCCGATGGCCACGAGCTGCTGTGCCATCGAGTTCATGACCTCGGCGGCCAGCCGGGTCGACATCGACCAGATCGGCTCGATCGTCCGGCCCACCCCGCGCCACTGTGACGTGATGGTGGTGGCGGGAACCATCACGGTGAAGATGGTGCCCCGGGTCAAGCGGCTCTGGGATCAGATGCCCGAGCCCAAGTGGTGCATCGCGATGGGCTCGTGCGCGATCTCGGGCGACTTCTACCGCGACATCTACTCGGTCGTGCCCGGTATCGACACCGTGGTACCCGTCGACGTGTACATCCCCGGCTGCCCTCCCAACGCCGACCAGGTGATGGTGGGCCTCAACCGCCTACGCGAGAAGGTGCAGGAGCGGCGGGCAGGAGTGCGCCCCCCGCGCGACGAGCGGCCGGAATCCGACGTTCCTCGCGAGAAGATGATTTATCCCGAGATTGAGCGTTGGGAAGACCGCGGCGGAGACGATGAGACCAGTGCCGAGCAGCTGACCCGATCGCGCTCGATCGGCCTGGGCGGCAACGCCCATCGCTCGAACGACGACTGACGCCCGCGGGCCTCCCCTCCCCGCGTGCGCTGCCAGAACCACAGAACTGTCCGCATCGGGCGCTGTGGGGTGGAATCAGCAGGGGGTCCTTGTTAGCCGAGCCGCCAACAAACATGTACCACCTCGACCCTCACGTACGCGCTCGCCTGGCGGAGCTTCTTCCGGAGCTCGATCCCCGGAATGACGAGCTTCCTCAGGACGGCCCGGTCGTGGATCGGCACAAGCACGTTGCCCTCGCCAAGGTCCTGAAGGACCTGGGGTACACCCTGTACGTCACCGTCGTGGCCACGCACTTCCCCGACGAGGCCGGCGGGGAGACGTTCGAGGTGGCCACGGTGCTCCGGCAGCCCCGTCGCGATGGGGGCATCTTCCGCTGGCGCGTCCGGCTCGAGGCGGGCGAGTCCATGCCCACGCTCTTCCCGCTGTTCGCCGGCGCGGACTGGCAGGAGCGGGAGCAGTTCGACCTCGTCGGCGTCCACTTCGCCGGCCACCCAGACCTCCGCCGGCTCATGATGCCCGAGGACTGGGAGGGGCACCCCCTCCGCAAGGAGTACGCGATCGACACCCCGCACCCGCCCTGGCGATGAGGAACGCGTGAGCTCACCTCTGCACGACCAGATGCCATGGCACCGCCGGGCGCCGGGAACCGAGCGCGGCCTGTCCCGCCCCGACCCCCACCTCGACGTCGACAAGTACGACCCCGACGGCGATCTGATGGCCCTCAACATGGGCCCGCAGCACCCCTCCACCCACGGGGTGTTCCGGATCAAGATGTTCCTCGACGGGGAGGTGATCATCAAGGCGGTGCCCTACCCCGGGTACCTGCACCGTGGCGTCGAGAAGCTCTGCGAGAAGCTCACCTTCATCCAGCTCACCCCGATCGTCGACAAGCACGACTACGTCGCGCCGATGACCAACGAGCAGGCCATCAACGTGGCCATCGAGGAGCTGATCGGAGTCGAGGTACCCCGGCGCGCCCGGTACCTGCGCTCGATCCTCGCCGAGATGCAGCGGGTGGCCTCTCACCTGCTCTGGCTCGGGACCTTCACGCTCGACATCGGCGGCACGATCGGCGGCGGCGCGAGCGTGATGATGTACACGTTCCGGGAGCGCGAGCTGATCCTCGACTGCTTCGAGGCGCTCACGGGCGGGCGGTTCCACTACTCCACCCACACCGTGGGCGGAAACCGTCACGACATCCCGAGGGGCTGGGACCACATGGTCCGCGCCGCGCTCGACAAGATCGAGTCGCGGATCCCCGAGTACGAAGCGGAGTGCACGGACAACGAGATCTTCCTGATGCGCACCCGCAACGTGGGCGTGATCGACCAGTACCTGGCGATGGAGCTGGGCCTGACGGGCCCGAACCTCCGCGGCTCGGGCGTCGACCACGACCTGCGGCGCGACGCTCCCTTCCACGCGTACGACGAGATCGAGGTCAACGTGGCGGTCGCGCGCACTGGCGACTGCTACGCCCGCTACCAGGTCCGCATGGCGGAGCTGCGCGAGAGCATCCGGCTCGTCCGCCGGTTCCTCGAGGGCATCCCCGAGGGGCCGATCACCGCCCTGCGGGGCGCGAAGTCCCCGATCGCGGTCAAGGCGAAGGAGGGTCAGGTCTACAGCGCGATCGAGACCCCGCGCGGAGAGCTCGGCACCTACCTGATCGGCGGGGGCGACCAGAAGGGTGCGTGCGCCTACCGGTGCAAGATCCGGCCACCGAGCCTCCATGCCATGTCGGCCCTGCCCTATGCGCTCGTCGGCCACACCGTGAGCGACGTGGTCACGATCCTGGGCTCGCTCGACCCGATCATGGGCGAGGTGGACCGATGATCGCACAGCTCGAGGCGATGCTCGGCGAGCCTTGGTTGTACGGGCTCGTGGTCGGCTTCATCGTGGCCAACGTGCTGCTCACCATCGGGGGGTTCGCGAGCTGGTGGGAGCGCAAGTTCGCCGCCGCCATGCAGAACCGGGTGGGGCCGAACATCGTAGGGCCCCTCGGCGCCTTCCAGCCAATCGCCGACCTGCTGAAGATGCTCCAGAAGGAAGACATCGTTCCCCGCAACGCGGACCGGGCGATGTTCAACCTCGCGCCCGCGCTTCCTGCGTTCCTCGCCCTCGGCACCGCAGCGGTGGTGCCCTGGGCCGGTCGGTGGGTCGACGGCCGCTGGCAGAACCAGCTCGTCGTCGCGGACCTCGACATCGGCGTGCTGTGGGTGCTCGCCCTCGCGGGGCTCATGATCTTCCCGCTGTGGATGGCGGGCTGGGCCTCGAACAACAAGTACACGCTGCTGTCGGGCATGCGCTCGGTCGCGCAGGGTGTGTCCTACGAGATCCCGCTGGTCCTCTCCGCCGTCGTGCCCGTGATCGCCACGGGGGAGCTGTCGGTCTCGGGCATCGTGTCGTGGCAGGCCGAGAACGGCTGGCTCATCTGGCGGCTGCCGGTGCTCGGGTTCTTCGCGTTCGCGATCTTCTTCATCGCGTCGCTCGCCGAGGCGAACCGCATCCCGTTCGACATCCCCGAGGCGGAGTCCGAGATCGTGGCCGGGGTCATGGTCGAGTACACGGGGATCAAGTTCGGCCTGTTCCTGCTCGCCGAGTACATCCACACCGCCGTCGCCTCGCTGCTCGCCGCGGTGCTGTTCCTCGGCGGCGCGCACGGGCCCTGGCCCGAGCAGGTGGGCCCGCTCTGGCTCATCTTCAAGGCCGGAGCCCTGTTCGTCTTCATCTACTGGGTGCGGTGGTCGTGGTACCGGTTCCGGGCCGATCAGCTCATGCAGCTGTGCTGGCGGATCCTGGTTCCCACCTCCCTGTTCCTGGTCATGGGCTCGGCGCTCATGGTGGCCGCGGGGTGGCTGTGAGGATTCCGTACCTGACCGGCGCCGGCCGGGCGCTGTGGGTCACCTTCCGCAATCTGTTCCGCCGTCGGGTCACCGAGGGCATCCGGCCGGAGAGCTCGCGGTCTGCTCGCTATAAGGCGAGCTTCGCGCTGGTCCACGATGAGACCGGCGAAGAGGCCTGCATCGGCTGCCAGCTGTGCGAGAAGATCTGCCCGTCGGAGATCATCACGGTGGTGCCGGCCGGCAAGCAGGTCTCCCCCGTCACCGGCAAGAAGCGGGGGTACCTCGAGGACTTCACCCTCGACCTGCAGGCGTGCATCTACTGCGAGCTCTGCATCCAGGTCTGCCCGACCGACGCGATCGTGATGCTCCGCGTTCAAGAGCCCCCGGGCTACTCGCGCGAGGACCTCGTCCTCACCATGGAGCGACTGTACGCCAACGAGCGCAACCGGCCGCTGTACTGGGCCAAGGGCTCCCTGCTCATGGACATGCAGGATCCGAACCGCCGCAGCCTGCCCGAGGGTGAGCCCGAGGGCGAGGGGGTGTCGTGATCGGGGCCGTCGCTCTGGGGATCATCCTTCTCACCCTGCTCGTCGGGAGCATCCAGGTTGTGCGCAGCCCGAACCTGGTGCGCTCCGTGTTCTGGCTGGCGGGCACCCTCGTGGCCACCGCCGCGCTGCTGGTCTGGCTCGAGGCCCCGTTCCTCGCCGGCATCCAGATCGTGCTCTACGCCGGCGGCGTGATCACCCTGCTGCTGTTCGGGGTCATGCTCACCTACCGGGAGTCCGAGGTCACCGTCCCGAACCCCGTGCACCGGCCTGGGGCGGCGTTCGTGGCCGCCGGAGCACTGCTCGCGATCCTGCTGTCGGCCATCTGGACCACGCCGCAGCTCGAGCCCACCGCCATGCGGCCCACCCACGAGGTCTCCGCGGGGCCCATCGGGGCCATGTTCCTCCAGGAGCAGCTGCTGGCGTTCGAAGTGCTCTCCGTGCTCCTCCTCGCCGCGATGATCGGCGCCATCGTGCTCGCCCGCAGGAGCGATCCTTGATCGAGACCGGGGACATCCGCATCTTCCTCACGGCCGCGTCCGTGATGTTCAGCCTCGGGGTCTACGGCCTGCTGTCGCGGCGCAACGCGATCGGCGTGCTGCTGTCGCTCGAGCTCATGGCGAACGCCGTCAACATCAACCTCGTGGCGTTCGCGCGGTTCAGCTCCGGCACCGTCGGGCAGGTCTTCACCCTCTTCGCGATCGCGCTCACGGTCGCCGAGATCGTGGTCGGACTCGCGATCGTCATCCTGCTCCAGCGCACCCACCGGGACATCCGCGTGGACGTGGCCGAGGAGATGCGCGGATGAACCCGCTCGAGCTCGCCGCGCTCGCCGTTCTCGCACCCCTCGTGGCCGCTGCGCTCCTCGTGGTGCTCGCGCCGGTGCGCCACAACGCCGCGCTTGCCTCGGGGCTGTCGATCCTCGGGGCGCTGACCTCGCTGTCCGCGAGCCTCATGCTGGTGTTCGACCAGGTCCTGAACCACCCGGCGGCCGTGCTCGCGGAGCGGCGCTGGCTCGTGGCAGGCGACGAGACGGTGGCCCGGATCGGCCTGCTCGTCGACGGCACGAGCGTCAGCATGATGTGCGTGGTCGCCTTCGTGGCCACCATGGTGCAGATCTTCAGCGTCGGGTACCTGTCCGACGAGCCCGACAGCGACCGCGGCCGCTACTTCACGTGGCAGTCGCTGTTCCTGTTCTCGATGATGGGCCTCGTGGTCTCGCCCAACCTCCTGCAGCTGTTCGCCTGCTGGGAGCTCGTGGGCCTCTGCTCGTACCTGCTCATCGGCTACTGGTGGCGCAAGCCGTCCGCCGCCCGCGCCGCGGTGAAGGCCTTCTGGGTCACCAAGTTCGCCGACATGGGCCTGCTCGTCGGCCTCGTCGTGCTGTGGGTGACCACCGGCTCGTTCGAGTGGGGCCCCGAGTCCGTCCGCGCGCTCGTCGACGGCGGCCTCATCACGCTCGTGGCCGGCGGGTTCTTCCTCGCGGTGGCCGGCAAGAGCGCCCAGTTTCCGCTGCACGTCTGGCTGCCCGACGCGATGGAAGGCCCCACCCCGGTCTCCGCCCTGCTCCACGCAGCCACCATGGTCGCCGCCGGCGTCTACCTCGTCGTCCGCGCCTGGCCCATCTTCGAGGTCGCGGAGAACGTGCTCGTCACCATGGCCACCATCGGTGGGCTCACCGCGTTCCTCGCCGCCTGCATGGCGATCGTGCAGACCGACATCAAGCGCGTCCTCGCCTACTCCACGTGCTCGCAGCTCGGGTACATGATCGCCGCGCTCGGCGCGGGCAGCGTGCTCGGGGGGTACTTCCACCTCACCACCCACGCCTTCTTCAAGGCGCTGCTGTTCCTGTCTGCCGGCAGCGTGATCCACGCCGTGCACACGAACGAGATGTCGGAGATGGGTGGGCTGTGGCGGCCCATGCGGTTCACCACGGGCATGTTCACGGTCGGCGCGGCCGCGCTCGCCGGCGTGCCCCTGATGTCCGGATTCGTGTCCAAGGACCTGGTGCTCGAGGGGCTCCTCGAGGGGGCGTTCGAAGAACCCGTGCTGTGGTTCCCGTTCCTCGCGTGCCTGTTCACCGTGGGGCTGACCGCCTACTACATGGCCTCGGTCGTGCTGAAGGTCTTCTTCGGGCCGGTCTCCCGGCGGGCCTACCGCGCCCACGAGGGCGACTGGTCCATGCGCGTGCCCATGCTCCTGCTCGCCGTCCCCTCGGTGCTCGCCGGGTTCCTCGTCTCGCCGTTCGCCGAGATGACCGGCGTGCAGAAGCTGCACGTCAGCGCGCTCCACTTCACGCCCGTCGGGGGCGTGGGCCTGTTGTTCGCGGGGGTCGGCCTCGTCATCGCCGCTGGGCTGCACGTCGCCGGCGGCGGAGGCGGCCTCGTCGGCGCCCTGTCGCCGATCGGGGCGCTGATCAAGCTCGCGCCCGTCGACCGTACCTACCAGTTCCTCTACCGCCAGGCGCTCACGCTGTCGGCGGGCGTCGGCTGGTTCGACCGCTACGTGGTCGACGGCCTCGTGAACGCCACCGGGGCGTTCACGCTCATGCTCGGCCGGTGGTCCCGCCACCTGCAGACCGGCCGCGTCGGCGACTACGTCTACGCCGTCGTCGGAGGGCTCGTGCTCCTGTCGGCCTGGGGTCAGGTCATGTTCTGGCTGGTGCCCTGATGCTCGAGCTCGCCAACCAGGGCTTCCCGCTCCTGTCCACCATGGTGTTCACGCCGCTCCTCGCGGCCGTGTTCCTGCTGTTCGTGCCCGACCACCAGCGCACCGTGGTCCGCGGCATCGCCATGGCCGGCGCGGGCGTGTCCGCGCTCGTGTCGGTGTGGACGGCGGTGCGCTACGCCTGGGAGGCCCCCGAGGGGGGCTGGCGCTTCGTCGAGCACTACGAGATCGTGCCGAGCCTGGGGATCAGCTACACGCTCGCCTGCGACGGCTGGAGCGCGTCGCTCCTGCTGCTCACCGGGATCATCATCTTCACCGGCACGTGGGCGTCGTTCACCCTCGAGGAGCGGGCCCGCGAGTTCTTCGTGTTCCTGCTGGTGCTCGTCGCCGGCGTCTACGGCGTGTTCGTGGCGCAGGATCTCTTCCTGTTCTTCCTGTTCTACGAGATCGCAGTGCTCCCCATGTTCCTGCTGATCGGGATCTGGGGCAGCACCGGGAAGGTCGCCGCCGCGGGACCGTTCGCGTGGGCGCTGCGCATGCTCGACGTGGGCGGCCGCGAGTACGCCGCGATGAAGCTCACCCTCATGCTGCTGGTGGGCTCCGCCCTGATCCTCGCCGCGTTCCTCGCCATGGCGCTCACCCCCGAGTCGCCGACCTTCTCGATGGAAGACCTCGAGAGCGCCGGCCTGGACTACTGGACGCAGTGGTTCGCGTTCCCCGCGCTCTGGATCGGGTTCGGCACGCTCGCGGGGCTGTGGCCGTTCCACACCTGGTCGCCCGACGGGCACGCCGCCGCGCCGACCGCCGTGTCCATGCTCCACGCGGGCGTGCTCATGAAGCTCGGCGCGTTCGGGGTCATGCGCGTGGGCATGGTCCTGCTGCCGGAGGGTGCCGCTGAGTGGGCCTTCGTGATGGGCACGGTGGCCTGCGTCAACATCTTCTACGGCGCGGTCTCGGCCATGTCGCAGCGCGACCTCAAGTACGTCATCGCGTACAGCTCGGTCAGCCACATGGGGGTCGTGCTGCTCGGGGCGGCCACCCTCACCGGGGTCGGCTGGAACGGGGCGGTCTACCAGATGTTCGCCCACGGCATCATGACCGGCCTGTTCTTCGCGCTCGTGGGCATCATCTACGACCGCACCCACGACCGCTGGATTCCGCGGATGGGCGGGTTCGCCCGTATCATGCCGCTCGTCGCCGTCGCGTTCGTGCTCGCGGGGCAGCGCCAGTGTGCAGGCGCGCGCCATTTGCCTCCGCGGCGGCAGAGAGCGCG
>CAYMSU010000232.1:0-9698 GCA_964393165.1 uncultured Enterobacteriaceae bacterium
AAAAACCAACTGGCAGAAATGAATCTGCTGGTAGAAGACTGGGGAGGATGACCCGCACGAAGCCGTGGTCGAGCACGTCGAAGCGCTCGTGCAGGTGCGCCTCGAGACCGGGCGCCGTCGCGCGCCGGGTGGACACTGGGGGAAGTTCGTCGGAGCTCATGACCGACGCCAGTAATCACTCGGCAACCCGGGCGCCTCCGCCACCCGCTCGGCCAGGGGAGCCCCTACGCGTCGGGGAAGTGCGTGGCGTAGGCCGGGCCCTCTCCCGCGCGTGTCACGAACGGCTGCAGCGCGCGAGCCCACTCGACAGCGTCGGGCACGAGCGTCTCGATCCGAAACAGGCCGGGATCTCCCTCCGCGCGGGGCACCGAGCCCTCGATGACGAGCTTGCCCGGCCCCGGGCAGCGGATCGACCGCACCGGGAGGCCGGGGCCCGTCCCGGCCTCGCTCACATCGAGCAGCTTGCCGCGGCTCGACGCGACCACGAAGCGCCCATCGAGCAGCAGCAGATCTCCGCGCGTGCGGTGGGCGCGGTTGGACGTCATGCCCGGGAGCACCCTCGCACCCCGGGAGAGCACCCGCAGGGAGACGCCGCGAGCGCTTCGCACGAGCGGCCGATCCGACAGCGCGCGGACCACCCGCTCGCGCATCCACCAGCTCCATCCCCGCATGGCTGCCCCTACCGCGAGGAAGCCGACGGCCACGATGATCCAGGGTTCCCATCCCATGTGACCTCCGACCTCCGCGCGCGGAAGGGGTTCCCGGAACCTGTGCCGCCGCGCTGGCTCACACGTTATCCCCGCGGGGACCCTGGAGTTCGTATGTCTGCCGTCGATCCCTACGGCAACCACCCCCGACAGCTGTTCGAGATCGGCTTCGCGCTCGGGTGCACCTTCGACTTCTCGGCCGACATCGACCAGCTCGCCGAGAGCAACATCCCGGCCGACATCCTTGAGCGCTACCGCGCCCAGGGCGACATCTTCTTCAGCCTCGACGCAGCGTTCCACGAGCACTACGAGCCGCGCTTCGACGACGAGGGGGTCACCCTGCAGCTCTCGTTCGACAAGCTCTACGACTGCTACTTCCCGTGGTCTTCGATCGCGCGGATCACCTTCCACCTCGGTCCCACGCCTCCAGAGGCCGAAGACGACGACGATACCGAGGACTTCGCGCCCAAGGGCCCGCACCTGCGCCTGGTGACCTGATGGGGGTCCCGCTGCTGGACATCACCGCCCCGCGGTCGCAGTGGGTCCCGCAGGTGGGCCGCGCGCTCGAGGACTTCGGGTTCGTCGCCATCCAGGGGCACGGCGTGCCGTCTGCGCTGCTCGATCGGGCGTACCGGGTGGCCGAGCGCGTGTTCGCCCTGCCCGTCGAGGCCAAGCGCGCGTGCGAGACCCCGGCCGACGGGCGGCAGCGCGGGTACACGAGCTTCGGCGTCGAGCACGCCAAGGATCAGTCCGCCCCCGATCTCAAGGAGTTCTGGCACGTGGGGCGCCCCCCCGCGGAGAGCCCGCTGGACCTGCCGCCCAACCGGTTTCCCGAGGAGGTGCCGGAGCTCGCCGAGGTCGGCGGAGAGCTCTTCGCCGCGCTCGACCGGTTCTCTCGGGAGCTCCTGGTGGCGGTGGCAGAGCACCTCGAGCTCCCCGCGGAGCACTTCGTGGAGCGCGTGGAGGGAGGCAACAGCCTGCTCCGGCTCATCCACTACCCTCCGCTGTCGCACCTCGCGGGGTCGGCGGGCGCCGTGAGGGCCGCCGCCCACGAAGACGTGAACCTGCTCACCGTGCTCCCCGCATCGACGGCGCCGGGCCTCGAGATCCGGGGCCGCGACGGTCAGTGGCTCCCCGTGGAGCCTCCGCCGGGCGCGATGATCTGCGACAGCGGGGACATGATGGCGCTGATGACGGGCGGTCGCCTGCCCGCCACCACACACCGCGTGGTGAACCCGCAGGGCGCGCTTGCCGAGGTGAGCCGCTACAGCCTGCCGTTCTTCGTGCACCCCCGGCCCGACGTGCACCTCACCCCTGGCGGGCCCACGGCGGAGGCCTTCCTCCAGCGCCGCCTCGAGGAGATCGGCCTGCGCTGACCGCTCGTGCACGGCTCACCCAAGCAGGCCGCTCAGACGCAAGCAGGCCGCTCAGATGTGGGTGCTGATCTCCTGCCACATCGCAGTCGCGTTGGAGGCGAAGAGCGTGACGGACCCGATGATGGCGAGAATGACCAGGGACGCCAGCAGGCCGTACTCGATCGCTTCCTCACCCTCCTCTTCGACGACGAATCGGTGCATTAGGGTGGACATGGCTCTCCGTCCGGGGGGGGATGGCTCGATTCTACTGGGATTCTCTCGGCATGCTAGTACCATCTCGGCGAAGCGTCGAAACGTGTGCCGCAAGCCTCGCTGTGCGGAGCCCGATCCCCGGCGGGAAGGACGTCCGATCGGGGGGAGGGTTCGGGGCGCGAGACATCCGAGGGGGATCCCATCAGATATGCGTCGCGATGTCATCCCACATATCGACGGCATTACTCGCGAACAGGGTGACCGCGCCGAGGATGACGAGCATGATCAGCGAAGCCACGAGCGCGTATTCGATTGCGGTAGATCCGGAGTCGTCCGCCATGAATGCCGCGACGAGTCGCATCCTGTCCCCCGAGCAGCAACCCAGCGGCGTCGACCGCCTGCCGCGGGGCCGGCCCTTCCGACCCCACCCAGGCGCTCTCCTCCCATCGGATCGCCTCGCGCCCGCTGAAGGTGCGAGTCACGCTACGAGGTGCTCCTCCATGTCTCGCAGGAGCTGGCCTGCGGGACCGGTGCGGTTGTTGCGGATGCACTTCTTGTAGGCCTTCCACAGGTCCGCCAGGAACCCGTCGTCGCACAGGCGGTGCTCGTCGCTCAGCGGATCCTCCTTCGGGAGATCGACCCCCGCGATGCACCGCCGCGAGTGGAGGTTCTTGACCGCACCGAGGAACAGCCTCACCGCCTCGGGCTCCCCGCGCCGCTTGAGCTCGAGGAAGGTCTGCCACGCCACACTCTCGGGGAGCACGCCCCGGTCGGTGACGACGACCCGGAGGTTCCGGATCAGCTCACGAGATGAGCAAGTAGCGTCCACGACAACCCGGACCATAGTTCCTCCTCGAGCTCATGAAAACAGGATGAGAGGGAGTTTTGGCGATACGCCATAGCAGAGCGCGAGGCATGTTAGCACAAGCGCCATGCGTTTCCCCCTCGTCTGCGGAAGTTGCGCGCTCTTGACGTTCGGGGGCGGCGGGTGCGGTCCGCGCATCCCGGCCGGTCCGGCGCCCGCGCGGATCGCGGCCCGCCCGCTCACGCCGCGCACCGTCGCGGCGTCCGCCGAGGGTCCGGTGATCCTCGGCGCGGCGGTCGCGGCCGGCTCGGCGCACGACCCGATCGGCCAGGAAGGCCTGGCCTGGCGGGTGGCCCACGCCCTGGTGCCCGCCGGTCGCGAGGCGGCGTGGGAGGTGGAGGTCTCGCGAGACTGGGCGCTGTTCCGCGTCACCTGCGCGCCGGTGGAGGGGCCCGCCTGCGCCGCGGAGCTGTCGGGGGCGCTGGCGCAGGCGCCCGACGACGAGGTGCGGTGGCAGGCGATGGGGACCGCGGCGAGCGCGGCCCGCGCGCAGCTCGAGGCCACCTCCGCGTCGCTCGCGTCGCTGGTCCTCGAGGGGCTGCTGTTCGAGGGCCACCGCTACGGGCACCCCGCGGAGGGCCGGGGGGGCGTGGCAGACGTGCTCGACCTCCGGGCCGCGCAGGCGTTCCACGCCGCGCGCTACGTGAACATCCACACAGCAGTGGGGGTGGCGGGCCGGTGGGACGAGGCCACGCGCGAGGCGCTCACCCAGGCGGCCGAGGCGATCCCGGTGGGTCCGGCGCGCCTGCGCCCGCTGTTCCGGCCCCCGGTGGTGGACCATCGCGAGATCGTCGTGGTCGAGGCCCCGCCCCCGAAGGAGGCCTCCCTCCCCGCGGGGGCGGAGGCCGGGGAGCCGGAGGTCGGCGCCGAGCCTCCGCCGGCGGTGCCCCTGGTGGTCGCGCTGGGCCACCCGATCCACGCCGACGCAGCGGAGATCGCGGTGCTGGCCGCGGAGCTGTCCACGCGAGAGGCAGCGCACGTCGAGGTGTCGCTTGAGCCGGGGGATGCCTCGGTGGCCCACCGTCAGCGGCGGCTCTCCGTGGTCTACACCCCGCCCGCGGGCACGTCGGCGGTCGACGCGGTCCGCACGGCCCTCGAGATGGTCGAGGGGTGGCGCGAGCCAGCGCCGGGGGCCGCGCAGCGTCCGGTGCCCGATCCGGGCCTCGCCCTGGGGCGGGCGCTGGCCCCGGAGCCACTCGATCCCCACGCGCCCGGCCCCGACGCCGCCGGCGTGCTCACCGCCCACCTGCGGCCGGAGGAGCTGCAGATCGTGGTGGTGACACCGCAGGTGGAGGCGGCGCGAGAGGCGCTGGAGGCCGCCGCCGAAGGGCTCGGCGTGCCCCAGGTGTGGGTGCTGCCGCCCGGGGCAGTCGCCAGGTGAGACCGCTGCGAGACTTTCGACGTCACGCGGAAACCAGAGATATCTCACTCATTATCGGCCAAGCCCTGCCGGATGTAACCCGCGCGTACCCAAACCGGAGCGGCCGAGCCGAGGGCGTGTGGTAGGTCACAGTCGCCGCCAGGGCGAAGGGTCCTGGCGCTTGTCCTCCTCCCGAAATCGCCCGGAGACACCATGCGCAGCATGATCTTCGTCGTCGCTGGCCTCGCCGCCTGCGCGACCTCCTCCAACGAGCAGCCGCAGGTCGAAGAGACCGGCGCGGCCCTGTCCGTCGATTACTTCGGCGACACCGACGTGGTCGGCTTCCGCTTCACGGTCACCGAGGTCGCCTGTCCGGGCGAGTCGGTCGGCAACTTCGGCAGCAAGTCGTTCGACGTGGACCTCGTCGACGGCATCTTCCCGGGCAACGTGTCGCTCGATGGCATGCAGTTCGACAACGACTCCCGCCACCTCGGCGCGGACCTCTTCGTGAGCCTCCCGGCCGGCTGCTACGACGTGGTCGCCCAGCCGGTCAGCAGCTTCGACGGCGCGGACTGCAACGCGATCAGCACCCAGGCTGTGGCAGACGGCGGCGCGCCGGACGTCTGCCCCTCGGGCGACTGCTCCGTGGCCTCGGTCGACGGCGTCAAGGTGGAAGACGGCCTGACCACCGAGACGGCCCCGCTGATCTCGCAGTGCGTGGGCGACCCCATCGGCGCGCTCGACGTGCTCGTGCTCCTCAACCACCCCCCGCAGGTCAAGGTGGCGTTCGACGACGGCGAGGAGAAGTTCGCGTACGAGTGTGAGATGCTCAAGGTCTGCGCCACCGCCTTCGACGTCGACGACGACCCGATCGAGTTCGTGTGGGAGGCTCCGGTCGAGCCTCATCACCTCTTCAAGTTCGGCCCCGACCTGACCGTCGACGCCGTCAAGTTCGGCAACGTGGTGGGCTTCGAGGACGGCCACCGCATCTGGGAGAGCTGCGTCGAGGTCACGCCGCAGTTCACCGAGGAGTACGAGCTCAAGGTCACCGTCTTCGACCTCCTCAAGGACGGCACGGGCCGAATCGAGGACACCCTCGACCCCGGCGCGACCCCCAACACCTCGAACGACTTCCTGTCGTTCCCCCTCTACGTGAACTGGATCGAGGATCCCCTTTGCTTCGACGACAAGGGCAAACTCGTCCCGGCCGAGGGCACCGACATCGACCGTCCGTACACCAACAAGGACGGCACCGGTGCCTGCTGGATCACCCCCGCCGAGAAGTACTACTGCGGCTTCGCCTGCGGCTACGGTGATCCCCTGAAGCCGAACTGCGACGTGCAGGAATACGTCTGCGACGACGGCAACCTCATCGAGGAGAAGCTCTACCCCGAGTGCCCCACCAGCTGATCGCGGGTCGCGAAGGTAGATAGAGGCCAGGCTCCGCTCGCGGGGTCTGGCCTTCTTCGTGAGGTCCCCCTCACCGGGCGAGGTCCGATGCTCCCGATCCTCCTCCAAGCGCTCGTCGTCCCCTCCCTCGCCTCGTCGTACACCCGGCTCGACGATGGCACCCGCGTGCGCTGGCAGGGCGAGGGCGACGACCTTCCCTACATCCCCGTCGTCGTCAACGCGTCCAACGCCTCCGGCCTCGCCGGCTACGAGGTCGAGGGCGCCGTCGTGCGGGCCCTCCTCGCCTGGCAGGCGGCCACCAACTTCGGCTTCACCTTCGACGTCTGGGTCGGCCGTGAGCGGGCCCTCTACCCCGCCAGCCAGGCCGTCGACGGCTACACCACCATCCACTTCGCGTCGAGCAACCCCGATGCCTTCGGGCTCACCGCCCGGCAGGCCGGCTTCGCCACCCTCGCCTTCGACGGCGAGACCGGCGCCATCTATGAAGCCGACATCGCGCTCAACGACGTGCAGTTCGCGTTCTCCGCCGACGAGCTCGACTCCAACTACGCCGACCGGGGCTTCCTCGGCAAGACCGCCTTCCTCGACGACGTCGTGCTCCACGAGGTCGGCCACCTGCTCGGGCTCGGGCACACCGGCGTCGGCACCGCCACCATGTTCCCCGCCGCCTGGACCGGGCAGCACACCCTCGGCTGCGCCGATGCCCTCGGCGCCCGCGACCTCTACCTCCCCAGCCAGGGCACCTCCACCATCCGCGGCCGCGTCGACGTCGAGCGCGCGCGGGAGTGGCCCGGCGTCGAGGTCCTGGTCATCGGTCAGCGGCTCCGCCGGGTCGTCGCCTCCGCCTTCACGGACGCCGACGGCAACTACGAGATCACCGGCTTGAGCAGCGGGCTGTACGTCGTTCTCGCCCAGCCCTACCCCGGGGAGCCCACCGACCTGCCCTCTCCCCTCGGCGAGAACGTGCAGCTGCCCTGCGACGTCTCCCGAGGGTTCTCCGCGCCCTTCCAGCTCGACGCCCGCCAGGTCGAGGAGATCGACCTCGTGCTGCCCTGCGACGGGGGGGCGGACCTCGCGCCCACGCCCAGCAACTTCGATGCCCCCATCAACCTCCCGTTCGACGCCGACAACCAGATCCTCGCGGTCTACCGCATCGAGCCCGGTGTCGACCACTGGTTCCGCCTCCCTCGCGTCGAAGGCGCGCTGTCGCTCGACATCCTCTCGCCGTCCCTGTTCTCCGCGAGCGTGACCACCGGGATCGTGACCGACGAGAAGGGCGAGCAGCAGTTCGCCGAGTTCATCCGGCCCCTCGAGCCCTCCCACGACGCCCCCCGCCAGGACGCACGGGTGAACACGTTCGTGGAGCCCACCCAGGAGCGCTACCTGCTTCTGCAGGCCACCCGCCTGCGGACGGACCTCTACCCGGGCGGCGAGAACTTCGTCGACGAGCGCTCCTACGCCGTGTTCGCAGGCAGCGTCGCCGGGCGCTTCGAGGCGCCGGGCGACTGCCACCCCCAAGACCTGTCGGCCTACGTCTCGCCCGGCGGGTTCCCCCAGCGGAGCTGGAACCCCATCGTCGAGGAGCCCTCGCGCGGCTGTGGCGCCACCACGGTCCCCTACCCGGGGCCCCTCGGCCTCGGCATGGCCCTCGGCCTCGGCGCCCTCCTCACCCGGCGATCTCGAAGCCGCCCACGATGAGGGCCGGGGCATCGACGTGGCCCACCCGGTCGGTGTCCGAGCAGACCTCCACGACCTGCCGCAGCACCTCGCCCACGTTCCCCCGCAGGCGGACCCCCCGCATCGCCCCCACCGGCTTGTTCGCCTGCATCACCACGCCGTGCACCGTGGCCTGGAGGTCCCCCGTCTCCGGATCGAACCCCGAGAGATCGGGAAAGCCGTCGATCTGAAGGCTCGGGCCGCCCAGATCCGACAGCATGGCGTTGACCGACCGCGTGCCCGACTTCAGCACCAGGTTGGTGGGCGCCAGCTGCGTGCCCGTCTGGTGCCCGGTCGGCCGGGTGTCGAGCTTCCGCGCGGCCGCGGGGCCGATGTAGCGCCCGTCGACGTGGCCCTCGCGCAGCAGCGTGAGCGGCACCGGGGCCACCCCCCGATCGTCGAACGACCGGGTGCGCAGCCCCCCCGCAAGCGTGCCGTCGTCGACGAGGTGCAGCCGCCCGTCGACCGCCGCCTCGGCGCCGGGCTGCAGGAAGAACCGGCCCCCCTCCGCGAAGCTCGCCGCCACGAAGCCCTCCGCGATCGCCGCGATCAGCCGGGCGACCGCCCGCGCCGGGAGCAGCACCCGCACCGGCCCCGCCGGCAGCGGCTCCCCGTCCGCCAGCAGCCCCTCGAGGCGCTTGGCGAGCGACGTGCCGTAGGGCAGCGACGCGATCGAGGCGAACGACCGCGAGGCGATCGAGTCCCACAGCCGCACGGGCCCGTCGGGGGCCTCGGCGCTCACCTCCCCCTCGGCGAGGTACGTCGTGCCCCACTCCTCGACCGCGACCCCCTTCGTGTTCACGAAGCGCCGCAGGCGAAGGCGGTCCCGGTAGCGAAACCCGGACGTCTTCGTGCCCTCGGGCCCCTGGGCGGCCGCCCGCCGGGCCGTGGTGAGGACCTCCGACCGATCCTCGAGCGTGAGCTGCTCATAGCGGCGGTCCCGGATCGACAGGCCGCCGGGCACCGCCCCCAGCCGCGGGACCGGCCCCTGCAGCGGATCCTCGGGCGCCTTCGCGGCGCTCGCGAGGGCCTGCTCGGCGAGCGCGACCACCGCCTCGGGCTCCCCCGACGCCTCGCCCACCCGGCCGCCTTCGAGCCACACCCGGACGTCGAGCCGGCCCGCCGTGGTCCGCTGGAGCGGCCCCACGTCGGGCCCGTCCATCTCGAGGACGTGACCCACGTCCTCCGTGCAGAGCAGCTCGGCGCCGTGCGCACCGAGCTGGCGCACCTCCTCGAGCGACTGCGTCATCCACTGCAGGTCCATACGCACCCCATCGATTCCTCAAGATGCCACCCGGTCGAAACACTCGCACGTCCCTGGCCGACCCGGTCACGTGCGACCTGTGGCGCGGCGGATAGACTGCGCTCCCCCGAGCCCCCCCAGGCCAAGGCCCCCAGGAGAAGACGCGATGGCCCTGACCACGCCCTCCAGCTCGAGCTCGAAGAGCCAGATCCGCTCTAGTCTCTCACGCTGGGAAGGCTCGCTCTCGGAGGAGGACCGGCCGCTCTTCATGCGCTTCGTCGACGAGACGCTGAACCGGCTCAGAGGCCCCTTCCTCGCCCATCACTCGCCGTCCGCCATCCTGGCCTACTTCGAGGAGGCGTTCCAGTTCGCCCGGGTCCGCAAGCCGGGAGCGCTCCAGGTCGATCTTCGCCGGAGGCCCAAAGGCACCGCGATCTTCGTCAACATGGACGATCAGCCGTTCATCGTGGACACCGTGCGGCTGTTCCTGCGCACGCGGGGCGCCGAGTACCAGAGCGGCTTCAACCTCGTGTTCAACGCGCTCCGCAACGCCCACGGGGAGCTGATCGACGTCGGCACCGAGGCCGCGCAGCCCGAGTCGCTCGTCATGCTCGAGTCCGACGGCGGCACCGTGGCCACCGATCTCCACGAGTCGGTCCGGGTCCTCCGGCTCAACCTCGAGCACGCGCAGGCGATGGTGCAGGACTTCCGCGCGATGACGCGCACGGTCGAGCGCCTGGTGGAGCGGTGCGAGGTGCTGGCCGACCGGCGGCCCGATCAGGCCGAGCGCATGCGCGAGACGGCGGCGTTCCTGAAGTGGCTGCTGTCC
>CAYMSU010000233.1:0-1724 GCA_964393165.1 uncultured Enterobacteriaceae bacterium
GAGGTGGGCGACCGCCCGCGGGTCGTGCTCGACGGCCGCGGCCTCGCGCGCATCGTGGTGGCGATCACGAACGGGGGCCCGCCCGCCTGGGACGGCGACGACCAGGTGTGGGAGGCCGGCGACCAGCGGCTCGTGGTGCGCTGGGCGCCGCGCGGGGGCGGCTGCGCGACGCTCCCCGGTGGACTCCCGGCGGGCGCCCTGCTCGGGTGGGGGGCGCTCGCGCTTGTGCTCGCCCGGCGCCGCGCGGCGCGGCCGCGAACCGACCTGCGGTAGCCGGGGGGGCTCCCTCCCCGGGGGCGGCGGGGGGGTCGGAGCCGCCAGGGGCCTGCCACCTCCGCGCTTCGCGGTCGTCGCGGCCCCGAAGGGGTCCGCGCGCCGCGACGCAAGGCGCAGTGTCGCCGCCCCCCTCTTCCAGAGGAGATCCAGATCGAGGGCCCGCGCCTCGGCCGACCGCGCGCTACAGCGCCGGGAGCTCCGCCAGGAACAGCCGGCGGAAGTCTCGCACCTCGTCGTGGCGCCGGCCCTGGGCCACCACCGCCAGGCGCAGCCCCTCTCCGAACCGCGCCACGTCCAGATCGCCGTTGCCGACCGTGCCCAGCTCCAGCGCCCGCACCTGCCCCGAGTGCACCGCCACCGTGCGCACCGGGTCCAGCAGCCGATCCTCGTCGGCCACGTACACGATGTGCCGGCCGTCGGGGGTCCACGCGGGGCCCCGCGCATCCGGGTAGACCCCCCTGACGAGCAGCTGCGGCGCCCCCCCGACCTCGATCACGTACAGGTCGAACCGCTCGCGCTTCTCGTAGTTCGCGTAGAACGCGATCTTGCTCTCCTTGGGGGAGAACCGTGGGCGGATCTGGTTGCCCGGCCAGCTCGTGAGCCGGGCCGGCTCGGCGCCCATGGCCGGCAGCAGCCACAGGTTGTCGCCCGTGTCGCTGTGGGCGACGAACACGAGCGAGCGCCCGTCGGGCGCCCACGTGACGTACAGCTCGGAGCTGTCGGACATGCGGGTGAGCCGGCGAGGCTCGCGCTCGATTGCATCTGTCGTGATCAGGTAGAGGTCGCCCTCGCCGGTGCGCGCGCTCGTGAACGCGATCGAGCCCCCGTCGGGGGCCCACGCCGCGCCTCCGTCGGCCCCCGGGGCCGGCGCGATGGCGGTGCCCCCCGCCACGAAGAGGTCGTAGTCGTAGCGCTTGTTGCTCGCCGAGAACACGAACCGCTGCGGCGCTCCCCCCTCGGCGGACGGGGGGCCCGACAAGCGGGCTGGCGGCCACGCGATCTCGTGGGCGACGTCGCCCCGCTGGTCGGTCTGGAACCCCGCGGTGAGCGCGCTCGCCGACCGGCGGACGGCGATGACCTGCTCGAACGCCCCCCGCTGCGGCGGGCCCACGTACAGCTCGATCCGCTTGAGCTCGTGGAAGTTCGCCTCGAAGGCAAGCTCGGAGCCATCGGCGGACCATGCCGGCCGCTGCAGGTTGGCGTGCTCGACGGCGGCGATCTCGGTGGCGGGAACCTGCAGCGGCTCCGCGTGAGCAGGCCCGGCGGCCCACAGGAGCACACCCGCAAGGGATGACAGCACTGGAACGACCTCCCCGGAGCGTCGGGCCCTCCTCGCTCGCGACGGGGGCCGTCGCAAGGATATCGGATCGCGCGGCCGGCAGGAGGCCACCCGGTGTCCGAGACAGACAAGCTCGACTTCCCCGCGACCCATCGGAACCGCGCCGCCC
>CAYMSU010000233.1:1734-9694 GCA_964393165.1 uncultured Enterobacteriaceae bacterium
TCCTCGCGGTCCTTCGCCACGTGCTGCCGCGCGAGGGCACGGTCCTCGAGGTCGCCAGCGGCTCCGGCCAGCACGTCGCGGCCTTCGCCGTGGCGTTCCCGGCGGTCGTCTTCGTGCCCTCCGATCCGGAGCCCGCGCACCTGGCCTCCATCCGCGCGTGGACGCGCGCGCAGCCCAACGTCCGGCCCCCGCTCCGGCTCGACGTGCGCGAGCGGTGGCCGATGGGGCCGATGGGGCCGATCGGCGCGGTCGACGTGGTCTTGTGTGTCAACATGATCCACATCGCGCCGTGGTCGTGCACCGAGCGCCTGGTGCAGGGCGCCGCGCGGCACCTTCGGCCGGGCGGACAGCTCGTGCTCTACGGGCCGTTCCGGCGCCTGGGGCGCCACACCTCGGCGAGCAACGCCGAGTTCGACGACAGCCTGCGGGCGCGCGACCCCTCCTGGGGGGTCCGGGACCTCGGCGAGGTCGCGGACGTGGCGGGCCACGCGGGGTTCACGCACACGCATACGGTCACGATGCCCGCGAACAACCTGTCGGTGGTGTTCCGCGCGGCAGGTTAGGGGCCGTGCCACGGGAGGCCGCGCCATGGCGGAAGAAGCCGGCGAGCAGACCACGAAGAACCACTGGACGCTCGTGCAGACGCCCACGGGCAAGATCATCGAGCGCAGCCAGGCCGAGGTCCTCGAGGCCGAGGTCTACGTCTGCCAGGATCCGGGGCACTACGGCATCTACTTCGAGCCCGGGCCGTGCCGGATCTGCGGCGAGCCGCGGGTCCAGAAGGTCGCGCCGATCGGGTTCAAGGAGAAGGGCGCGTAGCGCTCCCGGTGCCTCGGCCACGCGGGCGCTCCGATCAGCGATGCTCCGTCGTCGCCGGCCGGCCCATCAGATCCTGCACCGCGTCGAGCGGCTCCACGCCGTCGTAGATCGCCACCAGCGCCTCGGTGAGCGGCATCTCCTTGTCGTGGTCCTGGGCGAGCCGCAGCAGGGCGCGAGCGATCGCGACCGGGCCCCGGCGGCGATCCCCGCGCGTCAGCGCCAGCCCGGCGTCGTAGTGCGGGTGGTTCGGCACCGCCTGCGCCGCCACCAGGTCGCCCACGCCCGCCAGGCCCACGAACGTCATCGGATCCGCGCCCATGGCGCGCGCCAGGCGCCCTGCCTCCTCCAGGCCGCGCGACAGCACCATCGCGTGGATGCCCACGCCCGCGCCCCGTAGCCCCTTGGCCACGCCCACCAGCGCCGCCAGCACCGGCGTGACCGCGCCCGCCAGCTGCACGCCGACCAGGTCGGGGGAGTCGTACAGCCGATAGCGGCCGCTGTGCAGCGCCTGCACCGCGAGCTGCCGGACCTCCTCGTAGGGGCTCGCCACCACCCCCGCGCACAGCCCCCCGTTCAGGATCTCCTCGACGGGGGCGGGGCCCGCCAGCGCGCCCACCCGGAGCACCGGGCTCTCCTCGAGCACCACGTCCGTGAGCCAGCGCGACGTCGCCGGCTCGAGCCCGCGACCCGCGACCACCACCCGGTGCTGGGGCCCCGGCCGCGCCAGCTGGATCGCGTTGCGCACGTAGCCCGCGCTCGTCGCCACCAGGATCAGCTCGCACGCCTCGGTGACCTCGGGGGGCTTGTCCGTCGAGGGCAGGAGGTGCGGCGGCTTGCGCACGTCGCGGTAGGCGATGAACGGCTCGTTGCCCGCGGCCATCGCCAGGCGGGCGAGTGCCTGGCCCCACTGGCCCCCACCCAGGATTCCGACCTTCACACGTCGCCTCCCAGCGGCCGACGCCGCTCCGGCCGCTCCATGAACGTGAGCCGATTGCGGTAGTACAGGCACAAGCGGGGATCCTCGATGACGATCTCGCCATCCCCTCGCGCCAGTGCCCGCGTCTTGTGGTACCGGTCGAACCGGTCCAGCGCCGTCTCGAGCGTGGTCTCGGCGTCGCCCGGCAGCTCCTGGTGCCACCGCCCGAGGCGCACGCCCTCGTGGACTCGATCGAGCGTGGCCCGCAGCGACTGGATCATGCGGGCCTCCGGGATCCGGCGCCGCCCCGCGGGCACCCGCACGAGCCGGAACGGATCCGACGAGCCCACCTCGTCGGCCAGGCACTCCCACGCCGCCCACGCCGCCGCGTGGGTGGCCAGCACGTCGGCGTGGCGCGGGAACGCATCGACCAGCGCGGCCGCCAGTCGCGACGTGTACACCCGGTCGCGCTGCGGATCCCACTGCACGTCGCCGCGCGCGTCGCACACGTACTGACGCCGCTGGACGGCCTGCTCCGCGCGCTCCCGCGCGTCGAGGCTCACCGGGTTGCCGAGCACGTCGATCGGGTGGCCGAAGTGGGCGATCACTGCCGAGTCGAGGTCCAGCACCCGGCGCGCGAACGAGGCCAGCCGCCTTGGCTGCGTGAACTCGTCGTCGGTGATGATGTACCGCTGCTTGCCGGACTCCGCGAGGTGGTCCTCGATCAGCGTGCTCGCCTCGAGCACCAGCGTGAACGACAGCGTGAGCGGCACGACGTAGATCTCGGCGTTGGCTCGCCCCGCCGCGAGCATCTCCTGCCAGGCGACCACGCCCGTGCCGAGCAGCCCCTTCTTGACCTGGTCCTCGATCTCGCCCGAGCGACTGCGGGTGCCGCCGGGGAAGAACAGCGAGTGGTGGTGGGTGGTCAGCGCGCGCACCGAGTAGTCCTTGAGCACGTCCTTGTAGAGCTGGGCCTTCTTCGTGCGGTCGACCGTGTACGCGCCGAGCCGGTGCATCCACCAGCCGATCACCTTGTTGTCGAACAGGTTCAGCCCCGCGCCGTAGACGAACGGCGGCAGCCCCGCGAGGTACAGCGCGAGGCCGATCAGCGGGCTGTCGAGGTTGCTCACGTGCGTGGGGCACAGGATCAGCGTGGCCTCGCGCGCGAGCGTGCGCAAGTAGCCGATGTCGCCCTTGACCTTGAGCCGCGCGGTCGGCGACAGGTCCCAGTTGCGCAGCCGGTTGGGGCGCCGCGAGAGCAGGGCCGACAGCACCCTCGGGAGGGCGCGCGTGGCCAGGTTGTACACCTTTGGGCTGAAGCGGCCGTGGATCTCGTCGCCCCACTCGCGCACGAGCTGCAGCGCCAAGTCGACCCTCTCTTCGCGCGAGCCCTGCACGAGCGACCGCGCCAGCTGGTCGAGGATGCCCTGCTCGTCGTCGTCTGCGCGGCGCGACCGCTTGAGGCGGTTGCGCTCGTTCCACAGCGCGTCTTCGAGGTACCGCTCGAGCTGGGGGTCGCTCAGCTCGGCCAGCCGCTTGCGGGCGCGGTCCGTCAGGTCGTCGACCACGAGCTCCCGCGGCGGCGCCTGGAACAGGCCCGTGCTGCGCTCCGCGGGGGCCGTGGTGAGGGGACCGGTGAGCTCGGTGTCGGAGGGGGCCTCGGACCCGCCTGCGGTCATTGGATCCCCTGGGTGCGCACGACTGCGAGCATGAGCCCGTTCTCCGTAGACTCGACCAAGCCCTCGGCGAACAGCACCTCGGTGTGATCGAGGAGCGCGTGCTCGCCGACTCCGAGCTCTCGGGCGAGCGCGGAGACCTCCCGCTCCATGCGGGGGGCTTGTCTCAGCGCATCATAGATGCGGCGGGCCTCGCTCGGGAGATCCGGGCTCCGCTCGGCCGTGAGGCCCTGCCGGCGGCGCCATGCGCGGACTCGGCCCACCATGGCGATCGGCAGGCCCATGCTGTCGCGCCACCACTCCTCGGCCTGCGCCGCCGACGCGCCCATCAGCTCCGCCAGCCGCTCCGCCTCGTGCCGGGCCAGCGGCGCTGGCGTGACCTGGATCGCGCCCGCCTGGACCAGCCGGGGGGTCGGCCGCTCGGCGTGGAGCAGCAGCAGGCACTGCAGCTGCTCCCGCAGGGCGTGCTCGGCGAGCCGCTGGGCGCCCGGGTGGCTCGCCCGCATGACCATCACCACCGGCGCCGGCGACGCCCGGATCTTGGTGAGGGCGGCCTCGTACCCGGTCTCGCGCACGTACGCGAGGCCCTCTCGGCGCGCGTACTCCACCGCCTCCGAGATCAGCGTGCGGCGGCCGCTCCCCGGGGCGCCGTATACGACCACCACCCGGGCCTCCCGGTCGGCGGCCCCGACCACCGCGCGCCGCAGCGCGTCGCGCGCCTCGAGCATGCCGAGCACGGGCAGCCGCGGGGGCCCCTCTGCGCTCGCCAGCAGCGCCTGGCGCAGCTGGTCCGGATCCCCCGGCCGGCGCCCCGGGCTGCGGGCGAGCAGCGACAGGATCAGCTGCGTGAGCGCGCTCGGGAGCTCCGGCACGAACGCCGAGGGCGGGGGAGGCAGGCTGACCAGCGGCAGGTACGTGAGCGCCGCTGGATCGGGGGCCACGAACGGCGTGCGCCCGGTCAGGCAGGTGTACAGCGCGGCCCCCAGCCCGTACAGGTCCGTGCGCTCGGTGGGGGGCTGCCCCGAGAGCAGCTCCGGCGCGGCGTAGCCCAGGGTGCCGCGGAACCCCTCGACCGAGGTGCCCGCGCGGGTGGCCACGCCCAGGTCGATGAGGCAGGCGTGGCCCTCGTCGTCGACCACCACGTTGGTCGGCTTGACGTCGCCGTGCACGATCTGCCGGGCGTGCAGGTACGTCAGCGCGTCGACGACCTGCGCCGCCGCGTGAACGATCGAGCGGACGTCGCGATCCTGGGCCCATACGTCCATCGTGGTGCCCGGCTGCAGGCGAAGGGCCAGCCACTCCCCCTCGGGCTGTGCCTCGATCAGCTCCGTGAGGTGGGGGTGGCGGATCTGGGCGAGCACCGACGCCTCGCGCTGCAGGGCCTCCTGGGCCTCGGGCGTGCGCGCCACCTTGACCGCCACGGGCCCCTGGGGGCCCTGGGCGGACCACACCTGGGCGTGGGCGCCGGTGGCGAGGAGGTCTTGAAGCGTGTATGGGCCGATCCGACCCGGCAGTGCGGTGCTCATCGAGGCCTGGAGCTGGAGCCGATGCAGGCATGATAGCCGACCCCGAAGGAGCCATCTTGCATCTGCCCACGCTCCACGTGGTCCTCTACCAGCCGGAGATCCCGCCCAACACCGGCAACGTGGGGCGCCTGTGCGTCGCCGTCGGGGCGCGCCTTCACCTCGTGCACCCCCTCGGGTTCTCGCTTCAGGAGAAGGCCGTGCGCCGGGCCGGCCTCGACTACTGGCGGGAGGTCGATCTCGTCGAGCACGCCGGGCCCGAGGCCTTCTGGCAGTGGCAGGCGGCGTCGGGTCGGGCCGTGCACCTCTTCAGCACCCGCGGGCTGCGCCCCTACACGGCGGCGGCCTACGCGCCGGGCGACGTCCTCGTGTTCGGCCGGGAGACCACCGGGTTGCCCCCGGAGCTCGTCGAGGCCCACGGCGCCTACCGCATTCCCATGGTCGAGGGCCCGATCCGCTCGCTCAACCTCGGCAACGCCGTCTCGATCGTCGTCTACGAGGCTCTGCGCCAGGCCCACCCCGCGCTGTTCGAGCCCGGCTCCTGACCGTGCGCGACGTCCGGGTCCGCGACCGCAAGTGGCTCGAGGAGCCTGCCGGCGACGTCGTGCGGCCCGTGCTCAGGGAGTGGCTCGCGGTGCCTGCCGACGGCGAGCGGCCCGTCCTCGCCGTCGAGCGGACCGTCGCGCCAGCCGGCCCCACCCGGGGGCCCGTCGTGCTCGTGCACGGGCTCGCCCAGAACCGGTTCACCTGGCGCTTGTCCGGCCGGTCGCTGTGCGCGTGGCTCGCTCACCGCGGCTTCGACGTCCTCAACCTCGAGCTCCGCGGCCACGGCCTCTCTCGGGAGTGGGGGGCGCCCAGTGCGGCCCGCTTCGACGACTACGTCGACGACCTCGCCCGCGTCGTGGCGCGGTGTGCCGCGCCCCCCTTCGTGATCGGCCACTCCCTCGGGGGCGCCGTGGGCATCGCCGTCGCCGTCGACCGGCCCCTCCGGGGCCTCGTCCACCTCGCCGGGGTCTACGGGTTCGCTGGCGCCAACCCCGTGCTGCGGGCCCTCGCCCGGCTCACGCTGGCCTGGGAGGGGCCGCTGCGCGCCGCCCCGCTGCGGGTGCGCACCCGGGCGGCGGGGCGGGTCATCGCCCGCCTCTACCAGCTCACCGACGTCGCCGGCTACGGCGCGCCGATCGCCGGCTGGGCGCCCGACTCGATCGAGCGCGAGCTCCTCGAGGAGCGTCTGGTGAAGGGCTTCGACTGGACGAGCGTGGAGGTCTGGCTGCAGATGAGCCGCTGGGCGTGCGGCGAGGCCCCGGCCTTCGACGTCCCGTTCCGCGACCTCGACCTGCCGCTCCTCGTCGTCGCCGGCGACGCGGATCCGCTGGTCCGGCCGGCCGACGCCGAGCGGACGTATGCGGCGTCGGGCAGCACCGACAAGGAGCTGCTCGTCTTCAACGACTTCGACCACCAGGTGCACTGGGGGCACATCGACCTCATCCTGGGTCGCCTCGCGCCCCGCGAGGTCTGGCCCCGCCTCGCGGCCTGGCTCGAGGCGCGTTGAGGTTCACCGGGGCGCGCGGGACGCCTCGCGGTGTCGGACGTCCCCTCCCCAGACCCGGAGCTCCCCATGATCGGCTGGATCGCCCTCGCCACCTCGGCCGCCACCCCGCGGTTCACCCCGTGCCCGGATCTCGGGGAGCGCGTCGAGTGCGGCACGCTGCAGGTGCCGCTCGATCACGACCAGCCCGAGGGCTCCACCGAGACCCTCGCCGTTGCGCGCGTGCTCGCGCCCGCGCAGCCGGCGCGGGGGGCCGTGTGGTTCGTCGACGGCGGGCCGGGCGACGCCGGCACCGCGTCCATCGGCCGCCTCGGGTTCGTCCAGGAGCAGGTCGCCGACCTCGACGTGTACGCCTTCGATCATCGGGGGGTGAACGACAGCGGCGCGCTCACCTGCGCGGGGGCGCGGCCCGGCTCCGAGGCCGGCGTGGAGATCGTCGACGACCAGTGGCCTGCGTGCATCGACCAGGTCGCGCGCGAGCAGGCGGACCGGCTGCCTCACCTCACCGTGACCCAGGCCGCCCGCGACGTGCTCGCGCTCGTCGACGCCACCGCCGCGTCCGACGACGAGATCTACCTGTGGGGGATCTCCTACGGCACGTTCCTGGTGAACCGGGTGCTCCAGGTCGACGACGCCGACCGCTTCCGCGGCGTGGTCGTCGATGGGCTCGTGCCCGCCGACTGGAGCTTCGCCGAGTTCGACGCCTCGCTCGACGCCACCGGCCGGGCGCTCCTCGCGCGCTGTGCCGACGACGACGTCTGCCGCAGCTACCTCGGCCGCGACCCGCAGGCCTTCGCCGAGGACCTGCACGACAAGCTCGCCGACGGCCACTGCGCGGCCCTCGGGCTCGACGCCGGCATCCTCCGGCTCGTCAGCGGCATCTTCTTGATGGTGCCCGACTTGACCGGCCAGATCCCCGTGGTGCTCGCACGCCTGGACCGCTGCAAGCCGAAGGACAAGGCTAGCTTCGTGCACCTGTTCGACGCCGTGTTCCCCGAGGACGAGGGCGACGAGGGGGTAGGGGAGCCGCCGACGATCAGCCAGGTCGCGCAGAACCACCTCGCGCTGTCCGAGCTGTGGGACGAGGCGGATCCGGGTGTGGGGTTCTTCGAGGAGCTGCGGGCCGAGGCGCTGTTCACGACCGAGGTCTCGCTGTCGTTCGCGCGGCGTCGGCCGGACTGGCCGGTCTACGCGCCTGGCCCGCTCGACGGGCGGTGGGCGGAGACGGACGTGCCGATGCTCATGCTCCACGGCACGCTCGATCCCACGGTGCAGCCGGCGCGCGCGGCGGCGTGGGGGGAGGCGTACGACGGCGTGTCCCAGACGCTCATCCTGCTCGACGACGGTGGCCACGTCGTGGTCAACGAGGGGGGCTGTACGTGGTCGGCCGAAGGTCCCCGGCCGCGACCGTGGGCGGTTCGTGGCCGCGACCGTGGGCGGACGTCGGGGCGCCAACTGTGGGCCTGCAGACGGCTGC
>CAYMSU010000234.1:0-9689 GCA_964393165.1 uncultured Enterobacteriaceae bacterium
CGAGATCGTCCGCGACGTCGCGGCCGCGCTCGATCGGGTGCACCGACTGCCCGGACCCGATGGGGAGCCGCTGCTGCTGGTCCACCGCGACATCAAGCCGGGCAACATCCAGATCACCCAGCACGGGGCGGTGAAGCTGCTGGACTTCGGCGTGGCGCGGGCCCAGTTCGCGTCGCGAGAGACCAAGACCACACGAGCGATCCAGGGGACGTACGGCTACATCGCCCCGGAGCGGCTGCTCGGCCTCGACACGCCCGCGGGCGACATCTTCTCGCTGGGCATGGTGCTGTACAAGCTCGTGACCGGCGGCCCCACGGATCGGAAGGTGCTCCACGAGGCCGCCGCCGCCACCCGGGGGGCCGAAGGCCACGCCCTGGCCCTCGCGATCGAGATGTGCAGCCCCGAGCACGAGGATCGGCCCAGTCCGGGCGCGGTGGTGGCGCGCACCCAGGCCCTGCTCGATCGGATGGAGGGTCCCCGCCTGGCGGCGTGGGCATGGCAGCACGTGCCGCACGAGGTCGGGACCTCCGACGATCCCCTGGTGGGCACGGTGCTCGAGGCCGATCCGGACCACCCCGAGCCGACCCCCGCGCCTCCGCAGCGGCGCTCCCGGCACCTCTGGGTCGCGCTGCGCCGCGCGTGGCCCACGCTCTCGCTCGGGGTGCTCGGGCTGCTGCTCGTGGGCGTGGTCACGGCGGCGTGGATGGTCGCCGGAGGCCTGGTGGTGGAGCTGCTGCCTTCGTCGGCAGCCGCCGAGGGGCTGGTTCCGACCGCGCCGGGGGCCCCGTAGCGGGGCCGCGTGCTCACCAGCAGGACAGCAGGCCGTGAGGGGACGCGCGGAAGCGCTCGACCGTCTTCTCGAAGTACGGGTCGCCCGGGAACGGCGCAGGGTGCTGGGCAATCCACGTGGCCCGCGACCACGCGGCCTTGCCGCTCACGGACCACCTCGGGTTCGGGAGGATCCCGGCGAGCCGGCCTGCCTCGGAGCGGTCGAGCTTCGCGGCGGGCTTGCCGAAGTGGTGCCGCGCCCCCGCCTCCAGGCCGAAGGTGTTCGGCCCCGTCTCCGCCACGTTCAGGTACAGCTCGAGGATCCGCTCCTTCGACAGCAGGCGCTCGAGCCAGAACGCGTACCAGGCCTCGACCAGCTTGCGCCGCGCCGTGCGACCCGACCAGAGGAAGACGTTCTTGGCGACCTGCTGGGTGATCGTGGAGGCACCCCGCAGGCGCTTGCCGCGGCGGATCCGGTCGCGGATCGCCTCGCACATCGACGCGGTGTCGAAGCCCTGATGGAGGAAGAACCGCGCGTCTTCGCTGGCCACCACGGCGCGGGGCCCCACCTCCCCCAGGCGCTCGAGCGATCGCACGCGGCGGTGAGGCCACGCTCCCTCCTGAGCGCCGCGCTCGAGCATGGTGATCGTCCAAGGCGGGGTGATCACCCCCACGACCAGGATCTGCAGCCAGGTCGTGAGTACGCACGCTGTGAAGAGCGCCGCCAGGACCTTTGCGGTGAGCGGGAGCCAGCCCGGCATGTGAGATACACCTTTGCGTGTGCGGGTTCTCGAATGTGAATGAGAGCTCGGAAGGGGAGGCGCTGTGCACAGGTCCTGGTTCGGTCTGGTGATGCTCGTGGCGGGGTGCGAAGGTCTGGGCCTCAACGAGGTCTGCTACCCCGGCGAGACGGGCGATGGCGATGCGTGCATCTTGCTCACCTCCGCCGAGGACATCACGAGCACCGACTACGACTACCCTCCGCCGCTCGGCGACTCCATCCAGTACGCGGCGCCCACCTTCTTCATCGACCTCGCGGCGGTGTCGGGGGGCACCGTGATCGCCCCCAACTTCGTGCTCCGCGAGGTCGCCCGCCAGTCCAACGGGCAGTACGCGGTGGCGCAGACCCACGCGATCGAGCGCCTCCAGCAGATCCGCGACGAGGTGGGGGTCCTCACCGTCAACAGCGGGTACCGCAGCCCCGGCCACAACTCGCGGATCCCCAACTCCGCCACGTACTCGCGCCACACCTACGGCGATGCGTTCGACCTCGATCCGGCCGAGGTCTCCCTCGATACCCTGGCCGATGCCTGCGAAGACGCGCGCGCGAGCTTCGTCCTGGCCTACACCACGCACATCCACTGCGACTGGCGTGAGGAGCCTCTCGACGAGGCGTTCTACGGCGATCCGCAGGGAGTCGCCCGCTCCCCCGACGTGACCTCCACGGAGTACCGGGTGGCGCCCTGGGCGCACGACCACGGGGGCGCGCTCGGGGAGGTCGATGCGGCGATCGAGCTTCGCGGCGCGGCTCTCGATGCGCCTGCCGTGGGCATGCCGGAGGGGGAGCCCCTGCGCGACTGGACCGCGTTCGACGCCGCGGGGCGCGTCGTCGACACGTACCGAGGGGCGACCTACGAGCCTCCCTCGGGGGCCACGCGGGTGGAGGTCCTGGTCGGTCTCCGCGTGCGGCGCTCGATCGAGCTGTGAGCTCGGGGCCCCTGGAGCGCCCCTCCCGTGCGCTTCCCGCGCTCGGCCGGGAGGAGGTGGCGCGCTACAGTCGCCACCTGATCCTGCCGGAGGTCGGCCTCGAGGGCCAGCAGCGGCTGAAGGCGGGGTCGGTCCTGTGTATCGGTGCGGGAGGGCTCGGGAGCCCGCTACTGCTGTACCTCGCCGCTGCAGGGGTGGGCCGCATCGGGCTCGTCGACTTCGATCGCGTGGAGGAGAGCAACCTCCAGCGGCAGGTGCTCCACGGCACGGCGGGCATCGGGGAGCCGAAGGTGCACAGCGCCGCCCGGCGGATCCGTGACCTCAACCCCCACGTGCAGCTCGACGTCTACGAGGAGCGCCTCACCAGCGACAACGCGCTCGACATCTTCGCGCCGTACGACGTGGTGGTGGACGGAACCGACAACTTCCCCACGCGCTACCTCGCCAACGACGCGTGCGTGCTGCTCGGCAAGCCTCTGGTGTACGGCTCGATCTTCCGCTTCGAGGGTCAGGCGAGCGTGTTCAACCACGCCGGGGGCCCCGACTACCGCGACCTCTACCCCGAGCCGCCGCCCCCCGGACTCGTACCGAGCTGCGCCGAGGGCGGGGTGCTGGGCGTGCTCCCGGGCATCATCGGCACGATCCAGGCCACCGAGGCGATCAAGCTCCTCACCGGGATCGGCCGCACACTGTCGGGCCGCCTGCTCCTCTTCGACGCACTGGCCATGTCGTTCCGCGAGCTGCAGCTTCGCCGCGACACCGAGCGGGCCCCGATCACCGAGCTGATCGACTACGTGCAGTTCTGCGCCGGGCCGGCGGTCTCCGCAGGGGCCTCCGGGGAGCCGGCGGCCGAGATTCGCACGGTCACGGCGATGGAGCTCGCCCGGCGCCTCCGCGAGGGCTGGGCGCCGTTCCTGCTCGACGTCCGCAAAGCGCACGAAGCCGAGATCGTCACGCTGCCAGGGGTGGACCGGCTGCATCCGCACGAGACCGTGGCCGACATCGCCCAGGAGCTCCCCGAGGATCGCCCCATCGTGGTGTTCTGCCGGAGCGGCGCGCGCTCCGCGAGGGCGGCGGCGACCCTGGTGGAGGCGGGGCACGAAGACGTGCAGTCCCTCGAAGGGGGTGTGCTCGCCTGGGTTCGGGACGTCGATCCGAGCCTGCCGGTCTACTGACCCGCGCGGCGCCGCCGAACCCCCCGCACCCAGGCTCCCAGCCATGCGAAGAGCAGCCACGGGCTCGACGCCGGGGCGCCGGGCTGGCAGCCGCAGGACGGGGGGGGAAGGGGCTCGGGCTCCCCGGTGTCGCCGGTCTCCTCGCCCGTCTCCGCCGTGGGCTGGTCGCTGGGCACGGGCGGGATCCCCGTGTCGCTCCCCGTCCGGACGAGCAGCTCCAGGCGGGTGGCGTCGACCACCACCTGGCCGACGGGGTCGGTCTGGGTGGCCGTGATCTCGTAGCGGCCGGGCGCCAGCGGGGGCTCCACGCCGCCGAGGTCCAGGGCCCACGTCCCGTCCGCCGTGGTGAGCTCGGGGTGCTCGCCCAGGGTCCACGCCGGGAAGACGCCGAGGGCGACGTCGAACTGCGCGAGGTCGCTCTCGTCGAGTGAGCCCGTGAGCATGGGCTGGCCGGTCTCGGAGACGACCGCGTCTACAGTGGGGACCCGCGGAGGCGGATCTCGCTCCACCACGACCCCGTCGACGAGCAGGTCGGTGGCCTCGGGCACGCGCACGTAGTCACAGCCGGGGAGCTCCTCGCCGCCCGTGGGATCCACGCCGTCGCCTTCGCTCCGGGCGACGAACGACAGCGCGGCCGACGTGCGGTCGACCAGGAACGGACCGAGCACCTGGGTCGTCCAGGGCGTCTGCCCGGGGTCGTCCTTGGTCTTCGGCAGCACTGGAGGTGCGGCGAGGGTGGTGTCGCCCAAGGTGACGTCGAGGTGGCCGGCCGACCGCCCCCAGTGCACGAGGAGCGCCTGCTCGAACGTGACGAAGTACGCGCCCCCCGGGTCCAGGTCGACGACGTCGGCGCGGATGCCCTCGTCGGTGGTCAGGCGGGCCCACGTGCCCCCGTTCGGGGAGGGCTCGAGCACCCGCGCGCAGTCGACCTCGAGCGCCGACCACGCCACGTCCGGCGTGCCGATGGGGGCCCACCCGTCAGGGGTGAGCCCATTGGGAACCGCGTCTGGGGGCACCCCCGTGAAGTCGAGATCCGGATTGGGCACGTCCTGGCCGAACGCCAGCGCACCCGAACACAGGCACGCGAGGAGCGCACCTCCGGCGAGCCGTCCGAACAGGGGGGCGGTTCGGGGAGCGGTTCGTGAGGACGTCACGGGACCTACTTGGAAACCACAGGAGACAGCACGGGAAGACCTCGCCGAGGGTACCTCCCGGCGGGGCGTCACGTCCGTAACGAATTCGCGATCCGCGGTCCCCTCGACGGCGTCCGGCGGCTGGTCGCGACACGTGGCTGTCACTCACGGCCCGTCCGCGTCTTGTGGACAAGTCGCCCGGTCTGTGGACAAGTGACCCGGGCCCACTCGGTGCCGGGCTGTAGAGCACAAGAACGGGGAGCTCGCAGGGCCCTGGGAGGTCGCCGGAGGCTGTGGACGAAGACCGTGACGGTCTGGACTCAGGGGCAGGGCTCGCCCTGGGTGCACGCGCGGGAGGCGACGATCCACAGCGTGCCGTCGCCCGCATGGATGCGCGCGAGGAGCTCCACGGGCTGCTGGCGGGGCAGCGTGAGGGGACCCGCGAGCAGAGCCTCGGTGCCATCGTCGAGCAAGAGCGTGCCTTCTCCGTGGGTCGCTCCCGAGGCGAGCGGCTCGAGCACCTGCACCTCACCGCGCACGCGAACGAAGCGCGATGCGGCCCCCTTCAGCGCGTCGGCGCCGGACACCACCTGCGGTGCGGGGGCGCGCGGCTCCCGCCTGCCGGGGCCCTCGACGGGCTCGATGGCCTCGACGTCGACCACCAGTCCGGCGGGGAGGCCCGGGCTCGCCTGGGGAGCCCGGAGGCGGCCGCGGACCGTCACGCGGCGGCCCGTATACGCGCTCCAGGCCTCTGCCGGGGTGCGGGACAGCACCCACTCCTCGCCCGAGTCCAGGACCAGCAGGGCCGGTCGGGAGCCGTCCGCCTCGGGGATCCGGGACTCCACGTACAGGCCGTCCTGCTCGATCTCGGGACCGTCTCCGGGGAGCGGCTGGTCCGGGCCGCGCAGCCGAATCTCGGGAGGCTCCGTCTTCTTGCCGAGGAAGCGGTGCAGATCCGAGCGCGCGTTGCTGACGATCCCCGTGTGCGCGTCGGCGACGTGGTCGAAGTCGTATCGCAGCAGCTTCTCGAGGCTCTCCGCCGCTTGCTCGTCGTCGTCTGCCAGGACGGGAGGGGGCCGCTGCAGGGGGCTGCTCGCGAGCAGCGCGCCGCCGGTGAACAGCACGTCCTCCCACACCCAGACCACGCTGCCCGGGCTGTGGCCCGGCGCATGGATCGCGCGGAAGCTCGCCTCTCCGAGCTCGAGGCGCTCGTCGTGGGCCACCGGGCGGGGCTCTACCGCCAGCTCGGGGACGGGGAGGAGCCCGTACCAGCCGGAGAGCCAGCCTCCCGGCTGCTCCTCGCCGGACAGCAGGCCGTGATCGGCCTCGTGCAGGTACACCGGGACGTCCGGGGGGAGCCCCGCGAGGCCGCTGATCTGCTCGGGGTGGGCGTGGGTGAGCAGCACGGCGAGGATCTCGCGGTCGCGTACCTCGGCGCGCACCGCCTCCGCGTCTTGATCGACCCCGGCGTCGATCAAGACCACCTGCTCTTCTCCCGCGGGCACGACCCACACGTAGGAGCCCTGGGCGAGGACCCCGATCAGGTCGTGGGGGCCGCGCACGCGCTCCCCCTGGGAGGGAGGCAGCTCCCACAGCACGTAGGCCGCCGCCCCGAGCGCCACCAGGAGGGGGGCCACGAGCAGCAGCGCGAGGGCGAGGACGATGGTCCGGAGGCGCAGCACGGTTCGAAGTCTATCCCGCGTCCTCGAACCTGCAGCGGATAGGTCTGGCGGGTGCGCTTCGTCGTCATCGGCAACCCCGGGAACCGTCGGGTCACCCAGTTCTGCGCTGCGGTGACGGAGTCCGGCCGGCCCTCGCCCGAGGTCGTGTCGTACCGGTCGCTGCTCGCGTCGGACGAGCCCCTCCGCAGGCTCGACGACGGCCCCGCGGTGGTGCGACAGGACGCCGCAGGGGAGGACTTCGAGGTCGCGCGCGGGCTGCTGCACCTGGGCTACGACGCCGCGGTGGCCGCGGGCGTGCAGGTGGTGCCCCCGGAGCGCATCGAGGCGCTGCAGCGCGACCGGGGGCGGGTGCTCGCTCCCCGCCAGGAGCACCTCGGGTTCCTGCGGCTGAACGAGCGCATCGCCGCCGTCTGCCGCGATCGACCCCGCTGGCGCGTGCTCCAGCCCGCAGACGGCATCGCGCTGCTCTTCGACAAGCGACGGACCGCGCGCCAGTGGGCGGATCAGGGCATCGCCGTGCCGGAGGCGGTGCCGGCTCCTCGGGATCTCGCCCACCTGCGCGAGATCTGCCGCGAGCGTGACCGGCGGTCCGTGTACATCAAGCTCAGCTGCGGCTCGTCCGCGTCGTGCCTGGCGCTGTACGACCGGCTGGGCCGCGCGGGGGAGCGCCTGACGACCACGCTCGAGCGCGACGGTCCTCGGCTGTACAACTCCCTCCGGCTGCGCCACTACACCCGCGAGCGAGACTTCGCGTTCCTCGTCGAGTACCTGCTCCGGGAGGGAGCGCAGACCGAGGTGGCAGTCCCCAAGGCCAAGCTCGGGGGCTGGCCCTTCGACCTGCGATGGGTGATCGTCGACGGGGAGATCGCGTTCCGGGTGGTGCGCCAGAGCCGGCACCCGATCACCAACCTGCACCTCGGGGGCTGGCGCGGAGAGGTCGAGGCCGCCGAGCGCGCGCTCGGGCCCGAGCGGCTCGCCGCGGCAGAGCGCGACGCGCTGCAGGCGGCCGCGTCGAGCGGGTGCTTCACAGTGGGGGTGGACGTCCTGGTGGAAGCGGGGTTCCGCGGCCACCGGATCCTCGAGGGCAATGCCTTCGGCGACCTGCTCCCGAGGCTTGAGCGGGACGGCTGGTCGGTGTACCGATGGCAGGTCGAGCGAGCCGGGGGGGCACGGTGACGATCGAGGAGCAACTCCAGCGGGCGGTGCTCGCGGACCCGAGCAGTGTCGAGGCGTGGAGCGTGTATGCGGACTGGCTGCAGGCGCAGGGGCGGGCGCGGGGGGAGCTCGCGGTCACCCAGCTGGGCCTCCGGGGCGCGACCGAGGCTTCTGCTGACGCCCCCATCGAGCGGCAGCTTCTCGAGGCCGAGCCAGGGCTCGGGATCGAGCTGGTTGCGCAGCTCCGGCGAGCGCATGCCCGCATGGAGCCCACGAGCGCGTGGATGCGCGACGTGTGGGAGCTCGAGCGCACCGAGCTCCGGTGGACCGCGGGGTTCGTGACCCACGCGAGGCTCTCGCGTCCCGGCGAGGACGACAGCCCACTGCCCACGCACGCCGAGATCGTCCGGCAGGTGCTCACCCACCCGTCGCTGCGGCTCGTGCGCGAGGTCGTGTTCGGGCCGATGGGGGGCTACCCCTACGACTACGCCGAGTCCGTCCACGCACTCGTACAGGCGGCGCTCCCGGGACTGTCGTCGATCCGGATCGCCGAGTTTGCGCGCGAGCACAGCGAGATCTCCTGGTCCGTGCTGGGACCGCTCGGTGCGCTGTGGGCGCGGTACCCCGATCTCCAGTCGGTCGTCCTGCGCGGGGCGAGCTTCGACCTCGAGCGGATCGACCTTCCGCGCGCCCGGGCGTTTCGCGTGCAGACGGGAGGGCTGCTCGCCGACAACGTCGCGGAGATCGCGCGCGCCCGCTGGCCTGCGCTCGAGGTCCTCGAGCTCTGGTTCGGCGATGCTGGCTACGACGGCGATGCGACCATCGAGGAGGTCGCTCCGCTCCTCGCCGCCGGCCGACTCCCACGGTTGACGGATCTGGGCTTGATGAACGCCGAGTTCACCGACGACCTCTGCCGTGTCCTGGTCGACGCGCCGCTGGCGAGCCAGCTGATCCGGCTGGACCTGTCCCTCGGCACGATGGGCGACGATGGCGCCGCCGTGATCGCGGGCGCGGGGCGCGCGCGGTTTCCCGCTCTGCGAGAGCTCGACGTTCGACAGAACTACCTGACCGAGGACGGGGTCCGGCTCCTCCAAGCTGCCTTCCCCGGCGTCTCCCTGCTTGCGGCGGATCAAGAAGAAGACGAGGAGGATCCCGAGGACCGGTACGTGTCGGTGGGGGAGTAAGCGTCGCGTCGGCCTATGCGCTAGAATCCGCCCGCCGGTGAACGAAACCCTATGGCAGCTGCGTCGTGGCTGGAGGGCCCCATGTCTACCACCTTTGAAATCAGCTCCTGGTCGGAAGCCCTCGAGCTGGACGAGAACCGTGCGGTGGAGGCGGTCTTCTCCGTCACCAACCGCTCCGACGCGGAGGTCGCGGCCAGCGGGTCGATCGCGTCGGACATCCCTGCGTTCGCCAGCTGGGTGCAGTTCGGAGGGGCCTTCGAGGCGCCCTTCGCTCCCGGGGAGTCGCGCCAGGTGCGCGTGGAGATGGTCCTCGATCCCTCGGTGGAGGCGGGCGTCTATCCCTTCCGCCTCGTGGTCCAGCACGTGGCCGCGCCGACCGACGAGCCGGCGACCAGCGCTCCCGTCACGCTCTACGTGCGCGACGCCGCGGCTCCGGCGGAGGCGCCGCCTCCCGTGCCGGAGGCGCCCGCGGCCGCCTCGGCGCCTCCGGCGGCCCCGGAGGCGCCGCCGGAGGCGCCGCCCGCCCCTGCCGACGACGCCGAGCAGGACACCACGATCGCGGCGGCCGCACCCCCTCCGCCCCAGCCGCCGCAGGCTCCTGACGAGCCCGCTCCCGCAGATCCGGAGGCGCCCACGGTCGCGCCCTCCTCTGCGGCCTCGGCAGGCGCTGCGAGCGCGGCCGCCAGCGGCGCGAGCGCGCCCACCGAGCCCGCGCAGGCCTCGCCTGCGCCCCCACCCCCGCCGTCGCAGGAGCGCAAGAAGGGCGGGTTCCCGGTCTGGGCGATCGTCCTGATCATCGTCGGGGCGGCGGTGCTGCTCATCGGCGGGGGCATCGCTGCGTTCGTGCTCCTCGGCGGGGGCGCGGGGATCGGGGGCGGTGGGCCC
>CAYMSU010000235.1:0-9662 GCA_964393165.1 uncultured Enterobacteriaceae bacterium
GAACCCGCTCGGGGCCGGCAGAGGGCCTGTGGGCGAGGGCGCCTGCCTCCGGCCCCCCCTCGGGACGTCGCGAAGCGCGGACCGAGCGCAAGGAGCAGCGCCATTCCTGTCTCCTGCAGGACCGAGCCTCACCGCCCTCGAAGGAGCTCGGGGAGCTGGCGGAACGCGCGACCGCGGTGGCTGATCCGGTTCTTCTCCTCGAGCGTGAGCTCCGCCATGGTGCGCCCCGGGGCCTCGTCGGGCCAGAACAGAGGATCGTAGCCGAATCCGCCCTCGCCCCGCAGCGCGGTGCCGATCCGCCCCTCGCACCGCCCCTCGGCGATCCGCTCCTCGCCGAGCCCGACGACCGCGATCACGCAGCGATAACGGGCCGCTCGCTCGGTGACGCCGTCGAGCTTCTGCAAGAGCAGGGCGTTGTTCGAGGCTGCCTGGGCGTCGGGGGCGAACCGCTTGCTGTGGACGCCGGGAGCTCCGCCCAGCGCGTCGACCTCGATCCCCGAGTCGTCCGCCACGCAGGGGTGGCCGGTGCGCGCGTGGACGAAGCGGGCCTTCTGAAGCGCGTTGCCCTCGAACGTGGCCTGCGTCTCGGGAGGATCGTCGGTGAACCCGATATCCTCGAGCGTCTGCAGGACGATGCCCGTCGGCTGCAGGATCTGGCTGACCTCGCGGGCCTTGTGCGCGTTGTGGGTCGCGAAGATCAGGACCACGGAACCCCCGGAAGAAGATGATGCACCGTGAGCTCGCACAGCTGCTGGAGCAACTCGACGAGCTGCTGAACGAGCCCCTCGTCGACGAAGACGACGCGCTCGAGCTCGCCATCGTCGCAGGGCTCGCCTATCGCCTCGGCGCGAGCGCCGCCGATCTGCAGGGAGCCACCGCCTGGCGAGAGGGGCCCGGCGAGGACCTGCTCGACGAGATGTGGGAGCAGGTGGACCTCGATCCCCTGCTCGAGGCGGTCGATGCCTGCACCGAGGGCGGGATGTCCGACGAGGAGGTCGAGGACGCCGTCTACGACGTAGACGACGTGATCGCGGCGGCGGTGTGGGCCGGGCGGATCGAGCTCGTGCGGCCGGCCGCGCGCCAGATGGCGTCGATCGTCCGCAGCGTGCCCGACGTGTTCGCCCCGGTAGGCGAGATCGCCTCGCAGATGGCGGCGCTGCCGACCGTGGCGGAGCACCTGGGGCTCTACGAGTACTGGCTCGCGCTGGCCGATGCGGGTCGACTCCTCGAGGAGTGAGTCTCCTTGATCCTCTCGCCCCACGGAACTAATGTTCAGTGCGGGGGAGGGGAGACCATGCGCAGCGCGGCCACGCTGAACGCACTGCGGGCGAAGATCCGGGAGATCGAGGGGGGTCCGCAGATCGTGCGGCGCCGGGTCCCCACCGGAGCCGCTCCGCTCGACGAGGTGCTCGGGGGGCTTCCCCAGCCGGGGATCGTCGAGATCCACGCGCAGGTGGGGGAGGGGCGGGCGCGGCTCGCCTGCGCCGCGCTGGCCCCGCTCACCCGGGCGCATCGCGCCGTTGCCTGGGTCGATCCGGCGGGGCGGCTGTTCCCGCCGGCCGCGTCCGCCCTCGGGGTGCACCTCGAGCAGCTGCTGATCGTGCGGCCGCCCGAGGACGGGTCCGCGCCGTGGGCCTGGGCCACCGAGCAGCTGCTGCGCTCGGGGTGCTTCCAGGCGGTGGTCGTGGATCTGCCGCCCCGTCCCCGCGAGGGGCCGGGAGCGTCCCGCCGTTCCCTCATGCACACCTGGGCCCGGGCCACGGAGTACGGGGGGTGCACCGCGATCGTGCTCTCGGAGCGGCCCACCCGCGAGCTCCCAGCCGACGTTCGGCTCTCCGTGGGGGAAGGCCGGGTCTACGTCGTCCGCGATCGCGGGGGGTGCTCGGGGCGCACCGCGCCGCTTCCCGCCTGGCCGGCCTGCGCGGATCCGTGGGCGTAGCTGCACGTGCGCTCGTCGTGCACCTCCCCGCGTTCGCGCTCGAGCGCTACGGGTTCGAGGCCGAGGAGCGCGCGGGGCTCATCGCGGAGCAGAAGAGCGCGATGCGGCTGGTCGCGATCACCCCTGGCGCGGCAGAGGAGGGGCTGCGGGTGGGCATGACCGCGGCCGAGGCGAGAGCGCTGGTGCCCACGGTCGTGCTCCTCGAGCACGACGGGGTCGACGAGGTCGAGGATCGCCACGCCCTCGAGCAGAGCTTCGAGGAGCTGTCCGACCAGGTGGGGTTCTTCGGAGAAGACTGCCTGTGGATCCAGGTCGGCTCCACGGCGCGGCTGTTCGGCGGAGAAGAGGGGGTTGCCCGGCGTGCGCTAGAGCTCGCAGCGGATCTCGGGCACCGCGCCACCGCCGCGATTGCGGATCATCCGGTGGCGGCGCGGGCGGTGGCCCTCGGGCTGCCCCCCTTCGAGCACGAGGTGGTCCCCGTCGGAGCGTCGCGGGAGTCCCTCGCGAGCCTGCCGCTCGCCTACCTTCGGCCGGATCCGCAGCTGCTCGACGACCTCCGGCCGCTCGGGATCGAGCGGATCGGGCCGTTCGCCGACCTCGATCCCGCGTCGGTGGCGGGGCGCTACCCGCGGGCGCGGGGGCTCCACCGCATCGCTCGCGGGGGCCGGGGAGGGATCGAGGATCTCCCTGCGCTCCCCGCCGAGCCGCTGCCCCGGGTGCAGCGCCTGCTCGCGGGCGCGAGCTCGGTCGGGGAGCTGCAGTTCGTGGTGCCGGATCTGGTTCAGCGCCTCTGCGAGCGCCTCGCCGCGCGTGACCTGGCCACCGTGCGGGTCCGCCTGGTGCTTCGCCTCGAGTCGCGCAGCTCGACCTCGGGTGTGCGCGCCGAGACGATCCGGGTGGGCCGGCCCAGCCGGTCCCCCGCCACCCTGATCCGCCTGATCCGGGGGCGGCTCGAGCGGCTCACGCTGCAGGCGCCGGTCGAGGAGATCGAGCTGCTGGTCGACGAGGCCACGCCCGACACGGGGTGGCAGCCCGGGCTGTCCGACCGGAGCGAGGCTCGGGAGCCGCTCCCCGATCTTCTGGCCCGGCTGGCCGATCAGCTGGGGGAGGAGGCGCTGTTCGCGGCGAGGGAGGTGGAGACGTGGCGTCCGGAGGGCATGTGGGCGCCCACGCGGTTTCCCCCTCCGAGTCGCGGGCTCGGGGCGCGTCGGGCACCCGCCCGCGAGGATCCGGTCGAGGTGCTGGAGGCCTTCGAGCGCGGAGGGCCTGCGCCCCGGCCCTCGGTGATGCTCGGCCGCCCCCGCCAGATCGTGGTCGAGCTGGCAGAGGGGATCCCGCGGCGGGTGGAGATCGAGCGGCGGCCGGTGTCCGTCCGTCGGGCGCAGGGGCCCGAGCGGCTGTGCGGGGAGTGGTGGAAGCCTCGCGACAGCTACGACCGGACGTACTGGACGCTGCTCGTCGAGGAGCGGATCGCCTGGGTCTTCGCCGAGCACGGGCGCTGGTACCTGCACGGTTGGTTCGACTGAGGCGCCCGGCGCGCGGAGTGTTTCGGTCCGTCATCGCCGAGCGACGACCGGGGCCTCATTCGTTATGTGCGACGACATGAAAGTCGCCGCCCATCCCCTGGTTGTCGCCGTGGCGCTCGGCCTGCTGGCGCCCGATGCTCTCGAGGCCCACCCTGTCGAGAAGACGTCGCCTTGTGCGGACTGCCCCGACGCTCACTCGCACTCGCGATGGGAGCCGGCGGAGCCGCCTTCCGACGAGGAGCTCCACCGCGTCGAGCTCGAGTGGCTGAAGACCACCTCGACCACCTGAGCAGTCACTCCTGCAGCGCGGCCGCGAAGTCGCGCGGCAGGTCCACTCGCTGCATGCCACCGGCTTGCCGCCAGACCGACAGCCACACCGTGCCGTCGCGGTCCGTCGACACCGCCGGGTGAGGGCTGACCACCCACGGGGCGAGGTCTTCCGAGCGGACGGCACGCCCGGACGCGCGATCCCACACCCCACGGCCGACCCCCCGCGCGCGCCGCCGCCGGCCGTCACGACGATCTCGTCGGATGCCCACGCGACCGACGTGGCCGCCTCGGGAACGTCCTGCGAGGCCCCGGTCTGCAGGTCGACCACGCTCCACCGCGCCTCGCCCACCCGCACCAGCAGGTGCAGCCCGCTCGGCGAGAACGGCCCTGCCTCGATGCCGTCGAGCGGGCGGCTCCGCTGCGCGTCGAGCTGTGGCCCCCAGGGCTCGCGCGGGTCGATCAGCACCGGTGACGAGGGATCCACGCCGCGATCCGTGAACGCGAGCCGCGTGCCGTCCGGCGACCAGAAGGCCGGCGCCGACCAGTGCACCGCCACGTCGCTGAGGCGCTCGGACGCTCCCTCGAGGTCGACCGCGAAGACGCCCGCGCGGCCCTCGCGCCACCCCGTGTAGACGAGGGCGTCTCCCGAGGGGTGCCAGGAGGGCGCCTGGAGCGCGCGCTCGCGGACCAGCGGGACCCACCGGCCGGACGACTGGCGAACGAGCAGGCGGTCCGGCCGCTCGGCGTCGATCGCGGCGAGGCGCTCCCCGTCCCACGTGGTGGCGACCGCGCGGAGGGCGGGGCCCCCGGTGAGCGCGGGGGCTGCCGGCTGCGCGGGATCCGCGAGCGACAAGCGGATCACGCCGTGGCGGGGCTTTCGGAGCCCGACCACCAGGCGGCGGCCCTCCGTGGACAGGTCGAAGGATCGCGGCTCTGCGGGCAGCGGGATCCACAGGTCCGGACCGGTCCACCCGGCAGACTCCCGGTACACGCACACGCCGAAGCGACCGGGCTCGGGCTCGCAGAGCACGGCGAGCATGTGCGCGTCGATCCAGACCGGGTGCCAGGCGCGCCCTGGCGGCAGCGGCACGGGCTTTCCGCCCTGGGCGGCGGCGACCCACAGTGAGTACCCCTGGGACCAGGCCACCCGGATGCCGTCGGGCGACCACGCGGGGTGGGCCGGCCCCTCGGCCACCTCGTCGAGGATCTGGCCCCGCTCGCCGGTGCGGATGTTGACCGTGAGGAGGGCGGCGGGCCGCGAGTGGCCGGGCCCCTCGGCGGACCCCGGGGCGGTGACGAAGGCGATCCGGTCGCCGTCGGGCGACCACGTGGGCTGGAAGCCCTGCTCGGCGATGTACTTGGGGTCGCGGCCGTCGGCGCGCATCTGCCACAGGCCGTGCTCGGTCGTGAACGCGATGGACTGCCCGTCGGGCGACCACGTGGGGCTCCACGCCGCGAACTCGAAGGCGGGCCGGGTGAGCCGCGTGGGCTGCGCCGCCTCGACCTCCATCGCGTAGAGGTTCACCTGGTCGCTGAACAACACCGTGCGGCCGTCGGCGGACAGCGAGGGGTCGACGGTGTGGCGCAGGCTGCGCGCGAGCGGCCAGACCACGGGGCCCGACGCGGGGCGGGGGGCCAGCGTGGACCACGCCGCCGCGGCGCCCGCGAGGACGAGGATCAGCAGGACGCCCACGAATGCGCCGAGGCTCCCGGCGCCGGGCGCGGGCAGGGCGGGCGACGGCTCGGGGGGCGGCGAGGGGACGCCGAAGGGGGTGGACCCGTCGAAGGGGACGGTTCCCTCGGGCAGGGGCTCGATCCGCTGGAGCATGCGGTAGCTGGCGATGTCGCCCTCGGTGAGGGAGCTCGAGGTGCGCGGGGCCGACCCCGCCCCCCGGGTCCAGATGTCGAGCAGGGCGGCGGCGCTCTTGGGCCGGTCGTCGGGGTCGAGCTGGAGGGCCCGGACGATCGCCTGCTCCATTCGCTCGGGGAGCTCGGGGCGGAGCTCTCGCGGGGGCACGTAGTCGAGCTTGAACACGCGCTCGACGGCAGCCACGTGATCCTGCGCGGCGAAGCACCGCTGGCCGGTCGCGAGCTCGTACAGCACGTTCCCGAGCGCGAACACGTCGCTGCGGGCGTCGGTCCGGCTGGCATCCTGGAGCTGCTCCGGCGCCATGTACGAGGGCGTGCCGAAGGGCGTGCTCGCCTCGATCGAGAGCAACCTCGCGAGGCCGAGGCCGGTCACCTGGGCATGGATCGACGGGCTCCGCAGGTCGAGCTGCACGGTGCCGGTGCGCAGGTCGCGGTGCACGATGCCCTCGGCATGGGCCGCCGCGACCCCCGAGAGGACGTCGACCGCCAGCGCGTCGACGACCTCGAGGGGCGGCGACACGTCGTGCCGCAGGAGGACCTCGAGCGTGGGGCCGTCGACGAACTCCGTGACGAGGGCGGGGCAGCCGTCGACGAGCAGGTGGTCGGTGACCGCGGCGACCCGCGGGTGGTGAAGGGCCCGGAGCTGGCGCAGCTCGCGGGGGAGGCTGGCGCGCACGTTGCTGTCGCGCGTGGCGAGGACCCGGAGGGTGTGTACGGTGCCGCGCGTGACGTGCACGGCGCGGTAGGCCACGGCCATCCCGGTGCGCTCGATCAGCCCGGTGAGGCGGTAGTCGCCGAGCACGGTGCCGTCGGGCAGGATCGGCAGGCGCGACGCGCCGTCGCGCGAGGGGCCCCCGGAGGTCGCGGAGCGCCACGAGCTCGGGAGGGTGCGCACGGCCTCGGCGCGCGCCTCGTCGAGGGCCGGCCGGACCTGGGCGAGCTCCGCCTCGGGCACCTCGAGCGGATCGCGGACCCGCCGGCGATCGACGCGACACTGCGGGGACTGCGCGAGGTGCTGCCGATGCGCCTCGGAGAGGTCGTCTTGCGCGAGGCGCGCGAACGACGGATGCCGACCGAGGGGCCCGTGCACGCTGTCGCGCATCCAGCGCTCGAGCGGCTCGCGCAGGGCGAGGCCCAGCTTGTGGCGGCTGCGCTGCAGCAGCCCGCGCGCGCCGGTGCCGAGCACGTGGAGCACCTCGGTGACCTCGGCGACCTCGAGCCCCTCGACGTAGCGGAGGTACACCGCCTCCTGCTCGTCGCTCGAGAGCACCTCCAGGCTGACCCGGCGGAGCAGCTCCTCCCGGTCTTCGCGGCGCAGGGGGGCGATCGCGCGAGCCGCGTCGCTGCCGGGGATCAGGACCCCGTCGGCCGTGAGCAGGCTCTGCTTCTTGGCGAGGTGGCGAAGACAGACGTCTCGCCCCACCTCGTACAGCCACGGCCAGAAGCGCCCCTCGCCCCGCCACTCGCCGAGCCTGCGGTGGCCGACGTGGATGGACTCGACGGCCCGGGCCCGCGCGGTGTCGACGGTGCCCTCGAAGCGGCGGCACAGCCCGTACAGCCGCTCCTGGTGGGCGAGGAAGAGCTCGCTGACTTCTTCTTGGGCGCGAGCGACGACCTCGGCGGACGCGCCTCGCGCTGCCGCCCGGTCGACCAGCGCAACCAGCGCATCGTGGTCCATATGGCCACGAGAGTAGCACCGCGGATCTCGCGGGGCCCGTGGGGCGAGCACGGGGCGAGATCCTCGTGGCGTCAAAGCCGTCGGCGGGGGCGTCGGTGGTTAGCTTGCGGCGAGGGGCTCGGCCGAGCTCCCACGCCGCGAGCCGAGCGGGAGCCCGTGACCCTGATCGACACGACCGCCGCTGTCGACACGCCCGAGCGCGTGCGCTTCCGGTACCGGCTCGCGGGGCCCGGCCAGCGCGCGGCGGCCTGGGCGCTCGACGTCGGCGTCCAGTTCCTCCTCACGCTCGTGCTCGCCGCGGCGCTCACCGCGCTCCGGCTCGTCCCGGGCATGCAGGGCGTGGGTGCGGGCCTGCTCCTGGTCGGGCTGTTCGCCCTGCAGTGGCTGTACGGGGCGGTCTGCGAGACCCTGTGGTCGGGGCAGACCCCCGGCAAGATGGTGCTCGGCCTGCGGGTGGTGCGTGACGACGGAGCGCCCGCCCGGCTGCCCGACTTCCTGCTGCGCAACCTGCTGCGCGCCGTCGATGCGCTGCCCGTGGCCTTCCTGCTCCTGCCTACGTTCGGCCTCGCGGCGGTGGTGATGGCGGCGGACCGCCGGCAGCGGCGTCTCGGGGACGTCGTCGCGGGAACCGTGGTGGTGAGCGAGGAGAGCGCGCGGGTGCTCGGCACGGTCGAGGTCGACCCGCCGATCACGGAGGAGGAGCGGCAGGCGCTGCCCCCCGGGGTGGTGCTGTCGAACCAGGAGCTGCAGGTGGTGGAGGCCTTCCTCCGGCGTCGGCGCCGGCTGTCGCCGGCGCGGGCGGAAGAGCTGGCGAGGTTCTTCGCGCCGGTGCTCCGGGAGCGCGAGCAGGTCCACGCCGAGGCGGACAGCCGGGTGCTGGCGCTCGCGTATGCCCGCGCGACCGGCCGCGACCGCGAGGGCACCCCGGAGCGGGCGCCGTGAGTCGGGCGACGGACCGCGAGGCGTTCCTCGCCCCCCGCCGCCCCCGATGGGAGCGGCTCGAGCGGCTGCTGGCCATCGGCCCGGACGGCCCGGAGGAGTGGTCGGAGCTGGCGGCCGGCTACCGCGCGGTGTGTGCCGACCTGTCCCGCGCCCGCGGGCTCGGGCTCCCGCAGGACGTGCAGGGGTTCCTCGACGACCTCGCCGGACAGGCCCACAACCGACTGTACTCGGTACGGCCGGCGGGCCTCGGGCTCGGCCTCGTGCGAGACGCGCTGGTCCGGTTCCCCCGGGAGATCCGCCAGCAATGGTGGTTCTTCGCCATGGCCACGGCCATGTTCTACGGGCCGTTCCTCATCGGGGTGGTCGGGTCGCTCGCCGATCCGTCCTTTGCCGCGTCGATCCTCCCTGCCGGGGCGCTGGAGGGGCTCGAGGAGGCCTACGGCCGGAGCGACATGAGCCGCGGGTTCTCCGGGGATGCGGGGATGGCCGGCTTCTACGTCTTCAACAACGTGGGGATCGCCTTCCGCTGCTTCGTCATGGGGGTGTTCGCGGGGCTCGGCTCCGTCTTCTTCCTCGTCTACAACGGGCTGATGATCGGGACCGTGTTCGGCTACCTGTCCAGCGTGGGCCTCGGCGGCAACCTCCTCGAGTTCGTGAGCGGGCACTCGGCCTGGGAGCTCACCGGGATCTGCGTCTCGGGCGCGGCAGGGCTGCGCCTGGGCTGGGCCATCGTGGTCACCGAGGGGCGCACGCGGCTCGGCTCGCTCCGACACGCCGCGCCGGCGCTCTACCGGCTGGTGCTCGGGGCCGCCGCGCTGATCGCGGTCGCCGCGATGATCGAGGGGTTCTGGTCGGCGGGGCCGGTGCCCCGTTCGGTGAAGTACGCCTTCGGCCTCCTGCAGTGGGGCATCGTGTTCGCCTGGCTGCTGTTCGGTGGGCGGCGGCCGCTCGCCCGGGCTCGGGGGGCTGCGTGAGCGCACCCGACGCCGCCTCTGGCGCGGCCCCCGCCCCCCGGGGGGCCGCGATCGCGAACCCCCACCTCAGCCGCGTCGTGCTGCGCCCGCGGGGCCCGCTGGAGATCTTCGATCTGAGTCTGCGGCTCATCCGGGCGCACCCCGGGACCTTCGGGCGCCTCTGGGGCCTCTCGGTCGGCCTGGCGATGCCCGTGGCCGCGCTCACGTTCGCGCTGGGACAGGCCGGCTGGTACCTCCTGCTCGGGCTCCCCCTGGTGTTCCCGTTCGCGGCGGCGCCCGCGTCGGTGCTCGCGGGGCGGCTGCTCTTCTCGGCCTCGGCCGACCTGCGCGGGGTCGGGCGGGAGCTCCGCGCTCACGTCGGGCGCCTCGTCCTGGCCGGGGTGCTCCAGGCGCTCGGCGTGCTCGGAGGCCTGGCGTGCTTCGGGATCGGAGCGGTGCTCGCGGTCCCCGCCACGCTGTTCGCC
>CAYMSU010000236.1:0-9661 GCA_964393165.1 uncultured Enterobacteriaceae bacterium
GATCCCCCCGGCGCGCAGGATCGCGAGCAGTCGCACGGCGCCGTCGGGGCCGTCGATCTCGAGCGCGATGCGCTGCCCCCGGCGGTCCCCGAGGATCTCGGCCTGCGCGGACGCGGCCCGGTCCCACTCGGCGAACGTCAGGCTTGCGAGGTCGCCATCGGGGGACGCCGCGCGGGCGTCGAGCGCGATCGCCTCGGGAAACCGGCCTGCGGCGAGCGCGAGGGGGTCGCTGGCCACCGACCAGCTCCCGCAAGCGCGATCCGCCCACGGACGCTCCTCGAGCGCGCCCCGCGCGAGGCCGGCCGCCGCCCGCGGGGCGGGAAGGCGGTGGACCAGCGCCTCGAGGTGCCGGCGGCCGACCGGCCCCTCCAGCGCGGACGAGACGACCACCGCGAGCCCGCGCTCGGCAGCGTCGCGGGCCAGCCGCAGGACGCGCCCGAGGCCCCCGACCACCCCCGGCTTCAGCACGACGGCGCGGATCCCCGCGTCGGCCATGGCCGCGACGTCGACCTCGGCCACGCTCTCGTCCGCCGCGCAGGGCAGCACGGCCGCCCACTGGGCGAGCTCGGGCCACCCCACGGGCTCCTCGACGTACTCGATCGGCAGCTCCGCGAGCGCCGCCGCGACGGCCTCGGGCGCGTGGTCGCCCCATCCGCGGTTGGGATCGAGCCGCAGCCGGACCCCCTCGGGCAGCACGAGGGCCCGCAGCCTGGCCAGATCCTCCTCGAGCGAGCGGCGCCCGACCTTCACCTTCCAGGTCCGCACGTCAGGAGACGCAGCGATGCGCGCCGACCAGGCGCGGGCCACCTCTGTGGGGGCGCCGCCGGCGGCGGCGAGCAGGCCGTTCTCGGCGATCGGGCCCCCGGGGGACGCCTCCTCGCGGGTCGCCAGCAGCTCGGCCAGCGCCGACGTGACGGCCCACGCGACGGGCGCGGGCAGCGCCGGGTCGTCGTCGGCCGAGGGCAGCGGGCGCCCGAGCCACCCCCACGCCCAGGTTGCGACGAGAGCGGGCACGTCCTGCTCGGGGCCGGCGCGGGGAAGCCACGCGACCTCGCACTCTGCCGTCCCACCGGCGTCCGTCCGCAGCCGGACGATCCACGTCCGCCGCGCCTCGCTCGGCAGCAGCGGAGCGCCTGCCCAGCGCCGGACCTCCTCTCGGAGCTGCACCTCGACGAGCCTCACGACGGTCCCGAGCGCCCAGGGCGCGTCACGTGAGCGCCCAGCCGAGACCGAACAGCAGGCTCTGCCCCAGCAGCAGCTTGCCGATGTCCTCGAGCACGGGGATCAGCGCGCGCCCCTCCTCCGCGTAGGCGCGGCGGACGATCCCGACCGCCGGGACTGTGGCGAGGAGGCTCGCGAGCGCACCGTAGTGGCCCCCCTCGTAGACGACGAGCGCCACCGGGATCCCCACGATGGCGAGGAGCAGGCAGGCCGCGATCTCGAGCCTGGCGAAGCGCTCTCCGAACCGGACGGCGAGGGTGCGCTTGTGGGCGACGCGATCGGTGTGCACGTCGCGCAGGTTGTTCACGGCGAGCAGGGCGGTCGCGAGGAGGCCGGGCACGAGGCCCGCGGCCACCACGGTGGGGGGGATCGCCAGGGACTGGGCGTAGTAGGTGCCTGCGACCGCGACGGGGCCGAAGAACACGAGGACGAACACGTCGCCGAGGCCGACGTAGGCGAGGGGCAAGGGGCCTCCTGTGTAGGCGATGCCGCACGCCACGCTCACGAGGCCGATGGCGACGAGCGGCCAGCCGGCCGCCGAGATGAGGTAGGCCGCGGACGGCACCAGCGACAGGAAGGCCAGCAGCGTGGCCAGCAGCATCTGCCGGGGGGTGACCCAGCCCGCGGCGGTGGCCCGGAGTGGGCCCACGCGCGCCTCGGTGTCCGCCCCCTTGAGGAAGTCGAAGTAGTCGTTGGCGAAGTTGGTTCCGATCTGGATGCTCACCGCCCCCGCCAGGCAGGCCGCGACCACCGCGAGGTCGAGCACCCCGTCGCCGTAGGCCAGGCAGGCCCCGATGAACACCGGCGCGAAGGCGGCCGTGAGGGTGCGCGGGCGCGCGGCGGAGACCCAGATGGCGAGGGCCGAGGGGCGGGCTTCGGTCATGGGAGCCCCCAGCTCGCTCGCAGGCGGGCGCCGGTCTCCTGGTGGAGCGCCGCCAGCGCCTGCATCGTGTCGTCGTGCGCGAACCGCGCCTCCACGAGGTGCACGCCCGGGTCGGCCAGCGCGGCCTCGAGGTCCGTCTTCCGCTCGACCACCGCGGTGCTCAGCCCGTGGGCCTCGGCGAGGGGGGCCAGGCTCCGGTCGTGTGCGTTCCGGAAGACGCGATCGAAGCCCTCGACGCCGCGGAACGGCAGCATCCCGAAGATCGAGCCGCCTCCGTTGTTCAGCACCGTGACCTGCAGCCCGCAGGCGCGGGCCAGCGCGAGCGAGCCCTGGTCGTGGAGCGCGGTCAGGTCCCCGACCAGCACCCGGCAGGGCCCCTCGACGTGGCGCGCCCACCCCGCGGCCGTGGCGATCACGCCGTCGATCCCGCTGGCTCCGCGGTTGGCGCCGATCCGTACGACGCTGGGGGGGCTCACCCAGTCGGCGAGCCGGATCGGCAGGCTCGCGCCGAGAAACACCGCCCGCGACGCGGCCAGCACCGCGTGGGTCGCCGACAGCTCCGACCAGCCCTCGACGGCCGACGCCACCGACCGGGAGGCGGCGTCGTGCAGCTGCTCCCAGTCGCGCCGCCACTGGGGGTCGGGCGTGCCTGGCGGGACCAGGTCGACGAGCCGCGGGTAGTCGACCACGATCCGCTCCCGCACCCGGAACGCGGGATCGATCCGCGCGCCGCCGTCGGTCACCGAGATCAGCGCGAGCGGCTCCGGCCGCTCCCGGAGCCAGGTGACCACCCGCTTGCTGACGACGGCGCCCCCGATCCACACCACCGTGTGGGGGGCCAGCCGCTCGGCGAGCGCGGCATCGGCGAGCGCCGAGTCGAGGCCGAGGCCGCCGGCGGTCACGCCCGAGTCCGGCGAGCAGTACGCGGGCCACCCGAGCGTGCGCGCGACCTCGGTGACGGGCTCGCGCGCGCCGACGGGCAGGCTGCCGACGACGAGGAGCCCCCGGCGCACCTGGGCGAGGGCGCGGAGCGTCTGCGCCGCGGGGGCGGACGGCTCGGCCGCGGGGACGTCGGCGCGGACCCAGGGGGCGTGGTCGGGATCGTCCCACCACGCGGCGATCGACGCGGGGACGGCGGCCTCTTCGGGACCCAGCGGCTCCCGGAGCTGCAGGTTGAGGTGGACCGGCCCGCGGTCCCTGGTGGCCACGTGTACGGCGTGGTCGAGCGTGGACAGCAGCGCGCGGAGCGACAGCGCGGGGTCGGAGCACGGGAGGTCGGCGCGGTAGCGCGCCAGCGATGCGAGGACGTTCGCCTGCTGCACGGTCTGGTTCGAGGCGGTCTCGCGCAGCTCCGCCGGGCGGTCGGCGGTGAGCAGCAGCAGGGGAACCCCGGCGCGGTCGGCCTCCATCGCGGCCGGCACGAGGTTGCCGACGGCGGTTCCCGAGGTGGTGACGACGGCTGCGGGCCGCCCGGTGGCGCGCCCGACGCCGAGCGCGTGGTAGGCGGCTGCCCGCTCGTCGACGAAGGGGGCCCAGTCGACCCGGCGGCTGACGCCCAGCGCCATCGACAGCGGCGCACACCGCGCCCCAGGCGCGAGGCACACGAGCGGCGTCTGGAGCCGGGCCAGCTCCTCCACGAGAATGCGCCCGACCCAGGTGTTGCGTGCCGCGAGGCTCATCGGCGTCTCACCGCCAGGCTCTTGCTCTCGGTCTCGTTCCACTCGGCCTGGGCCTCGGAGCCGGCGACCCAGCCGGCTCCAGCGTAGGCGATGCGGGCGTCGCCGCGCCACAGCGCACAGCGCAGGGCGACCGCGAGGCTCGTGCGGCCGGGCTCGACGAGGCCGATCGGGCCCGCGTACCAGCCACGGTCGAACGGCTCGTGGGCGCGCAAGAACGCGAGCGCTGCGTCGCTCGGGGTGCCGGCCACGGCGGGCGTGGGATGGAGCCGCTCGACGAGATCCGCGTCGCTGACCGGCGGCGCGAGGTGCCCCCGGAACGCTACCAGGCGGTGCACCAGGCTGCCTGCCTCGGCCAGGTCCAGCGCGGAGCGTTCGAGGCCTCGACACATCGGCTCGAGCACGCGCCGGACCCCGTCGACCACGAGAGCGTGCTCGCGCGCGTCCTTGTCGCTGGCGAGCAGCCGGGCGCGGCCCGCGGGGTCGTTCACGTCGGTGCCCGCGAGCGCCTCACTGTGCACCGTGGTCCCGACCCGGTCGAAGAGGAGCTCCGGCGTGAGCCCAGCGAACGCGACACCAGGCTCGGGCTCGTACAGGAACGGCATCTCGCGGGCCCGCTGGGGCCCGCGGAGCCAGGCGAGGGCACCCGCCTCCGCGCGCTCCGTGATGGTTCGCGCGAGGACCACCTTGTCGAAGGTGCCGGCCGAGATCCCGGACGCGGCGCGGTCGGTGAGCGCCTGCCACTGGGCTCGGTCGGGGACGAGGCCGAGCGAGGGAGCGCCAGGATCGGGCGCGAGCTCCGAGGATGGCGGGGAGGTCGCCCACCGACCGGCTGGCGGCGTGGTCGCGGGCAGCGCGAGCGTGGCGCGCGGACGCCAGGCGCGCGCCCCGCCGAAGGGCGCCCACCACGGGTCTCGCGGGCGCACGGGGTCGAAGCTCCCGCCGACGAACCACGCGCCCTCCCGGCCGCTCAGCTGACGAAGCAGGTCGACCATCGAGGACCCCGCTACCGTCTCGGCGATGCCGACCCCGAGGAGCCCAGTGCCGTCTCGCCGGACGAACCCGAACCGCGGGACGCCGACGTGCGGCTCGAGCCACTGCCAGGCGTCGCTGACCCGGGTGGGCGAGACGGGATCGGAGTCGCCCCTGCGCCAGCCACCGGGCGCGCCCGGAGCGCGGTACCCGAGAGCGGAGCCAGGGCGAGTGTCCGGTTTGGTCTCCTGCATCCTGCTTCGTCGATGGGGGTGGGCGAGGCCCCGTGGGCCTCGGAGGAGAGGCCGCCGAGATCGACTTCGTAACGATTCCGCGCCGCTGCGAGGCCCCCCGAGGATGCGCGATCACCCGCCGGGTACCGTATTGACAGCCCCAGCCCAGTCGAATGGGCCAGGGCGGGTCACCGCCGCTACGAAGCGCTGCATGGGCGGCAGGGCCGCCTGAAGGGCCTCGAGGTGCGGGCAGTGGCCGGCATCGGGGACCACGACGTGGCGCGCGCTCGGGAGGGACGCCACGCCGCGTGCGGCGATGCTCGTGTACTGCGGATCGTGCTCCCCCGAGAGCCACAAGGTGGGGGCCTCGATGGCGGCGAGGGCGTCCCAGGCCGGCGTCACCACGCCCTGGCCCATCCCCCGGAGCGAGCCGGCGAGCCCGGCGGGTCGGTTCTGCCGTCTTCGGTGCTGCATGGCGGCGCGGATCGGCTCGGGGATCTGCTGCTGGGAGCGGATGAGCGGGTGCTGCGCCCACCGCTCGACGAACCAGGCTGTGCCGTGGGCCTCGATGGCATCGGCGAGCGCGCGGTCTCGCGCGGCTCGCGCGGCTCGCTCGCCGGGATCCTCGATGCCCGGCGACGTGCTGATCAGGAGGAGCCCCCGCAGTCGATGGCCGAGTGCGGCCGCGAGGCGCAGGGCGACCCTCCCGCCCATCGAGTACCCGAGGACGAGCCACTCCGGACGCTGATCGCACCAGCGCAGGCAGTGCTCGACCACTTCCTCGATGTGGTAGGCCCGGGCGTCGGCCGGGGCCGGCGACCCGCCGTGCCCGAGCAGATCAGGGGCGAGCACCGGGGCCTCGAGCGACTCGGCGACGGGAGCCCAGTCTGCACCCGACCCCGTGAACCCGTGCAGCGCGAGGACGCCCGGGCTGGGCGCGTCCGCATGCCACACGCTCGCCGTGTGGGCTGCGGTAGGGCCGTGGCCGGCGGTGGCGCGGAGCGGGGTCATCCGCCTGGGCGTAGAAGTCGACGTGCTCGAAGTGCTCCAGCGCCTTGCGCATGTCCGCCGCGTCGTCGCCGAAGAAGAAGATCGTGCCGTAGTGGTTGCCGAAGCCCGTGCGGTCGGACACGTCGTGCGGGATCGGCTCGAACATCGTGTGCGACACGAAGTAGGGGTGCTCGGTCAGCTCGTCGGGCACGTTGAGCTTCTCGACCCGCGCCCGCTTCGGGAACACGAGGCAGTTGCCCGCGTAGCCCTTGCGGCCCTCGACCTCGTCGGGGAAGAACGGCGATCTCACCGTTCTCGTCGAGGAAGTACTCGGGATGGATCACGCCGTAGCGGATGTCGAACGCCTTGATCAGCTTCTCGACCTGCTTCTTGATCTTTGCGCGCTGCTCCTCGAGGCCCGGCCCCGCCGGGGTGTGCTGCGTGTAGCCGAGGTGCACGTACTCGTCGATGTTCATGAAGTGGATGCGCCCGTCGTGCACGAAGGCCTCGACCGAGAACTCCTGGCCACCGAGGTGGCTCTCCGCGAGCAGCGGGTACCCGTCCTCGGGGATGTCGGCGATCTGCTGGGGCTTGCGCAGGAACCGGTGCCCTACGCTCCCCGCCGCCCGCAGGGGCTTGACGTGCACGGGCTCGGGCTCGTCGCCGACGATGCGCGCTGCCGCCTCGTTCACCCGGCGGAAGAACTTGCGCAGCTCCTCGGCGTCGTCGACCTCCTGGAAGGCGCCCACCCGGATGCCCGCCATCTGCGCCTTTCGCTTCATCATGGCCTTGTCGCGGAGCAGCATGACCTTGGCGAAGCGGCGGGGATCGTGCAGGAAGGACGTGTTGAGCGCGCCGGCCCACTCCACGGTCTCTTCGTACAGGGGGACGGACAGCCGACAGCCGAGGACCTCGAGCTTCTCGAGGAGCTCGCTCGAGCGGTCGTCGAAGCGGTCGAACTCCCACGTCACCGTGGCGATGCCCTCTGGCACGTACTCGTCGAAGCCCGGGGGCACGACCATGACGAAGCGGTAGCCGAGCGTGCGCGCCGCCTCCATGGCGTCGACACTGTAGCCGAGGAGCGCGATGGGGCCGCCGCGGACGATCTGGGTGGTCATGCATCCCTCACGTTCGCGGACAGGACTCTTCTGGACTCCCCCAGGGAGCCCGAGGATTCCCTCTTAAGGACCCTGACGGAGGCGTGAAAGAATACGCGGGGGCGCCGGGGGGGCCTATGCACCGCTGGCTTGAACTGTGGCTATGGCTCGGCGCTGCAGCTTGCGGCGTCCGCACCCACGCGCCGGCTCCCGTCGACGTCGGGGAGCTGGTGTTCTCGGCATCCGGCGAGGCGGCGCGCCCCGAGGCGTGGTGGCAGGCCTTCGACGATCCGGTGCTGGACAGGGTCGTCGGCGAGGCGCTCGCCGGCAACTTCACCGTGCGGGCCGCCTTCGCACGGCTCGAGGCGGCCCGCGCGCTGGCTCGTCGCGAGGGCGCGAGCTTCGGCCCCTCGCTGTCCGGATTCGCCGAGGGCTCGGTCGGTACCGACGATCCGTTTGGCGGCGTGCAGCGCGTGCCCGTCGAGGTCGGGGGCCGCATCAGCTACGAGGTCGACCTCTGGGGTCGGATCCGGGCGGGCGTCCAGGCCGAGCGCGAGCGGGTGGCGGTCTCCAACGCTGACGCCCAGGCCGCCGCGCTGTCGCTGTCCGCGGAGGTCGTGCGCACGTGGATCGGCCTCGCTGCGGTGGAGGAGCAGCTCACGCTGCTGGATGAGCAGATCCGGGCCAACCAGGGCATGGCCGCGGTCACCCGGGCGCGGTTCCTCAACGGGGTGGTCCGCCAGGCCGACACGCTGCGCCAGGATCGGCTGCTCGCGCAGACGCAGGCGGCGCGGCTCGACCAGCTCGCCACCCGGGAGATCCTCGAGCACCGGCTCGCGACCCTGCTCGGGCGGCCTCCCCAGGCGCCGATCGAGGCGCGCCCGTCCGCCCTGCCGCTCCCGCCCCCGCTGCCCGCGGCGGGCGTGCCTGCGGAGCTGCTGCGCCGCCGGCCGGACGTGCTCGCGGCGGAGCACGCCCTGCGGGCGGCCGACGCCGAGATCGCGGTGGCGGTCGCGAACCGGCTCCCGCGGCTCACGCTGTCCGGCGTCGCGTCGACGGCACCCACGTCGGCTGCCGCGCTGCTGCAAGGATGGGTCGCCTCGGTGAGCGCAGGCCTGCTCGGGCCGATCTTCGAGTCCGGCCGGCGCCGGGCGGAGGTCCGGCGCGCTCGGGCGGCGGCCGACGCCCAGCTCGCGGAGTACGGCGCGACCTTGCTCGACGCCCTGCGCGAGGTGGAGGACGCGCTCGCGCGCGACCGGATCCAGGCCCAGGTCGTCGACAACCTCGCGCGGCAGGTCGACCTCGCCGACGGGGCGGCCCGGGGGCTGCAGGCCCAGTACGTGGGCGGCCTCGAGGTGGGCTACCTCGACACGCTCACCGCCCAGACGACCGCGCAGCAGCTCCGGCGGCAGTCGATTGCCGCGGAGCAGGAGGCGCTGCTCCGCCGCGTCGATCTCTACGTCGCGCTCGCAGGTGGCCTCACGCCCCCGGAGGCGCGCGATGGATGAGCGCCCACGCCTCACGGTCGCGCAGACGGTGGCTGCCTGCCTGGGCATCGCCGCGCTCACGCTCGGCGTCGTCGCCGCGATCTACGCCACCGAGCCGGAGGCCCGGCAGGAGGGCGCCACCCGCCGCACGGCGATGCTCGTCGAGCTCGCCACGGCCGAGCGGGGGACGTTCCGCCCGCGGCTCGAGGCCCTGGGCACGGTGCGGCCGAGCCAGGACGTGGCGCTGTCCCCGCGCGGGTCCGGGCAGGTACAGGCGCTGAGCGAGGACTTCGTCCCCGGGCGCACGGTCGCGGAGGGCGAGCCGCTCGTCTTCCTCGACCCGGCGGACGCGCGCAACCGGCTGGCGCAGCAGCAGAGCGCCCTGCGGCAGGCGCGCTCCGAGCTTGCGCTGGAGCGCGGGCGCCAGGCGGTCGCGAAGATCGAGCGGGAGCAGATCGAGGGGGACATCTCGGCCGACCAGGAGAGGGACCGCCGCTGCTGGCCGGGGCCTTCGTGCACGCCACTCTCCCGGGCGTCGAGCTGCCCGACGTGCTCCGCCTGCCGCGGGAGCTGCTGCGCCAGGACCGCACGGTGTGGGTGATGGAGGAGGACGTGCTCCGGATCCGCACCGTCGAGGTCGTCCTCGAGGACGCCGAGTACGCGTACATCGGCGCGGGGCTCGCGGACGACGCACAGATCGTGGCGACGGACCTCGCTACCGTGGTCGACGGGGCCCCGCTGCGGGTCGCCACGCCATGACGCGCGGCCCCGCCACGCGCGGCCCCATCGCGTGGATGGTCCGCCATCCGATCGCCGCGAACCTGCTCATGATCCTGCTGCTGGTCGGCGGCCTGCTGTCGGCGCTGCGGGTCGGCAAGGAGGTCGACCCGCCGTTCGAGCCCGACGTGGTCGAGGTCTCGGTGAGCTACCCGGGCGCCGCGCCCGCCGAGGTCGAGCAGGGGATCGTCCTGCCGGTCGAGGAGGCGGTCCAGGGGATTCAGGGCATCGAGGAGATGACGTCGCGGGCTCGGGAGGGCTCGGGCAATGGGCTGGCAACGACGTTCGAATGGCAAACCGCAGAGGAAGCCGCCGGCTACCGTTT
>CAYMSU010000237.1:0-9659 GCA_964393165.1 uncultured Enterobacteriaceae bacterium
CGCGAAGCGCAGGCCGAGCGCCCGGTGCAGGGCCACCCCTGTCCTCCGGGGGAGCTGCACAGAACTCGGGACTTCTCCGGTTCTCCTCCGAGTTGTGTGACCTATTCGCACGCAACTCCGGGGATGTCCGGACATCGGCCGAGTTGTGTCCTGATCCAGCACACAACTCCGAGGACGAAGAAAGATCCGAGGGGTTGTGTGCAGGGCGGACTCCGGCTCGGTCGCAAAGCCGGCGATCCCGAACGCGGCCTTCGGCCGCACCCGTCTGCAGGCCCACAGGCGCCCCTTCCCGAACGCGGCCGTCGGCCGCAGCCGTCTGCAGGCCTACGGGCGGCCGCTCCCGAACCTGGCCTTCGGCCCCAGCCGTCTGCAGGCCCACAGGCCGCCGTTCCCGAACGCGGCCTTCGGCCCCAGCCGTCTGCAGGCCCACAGGCCCCCGCTCCCGAACGTGGCCTTCGGCCGCAGCCGTCTGCAGGCCCACAGGCGCGCGATCCCCAACGTGGCCTTCGTCCGCAGCCAGGCTGGCGATCCCGAACGTGGTCGCGATGGTCGCGACCGTGGGACCCGGTTCCTCAGCGGCGACGTCTCCATTTCGCGAGGTGGGGGAGCCGGCCACACTGCGCCTCGCGTCGCGGCGCGTGGACCCCTGCGGGGCCGCATCTGCCGCGCAGCGCGGAGGGGGCGGCCACCGGGCGGTACGGCCAGCCCCGCGCCTGGGACGTTCTCGACCGGAGCACCCAACGCGACCGTGATCGGGTACAGACCCACGACATGAAACCCACCGAGATCCATGCGCTGCTCCGGAGCGACCGTCCGCGCGATCAGCAGTCTCTCCTGCAGGCGCTGCGGCAAGCTGCGCACCGAGCCCTGCGGCGGGAGCGAGCGTCCTCGCTACAGACCGCCGATCTCGCCAACGAGGTGTACCTGCGCCTCGTCGGCGGGCAGGCCCTCGAGGTCCACGATCAGGCCCACCTTCGACGCCTCCTCGCTCGAGTCGCCCGACACGTGCTGGTCGACCGCGCGCGGGAGCGGCGCGCCGCCAAGCGGGGCGGAGCCGCCGTAAGGATCACCTACACGGAGCGCCGCCTCGCCGACGATGGCCTGGAGCTCGACGTCCTGGCGCTGCACGAGGCGCTCGACCAGCTGGGGGAGCTCGACGCACGCGTCGCCCAGATCGTCGAGATGCGCGTGTTCGGCGGATGCTCCGCAGCCGACCTCGCCACTGCGCTCGGAGTCAGCCGCGCCACCGTGCAGAGCGAGTGGGCCTTCGCCCTCACCTGGCTGCGCAAGCAACTCGCCGATGGCTGACTCGTTCTCCCGGCTCAAGGCTGCCTTCGTGGAAGTCCAGGCGCTCCGGGGGCCGGATCGGGCCGAATGGCTCGACGCGCTGGGTGCCCGCGATCCGCGCCTGCACGCCGCCGTACGATCCTTCCTCGCCTTCGAGGTCCCCCACGATGCCGAAGTGCGCGTCCAGGAGCCCTTCGTCGACGAGCCCAGCCCCGGCCCCCTGGCGGCCTCTTGCTACGCCGACCTCGGACTGCTGGGGATCGGAGGCATCGGCGAGGTCCGGCGGGTCCACGACCCCGAGCTCGCGCGCACCGTGGCCCTCAAGTTCCTGCGCACCGTCCACCACCTCGATCCCGACCCCGAGCGCCGCGCCACTGCCACCGCGCGCTTCGTGGCGGAGGCGCAGATCCAGGCATCGCTACAGCACCCGGGGATCGTGCCGGTCTACGAGCGCGGCACGCTCCCGGACGGGCGACCCTACCTCACGATGTCCGAGGTGCACGGCCAGACGGTGCAGGTGGCCCTCGAAGCGCTGCACGAGCAGACGTCCCCGCGCGCCTGGGGCCCGACCGACGACGGCTGGTCCCTCCGGGGCCTCGTCGACGCCCTCGAGCGTGCGTGTCGGGCGGTCGCCCACGCCCACGGGCGCGGGGTGCAGCACCGCGATCTCAAGCCCGCGAACCTGATGCTCGGGCCCGGCGGAGAGGCCTGGGTCCTCGACTGGGGGCTGGCTCGCACGACCTCCGAGGGCGGGCTCGCCGGCACCCCCGCCTACCTCGCCCCTGAGCTGCTACAGGGCGCCGCGCCCTCCCCGGCCGCCGACGTGTACGCCCTCGGCGCCGTGCTCTACGCCGTGCTCTCCGGCCGCGACCCGTACCGCGGCTCGGGGCCGCTCGACACCCTCGAGCAGGTGCGCCGCGGTCCGCCGCCCCTCGCGGTAGGGCGCAGCGACGGGCCCCCCGCGCCACAGCCACTCGTCCGGCTGTGCCAGCACGCGATGGCCCGGGATCCGGCCGACCGTCCGGCCAGCGCCGACCGTGTCGCGGATGCCCTGCGTGCCTGGCTCGATGGCGAAGCGGCGCGGTCCGAGGCGGCCGCGTTCGTGCGTCGTGCCGACGCGCTGAAAGCGAAGCGCCGCTCGGTGCTGGCCGAGTGCGAAGCACTCGAGGCCGAGGCCGAGGCCGAGCTGAACGCGCTGGCGCCCGGGGAGAGCGAGGAGATCAAGGCGCCGAGCTGGGCCAAGGCCGATCGGGCGGCCGATCTTCGACAGACCGCGGAGGTGCTCACCGTCCGACGCCTCCAGGTGCTCGGCGCGGCGCTCGAGCGGGCGCCCGACACGATCGGAGCCCACGATCGGCTGGCCGATCACTTCGCCGCTCGCCACCGCGAAGCGGAAGCCGCCCGGGACCGCCCAGCGGTCACCCGGGCCGAGGCGCAGCTGCGCGAGGCCGACCGGTCCGGCAGGTACACGGCCTACTTGCGCGGCGAGGGCCGGCTCACCCTCGTCACGGATCCTCCGGCGGAGGTGCTGCTGCACCGCTTCGAGACGGTGAACCGACGTCGCGTGGCGCGGTTCGAGCGGAGCCTGGGGACCACGCCGATTCGCGAGGTGCGGCTCGACATGGGCAGCTACCTCTGCATCCTGCGCGCGGAGGGGCACCACGACGCACGCTATCCGGTGCACATCGGCCGCCAGGCCTACTGGGACGGCCGCCCCCCCGGCGCGACCGAGCCCTGCCCCGTGCCGCTGCTGCGCACGGGCACGCTCGGGCCCGACGAGGTCTACGTGCCGCCCGGCTGGTTCGCGTCAGGCGGTGATCCCGACGCCATGCTCGGGCTCCCCGCCCGTCGCCTGTGGATCGACGGCTTCGTCATCCAGCGGTTCCCGCTCATCACCGAGGCCTACCTGGCGTTCCTCGACGATCTGCGCGCCACGGGCCGCGACGAGGAGGTGAATGCGCGGGCTCCCGCGGGCTCGCGGGTGCTCGGAGGACTCCAGTTCGACGCCACGACGCACTCTCTCGTGATGCAAGGGCCCGACGGACGGTACGTGCCTCGGCCCGATCCGGAGCACGGTCGGGAGCTACGGCTGCGTCACCCGGTGGTGATGCTGGACTGGCAGAGTGTGATGGCCTACGCGCAGTGGCTGTCCGCACGCACCGGTCAGGCATGGCGGCCCCCCCACGAGCTCGAATGGGACAAGGCGGCCCGCGGGGTCGACGGCCGCTGGTTTCCGTGGGGAGATCACCAGGAGCCGTCCTGGTCGCGGATGCGGTTCTCGGCGCGGGGCGAAGGCGACGCCTTCTGGAGCGACGTGTTCGACAGCTACCCGGTCGACGAGAGCGTCTACGGGGCGCGCCACATGGCCGGCAACGCCCGGACCTGGTGCTTTCAGGACGAGGGCGTCGAGGGCGTGGTACCGCCGCCGGACCCCGCGCGGGGGCTCCGGGACGCCGAGCGACGCGTGGCGCGCGGCGGTTCGTGGGGCTCCCGACCCTGGGAGATCCGCTCGGCCTCACGAGCCCCCCTCGCCGACGACGACCGCAATCCGTTCGTCGGCATTCGGCTGGTTCGCCGCCTCGAAGCAACCTGACGCGCACCGCGGGTCCACGAATTTTGGACAGTCGGCGGGCCCGCGCCGCTCTCCCGTTGGAACCCTCAGCTGGAGTGGGCATGACGCGCGCAGCGTGGATGATGATGGTGGCGACCGTGGGATGCACCGGCACGACGGACCGCCCCTCCTTGACGGCGGACACGGGAGAGCCGGACACGGGAGAGCCGGACACGGGAGAGCCGGCCGCTCCGGACGCCGACGGCGACGGCCTCACGGACGAAGAAGAGCGGGCGCTCGGCACGTCGGTCGTGCTTCGCGACACCGACGGAGACGGGCTGGACGACGCCCTGGAGGTGGGGCGATTCGAGCCGTCCCGGCCCCATCGCTACGACCCGCGGATCGCCGACGTCCCGCGCATCGAGGTGGGACTCGCGGCAGCTCCCGAGCTCCAGGTCGACGTGCGCGTGGACGGAGCCGAGGAGCGATTCCCGGTCGAGCGCGCGGACGGATCGCCGTTCGACACGGTGCCGACCTCGCTCCATGCGCGGGCCGTGGAGTGGTCCGGGCTGCTCGACGACGTGCCGTTGCGCCGGGGAGATGACGTCCAGCTCGTCGACGACGGGTCGCCGCAGCCTCGGGTCGCCTACGGGCCGGCGATGGGCATCGGACAGGAGGGCGCGCTCGACTGGTCCGAGGCGCAGCGAGGCGAGAACCTGGATGCGCTGGAGGCGGCGGCGGCGCGGGCGGAGACGGACGGGGGCACCCTGCTCGGCGCCCAGCTCGCCCTGCAGCTGACCTTCACCAACCACGCGCCCCTGCACTACACCCTCGAGGGCGTCGAGGTCGACGTGTGGATGAGCACGCCGTTCCTCGACGATGCGTTGGTCCGGCTCGGATCCCTCACCGTGGCGCGAGACGAAGGGTTCGGCGAGCTGCAGCTGGGGCCCGGGGTGTCGGTGGACGCGGGTCGCTTCGAGACCGGCGCGCTGCCGAATGCGGCGTCGCTGGCCCTCCTGGGCACGTCCTCGCAGCTCGTGTTCCGGATCATCGATGCGACGTTCGGCGACGGCGAGAGGGACGCGCGCGGGGTCCAGGACGGCGCCCTCCGGGGGCGGACCGCCACCGTGATCGTCGACGATGGCGTCGGCGTCGCCGAGCGCTTCCTCGTCGCGACCTCCCACGGGGAGGAGGAAGGGCTGCCCGCGCTCGATGCCCTCGCGTTGCTGGGGCTCGAGGAGGCCGACGGCGTGGCGATGCTCGACCAGGCGGGCGAGATCCAGCGGGTCGACACGCTCGCCGAGGTGGTGCTCTCCCCCGGCAACACGCTGCACCTCGTGGTCGTCGAGGACGCGGACGCCGATGGCCTCGGGGCGCGCCAGGAGCAGGCGATGGGCACGGATCCGACCGCCGCCGACACCGACCAAGACGGCATCTCCGATGGCGAAGAGTTCTTCGCGGACCGGACCGACCCCACGCGCGACGAACGGATCGTGTGTGCCGGGGAGACCTGGAACGTCGACGGCGATCCCGACAACGGCTGCGAGGTCTCCGAGGCGGTGATCGGCAACCACACCCCCGGCACGGCCACCGATCTGGGCACCCGGAGCTGCGACGACCAGGAGAGCGACCCGAACATCTCGGGCCGGCTGTTGTCCCACCGGGCGCGTCATGACCCGCCCATCGCAGGCTTCGACGCGGCGGTCGGATCCGCGCCGGACTGGTACCGCCTGTTCGCGGACGGCGGCCTGTTCTGCCAGAACGACGTCGACCTCGCCCTGTCGGTCAGCGGGACGGCGCAGCTCGACTGCTACGAGCTGCGGGTGTTCACCAACGTGCACGCGTCCGGGCTGTCGTGCGAGACCGACGCCACCGGCTTCTGCGCGATCGACGCCTCGTTCGGCGAGTATACGGACGACACCGACATCGAGATCCGGGTCTCCCGGGTGTGCCCGGCCGGCGGCGCTGACGCGGCCTACACGGTCACCGGTCACCTCTGACGCGCGAAGGTCCTCGCAGGCCCTCGGCAGCCGGCCCGTCGCCCAATAGCTTGGCGTCGGCCCCGCCCGTCGGCGGGGGTTGCCAGGAGGGCCAGTGAGCGGACTGTTCGTCGGGCGAGACGAGGCGGGGCGAGACGTCGAGCTCGACCCCGACCGGCTGCGCACACATGGGGTCGTCGTGGGCATGACCGGCTCCGGCAAGACCGGGCTGTGCGTGGTCCTGCTCGAGGAGCTCGTGCGCGCCCAGGTACCCATCCTCGCCATCGACCCCAAGGGCGATCTCGCCAACCTCGCGCTGCTCTTCCCGTCGCTGTCCGCCGAGGCCTTCGCCCCATGGGTCGAGGCCGGCGCCGACGCCGGCGAGGTCGCCGCCCGGTGGGCCAAGGGGCTCGCCGACTGGGGCATCGACGGGGCCCGCCTGCGCGCGCTCAAGGACCAGCTCGCGCTGTCCCTCCTCACGCCCGGCAGCGACGCCGGCACCCCCGTCGACGTGCTCGGCGCGTTCCGGCGCCCGCCCGGCATCCTCGACGACGAAGACACCCTGCGCGAGGTCGTCGCCCAGACCGTCTCAGGGCTCCTCGGGCTCGTCGGGCGGACCTCCGATCCGGTCCGCGATCCCGCGCACATCGTGCTGAGCCACGTGCTCGAGGCCGCCTGGCGCGCGGGCGAGGATCCCGACCTCGAGGCCCTGATCGTGCGCCTCGTGGACCCCCCGTTCGCGAAGGTCGGGGTCTTCCCCGTCGACACCTTCTTCCCGCCCGACGATCGGCTGAAGCTCGCCATGCAGCTCAACGGGGTCGTCGCCTCGCCGAGCTTCGCAGCGTGGACGCGCGGCGTCTCGCTCGACCTCGACGCGTGGCTCGGCGATGCCCACGGGCTCCCGGCCGCCTACGGCGGGCGCACGCCGGTGCACGTGGTGTCCCTCGCGCACCTGGCGGACGGCCCCCGGCAGTTCTTCCTGAGCCTGCTGCTGTCCCGGCTGCGCGCGTGGAGCCGGAAGATGCCGGGCACGTCGGGGCTGCGGGCGGTGCTGTTCTTCGACGAGGTGGCCGGCTACCTGCCGCCCCACCCCCACCAGCCGCCCACCAAGGCGCCGCTGCTGTCCATGATGAAGCAAGCCCGGGCGGTCGGGCTCGGGGTGCTGCTGGCCACCCAGAACCCCGTCGACGTCGACTACAAGGCGCTGTCCAACGCCGGGTGGTGGTTCCTCGGGCGGCTGCAGACGGCCCAGGATCGCAAGCGGCTGCTCCAGGGGCTCGACCACCCGGGCCTCGACGACCAGGTGGCGGGGCTCGGCAAGCGCCGGTTCATGCTGCTCGACGCCAAGGAGCCGACGCCGCGCGCGTTCGCCACCCGGTGGGCGATGAGCTACCTCCGCGGCCCGTTCACGCGGGCGGAGATCACGAGGGCGCGCGAGGAGCTGGAGATCGGCGGGCCGCTCGCGGCCGAGGCCGAGACCGCGGGGGCGCCGGCGTCCAGCGCGAGCGCTGGCGACGACGAGGCGCTCCCCTCGGTGCCGCCCCCCGCGCCCGGCGACCAGTGGTTCCTCGACCCCGCCGTGGCGTTCAGCGCGCGGCTCGGCGACGTGTTCGCGGCCCACGCGGGTCCCGCGCGGGCCGACGGCACCCAGCGGTTCGCGCCCGCGGTGGTCGCCGAGCTCGCGCTGCGGTTCGACGAGCCCCGGCACGGGTTCGTGCTCGACCACCGGGAGATCCGGGTGTGGTACCCGCTCGGCGACGCCCTGCCCGAAGCCCCCGTCGCGGTCCCGCTCGAGGCCGGGGACTGGCAGTCCGAGCCTCCGGCACGGGCGCGGTTCGCGCCGCTGCCCGAGTGGCTCGACGAGGCCTCTGAGCTGACCGCGCTGCGCAAGCGGGTGCTCGAGGACGTCTACCGCAGCGAGACGCGGGGGATGTTCGTGCACGCCGACCTCAAGCTGTACGGAAAGGCCGGCGAGACGCGCGAGGCGTTCGCGGCGCGCGTGGGGCAGGCGGTCGACGCTGCGCAGGCCGAGGCGATCGCCAAGCTGCGGGAGCGCTTCGCGGCCAAGGTCGACAAGGTCCAGGACCGGATCCGCAAGAAGGAGGCGACGCTCGTGGAGAAGGAGGGGGTGGCGAGCGCGCGGCGCACCGAGGAGCTCGTGAACGCAGGCGAGACGCTGCTGTCGTTCTTCTTCGGGCGCCGGCGGAGCGTGAGCACGGCGGTGCGCAAGCGGCGGCAGACGACCGAGGCGCGGCAGCGGGTGGATCGGCTGGAGCAGGAGCTCGAGGACCTGGCGGAGGACGTCGCGGCGCTCGAGGAGGAGCTCGAGGCCGCGGTGGCCAAGGTGGAGGAGGATCACGCGCCGCTGCGGGAGGCGTTCGAGGAGCGGCCGGTGGGGCTCGATCGGAACGATCTGCAGGTGCTGCGGTTCGGGCTGCTGTGGGTGCCGGCGTCTCGGCGGGTCGGCGCATGAGCGGCGCCGAGGCCCTCGCCCAGCGGCAGCTCGACGCCTACAACGCCCACGACCTGGAGGCGTTCCTCGCCTGCTACGCGCCGGACGTAATGATCCGCGATCTGGTGACGGGGGAGGAGCGGCTCCGGGGGCTGGCGGCGATGCGACAGACCTACGGGGCGCTGTTCGCGGCCGGCACGGTGCACGCCGAGCTGGTGGGTCGCCTGGTGGTCGGCGACGTCGCGGTGGACCAGGAGCGCGTGACCGGTCACCCCTCCGGCGCCGTCGTCCACGCGCTGGCGCACTATGCCGTACAGGAGGGGCGCATCCACAGGGTGTGGTTCACGGTCGCCCCGCGCTGACGCGACGGAGGGACCACGAGATGCCCGGCGAGACCACGCTGTTGTACGGCTACGACCCCTTGTGCGGCTGGTGCTACGTGTTCCGGCCCTCGATCGAGGCGGTGGCGTCCGCGCTCCCGGACCTGGCGATCGAGCTGAAGATGGGTGGCTTGGTGCTCGGGGAGCGGGCGCAGCCGATGCGGGTGGCCCGCGACTACCTCGTGGGGGCGATGGCGCGGGCCGAGGCCGCGAGCGGGGTGGCGTTCGGAGCGGGGTTCCGCGAGGGCCTGCTGCTCGAGGACGCCTACGCGATGGACTCGGCGACGACCTGCCGGGCGGTGGTGGCCGCCCAGCGCCAGGGCGATGCACGCCAGGCGTTCGCGTTCGCAGAGGCCTACAGCCACGCGATCTACCACGACGGGCGCAAGCCCGACGCCCCGGACACGCTGCGGGCGCTGGCCGCGGACGTGGGCCTGGAGGGGGAGGCGCTGGTGGCCTACTGGTCGTCGCCGCAGGCCGCGCAGGCCACCGCCGAGGCGTTCGCGGAGGCCCGCGCGCTGGGGATCTCGAGCTACCCCACGCTGGCGCTGCGCGATCCGGAAGGCCGGCTCACCCCGGTCCAGCAGGGCTACGCGAGCCCGGCGCAGACGGTGGCGCGCGTGCAGGCGCACCTGGGTCGATAGAGCGCGGGCGGGAGGTCGGGATGTGGGACGAGCGGTACGGGAAGCCTGAGTACGCCTACGGCAAGGCGCCGAACGACTTCGTCGTGGAGATGGCGGACCGGCTCCCTCCCGGGGGGCGGGTGCTGTGCATCGCGGAGGGCGAGGGCCGAAACGCGGTGTTCCTGGCGGGCCGGGGGCACCCGGTGGTGGCGCTGGACCAGAGCGCGGTCGGGCTGCGGAAGGCCGAGCAGCTGGCGGCGGAGGCGGGCGTCGAGATCGAGACCCGCCAGGCGGATCTCGCGGACGCGGATCTGGGCGGAGGCTGGGACGGCATCGTGTCGACGTGGGCGCACATGCCGCCGGCGCTGCGGCGCGACGTGCACCGCC
>CAYMSU010000238.1:0-9655 GCA_964393165.1 uncultured Enterobacteriaceae bacterium
TCTCACGTTCGCGCGAATCGACGCCCGCGTCGAGGCGATGATCGAGGCGGGGTACGTGGACGAGGTCCGCAGCGTGCTCGACGATGGCTACGGTCGTGAGCTCAAGCCGCTCCAGTCGCTCGGATACCGCCACCTGTGCGGGCACCTGCTGGACGGGCTGCCGCTGGCCGAGGCGGTGCGTCGCACGCAGCGCGACACCCGCCACTTCGCCCGCAAGCAGCGGAACTGGATGCGAGCGCTGGGGTTCGTGCGCGTCCTGGAGGACCGCCTCGAGCGTGCGCTCGCCGAGGCCGAGCGGGCCTTCGCGGGCCCTCCCTAGCGCAGGAGGTTACGCGACGGCCGGTCAGGAACGCCTAGACCCAGGAGGCGCAAGTGGACGTCGTCCTCGACTTCGAGCGACCGGTCGTGGAGCTTCGCCGCCGCATCGAGGAGCTCCGGGAGCTGCAGGAGCAGAACGGGGTAGACCTGTCGGCGAGCATCTCGCAGCTCGAGGTGCAGGCGAGCAGGCTGCAGCAGAACATCTTCGGGGACCTCACCCCCTGGCAGCGCACGCAGCTCGCCCGACACCCGGCCCGGCCCTACATGCTCGACTACGTCCGGGCGCTGTGCGACGAGTTCGTGGAGCTGCACGGGGACCGCGCGGGGTACGACGACGCGGCCATCGTGGCGGGCACCGCGCGGCTCAAGCCGCTCGAGGCCGGCAACGACGGGCTGGGCGACCGTCCGGTGATGCTGATCGGCCACCAGAAGGGTCGGAACACCAAGGAGAACATCCGGCGAAACTTCGGCATGGCGCGGCCCGACGGCTACCGAAAGGCGATGCGCCTGATGAAGATGGCCCAGCGCTTCGGCATGCCGATCGTGACCTTCATCGACACGCCGGGGGCATACCCGGGGATCGACGCGGAGGCCCGCGGCCAGGCCGAGGCCATCGCTCGCAGCATCCTGGACATGGCGTCGCTGACCGTGCCCGTGGTCGCGGTGGTCATCGGGGAGGGAGGCAGCGGGGGAGCCCTCGCCATCGGGGTGGCGAACCGCGTGTTGATGCTTCAGAACAGCGTGTACTCGGTCATCAGTCCCGAGGGCTGCGCTGCCATCCTCTGGCGCGACCGCGCCGAGGGGCCGCGGGCAGCGGCGGCGCTTCGCATCACGGCATCGGACTGCCTCGAGCTGTCCGCGGTAGACGAGGTGGTGGACGAGAAGCTCGGAGGCGCCCACCGCTACCGCGACGAGACGGTCCATGCGGTCAACAGCGCGATTCGCCGCCACCTGGGCGAGCTCGTGGGCATGGACCAGGAGGCGCTGGTGCAGGACCGCTACGACCGATTCCGCAAGATCGGCAAGTTCGTCCAGCTCGAGCGCTGAGGGTGGCTCGGCTGCGCCCCCTGCGCGGCGAGGTCACGGTCCCCGGCGACAAGAGCCTCTCCCACCGCGCGCTGATCCTGGCGAGCCTGTCCACAGGACCCAACCAGGTCCGCGGCCTGCTCGAGTCGGCCGACGTGATGGCGACAGCCGAGGCGGTGCGCGCGATGGGCGTGGAGGTAGCGCGAGATGGCGAGGGGTGGGTCGTGACCCCGCCGCGTCGCTTGTCAGAGCCGGCGCAGCCTCTGGACTGCGGCAACTCGGGCACCACCATGCGGCTGCTCGCCGGACTGGTCGCCTCCCAGCCGTTCTTCTCGGTGCTCACCGGAGACCCGTCGCTGCGCGCGAGGCCGATGGGCCGGATCTGCAAGCCTCTGGCCAAGATGGGCGCGAGCGTGGATGGACGAGCCCACGGCACGCTAGCGCCGCTGGCCATTCGCGGAGGGCCGCTGCAGGCGCTCTACCACGACCTGGAGGTCGCCAGCGCGCAGGTGAAGTCCGCGCTGCTGATCGCCGGGCTCGAGTCGGGCGTGGCGGTCCGCGAGCCCGCGCGCACGCGGGACCACACGGAGCGGATGCTGCGCGCCATGGGCGCCACCATGCGCACCGACGGGAACGGCTGGCTGCTCTGCATGCCGCTCGAGCGGCCGCTCGAGCCCATGGACTGGACTCTCCCGGGGGACCTGTCGTCGGCTGCGTTCCTGATGGCCGCAGCCGCCATCGTGCCCGACTCCGAGGTCACGCTCCGGGGGGTCGGGCTGAACCCCACGCGAACCGGCATCCTCGACGTCATGAAGGCCATGGGGGCCAGGCTCGAGGTCCAGCCGTCGACCAAGCTCGGGGGTGTCGAGCCGGTGGGAGACATCACGGTGCGCGGGTCACAGCTGCACGGGATCCGCGTCGACGGCGAGCTTGCCCTGCGAGCCCTCGACGAGCTCCCGATCATCGCGATCATGGCCGCCTGCGCGGAGGGAACCACCGAGATCCGTGACGCGGCAGAGCTTCGACTGAAGGAGAGCGACCGGATCGCTCGAGTCGCCGCGGGGCTCCGCTCGCTCGGGATCCGCGTCGAGGAGCACCCCGACGGGATGACCCTCGAGGGGGGCACGATGTCGGGCCCTGCGCAGGTCGACGCCACGCACGACCATCGGATCGCGATGGCGTTTGCCGTCGCGCGGCTGGTCGCCCGCGGCGACGTCGTCGTGGCGGGGGCCGACCAGGTGTCCACCAGCTTCCCCTCGTTCTACGACCGTCTCGCGAGCCTGAGCCAGTGAAGCGCCTGGTCGTGGCCGTAGACGGGCCGAGCTCGGCCGGGAAGGGGACCGTCGCCCGGCAGACCGCCCGCGCCCTCGGCTACCGCTACGTCGACACCGGCGCGATGTACCGGGCGATCGGGCTGCTGGCCGGCCGGCAGGGACGGTCGCTCGACGACGGGCCAGCGCTCGGCGAGCTGGCCGCGAGCCTCGTGTTCGACTTCGAGTGGGACGGCGCGACGCTTCGCGTGATCGTCGACGGGGAGGACCTGACCGCCAGCCTCCGGACCTCCGAGGTGGGCCACGCGGCGTCGGCGGTCAGCCGGCACGCCGAGGTTCGCGCGGCCTTGCTCGATCGTCAGCGGGCACTGGCCGCGGAGGGAGGCGTCGTCATGGACGGGCGGGACATCGGCACGGTCGTGCTGCCCGACGCAGACGTGAAGGTGTTCCTGGATGCAGCCCTGCCCGAGCGGGCGCGGCGTCGCCACGCCGAGCTCGTGGAGAGAGGAGAGCCGACGACCCGGGAGGACGTCGAGCGAGCCATCGAGGCGCGCGACGCCCAGGATCGCCAGCGCCCCGTCGCTCCCCTTCGGCAGGCGGAGGACGCGGTCCGAGTCGACACGACGTCGCTGTCGGTGGCGGAGGCGGTCACGGAGGTCCTTCGCCTCGTCGCGACGCGCGCCAATGCACATTGACAAGGAAGCGCGGCCAGACTAGACGGACGAGTCTGCGTGGAAGGCTTCACGCGGCCTGTCCATCTGCGCCTGTGTCATGGGGGCATCGGCGCGCCTGTTCCGACCTCACACCCAAGCCGGGTGTCGTTCCTCGTCTCTACAAAGCGCTTGGCCAACGGCTCCCGGAGGCAAAACCCAGGTTCCCTGCATGACCGATCCCAACATCGTGGACCTCCCGCTCAACCAGATCAGCGATGAGCAGTTCAAGGACTTCTTCAACGACTACATGGGCGAGAAGGGCGTCCGCGAGAAGTCGGTGGTGACCGGACGGGTCATCGGCATCTCCGACGACTGGGTCACCGTGGACATCAGCTACAAGGCCGAGGGGCTGATTCCGGTCCACGAGTTCAAGACGCCCGAGGGCGAGATCACGATCCGCGAAGGCGACGACGTCGAGGTCTACCTCGACACGATCGAGGAAGAAGACGGCGCGCTGATCCTCTCGAAGGAGAAGGCGGACCTCATGCGAGCCTGGGACGAGATCTCCAAGGCCGTCGAGGCTGACGAGGTCGTGACCGGCTCGGTGGTGGCGCGGGTGAAGGGCGGGCTGCAGGTCGATATCGGCGTGAAGGCGTTCCTTCCCGGCTCCCAGGTCGATCTTCGCCCGGTCAAGAACCTCGACAAGCTGATCGGCGAAGAGTACGACTTCAAGATCATCAAGTTCAACAAGAAGCGCGGGAACATCGTGCTCTCTCGGCGGGTCCTCCTCGAGCAGGAGCGCGAGGAGAAGCGCGAGGAGACCATCGAGCGCCTCAACATCGGCGCGATCATGATGGGCGTGGTCAAGAACATCACGGACTACGGTGCGTTCATCGACCTCGGCGGCATCGACGGGCTGCTCCACATCACCGACATGTCCTACGGGCGGCTCAACCACCCGAGCGAGATGTTCGAGGTCGGTCAGTCCGTCGAGGTGAAGATCCTCAAGTTCGACCCCGACACTCAGCGCGTGTCGCTCGGCTACAAGCAGATCCGCCCGGACCCGTGGGAGGAGGTCGAGTACAAGTACCCGGTCGGCGCCATCGTGCGCGGCAAGGTGGTCTCGATCCCAGACTACGGCGCGTTCATCGAGCTCGAGGACGGGATCGAGGGCCTGGTCCACATCTCCGAGATGACCTGGAACAAGCGGATCAAGCACCCGAGCAAGCTCGTGGAGGTCGGCAGCATCATCGAGGCCAAGGTCCTCGGGATGGATGTCGAGGAGAAGCGCATCAGCCTCGGAATGAAGCAGCTCGAGACCAACCCTTGGGATGTGGTCGAGCAGCAGTACCCGGTCGGCTCGATCGTGCAGGGCAAGGTCCGCAACATCACCGACTTCGGCATCTTCGTCGGTATCGACGAGGGGATCGACGGACTCGTCCACATCAGCGACCTGTCCTGGGGCCAGCGAATCAAGCACCCCTCGGAGCGCTACCAGAAGGGCGACGATGTCGAGGCACGCGTCCTGTCGATCGACAAGGAGGCCGAGCGCTTCTCTCTCGGCATCAAGCAGCTCTCCGAGGACCCCTGGTACACCGTCCACAGCCGCTTCTTCCTCGGTCAGGTCGTCGAGGGGCCGGTCGTCCACCGGGCCGACTTCGGGGTCTTCGTCGAGATCGAGGACGGTGTGGAGGGCCTCGTGCACCTCTCCGAGATGGCCTACGACGCGGAGGACTGGCCCGACCGGTACCCCGAGGGCAAGAAGATGAAGTGCGAGATCATCCACATCGACAGCCACGATCGGAAGATCTCGCTGTCCGAGCGGGGAGCCACGGACCGCGAGGCGGGCGACGTCGAGAACTACATGAAGCGTCCGGAGCAGTCCGGCGCGCGCCTCGGCGACCTGATGGGCGACCTGTCCAACAAGCTGCAGTCCCAGGGCGACGACGAGGCGGAAGGCGAGTCTGCTGACGAGCCGGAGCCCTCGGCGGACGTGCCGAGCGAGGAGGACGAGCGGCGGACCGCCGCCGCGGCGGCCGAGGAGCCTGCGGCGGCCGAGGAGCCCGCGGCGGCCGAGGAGCCCGAGACGTCCTCCGACGAGGACGCCGACGCTTCCGCCGACGCCTGATTGCGCGCATCCGCCGCCCGCGTGGCCGCCGCGCAGGCGCTGGTGGCCGTCGACGAGGGGGCCCACCTCGACGAGGCCCTGGCCCACTGGGCACCCCCCGCGGGTCCGGATCGCGATCTCGCGTGGTTCCTCGCGTACGGCACAGTGCGTCGGCGAGGTCACGTCGACGGGGCGCTCCGCTCACGCGTGAGTCGGCCCCTCGGGGGGCTCGACGCGGGTGTGCGGGCGGTGCTGCGGGTGGGCGCGTTCGAGAAGCTGTTCGCGCGAACCGAGCCCTACGCGGTGGTCCACCAAGCGGTCGAGGTCGTGCGGGCACTGGGGCTCGGCCGGGCCTCGGGCATGGTCAACGCGGTGCTTCGGCGGGTGGCGCCGGCCTCTGACCTCCGACCGGACGAGGCGGCCGACCATCCCGCATGGCTGCTCGCCAGGTGGACGGACCGCTATGGAGAGGCGGCCACGCTCGCGTGGTGCCGCGCCAACGGGGAGCCACCGCCGCTGTTCGTGGTCACCCGTGGAGAGCCTCCGGGCATCGACGCGGCTGTCCCTGCGTCGCTCGGCGGCCAGCAGGTGCCCGGTGTCTGGCAGGTCGCGGCCTCTGGACCGGTCCCCAGCCTCCCTGGGTTCGCCGAGGGCCACTGGTGGGTCCAGGATCTGGCGGCGGTCGCGATGGCTGACCTCGTGCAGGCGCGGCCGGGGATGCGCGTGCTCGATGCCTGCGCGGCGCCAGGGGGCAAGGCCTTCCGCCTCGCGAGCCAGGGGGCCCAGGTGCGCGCCGTCGACCGAGACGTCGCCAGGCTCGATCGGATCCAGGAGTCGAGGGGTCGGCTGGGCTTCGACGTTCCGCTGCAGGTGCACGACTGGCGGGAGGGCCCGCTCGACGAGCAGTACGACGCGGTGCTCGTCGACGCCCCGTGCACGGCGCTCGGCACGATCCGTCGTCACCCCGAGATCCGCTGGCGCCGGCAGCCCTCCGACATCGCCGAGATGGCGAACCACCAGCGCACGATCCTCGAGGCCGCGGCAGCCTCGGTGGCTCCCGGAGGCGCCCTCGTCTACGCGGTGTGCAGCCCGGAGCCCGAGGAAGGGCGAGACGTGGTGGCGAACTTCCTTGCCCGCCACGCCGACTTCGAGCAGGAGGAGGAGCGCGCGACCGCGCCGCCGGAGAACGGGGAGGATGCCCACTTCGGCGTGCGCATGCGGAGGCACGGTTGAGCACCCCGATGTTCGAGCAGTACCACCAGCTGAAGGCCCAGCAGCCCGATGCCCTGTTGATGTATCGGATGGGGGACTTCTACGAGTTGTTCTTCGATGACGCCGTGGTCGCCTCGAAGGTGCTGGACATCACGCTCACGTCCCGCAACCGGTCCGACCCCGACGCGCCGCCCATGGCCGGCGTGCCCCACCACTCCGTCGCCGGCTACATCGAGCGGCTGATCGAGGCCGGGCACCGCGTAGCCATTGCCGAGCAGATGGAGGATCCGGGATCCACCCGCGGTCTCGTGAAGCGCGCCATCGTGAGGGTGGTCACGCCCGGGGTGACCTACGATCCCGCCGCGCTCGAGGCCGACCAGGCAGCGCGGCTGGCTGCGGTGTGCCGCGTGGGGGGTGACTACGGCCTGGCGTTTCTCGACGTGTCGACCGGAGAGCTTCGGGCGACCGTGGTCGACAGCCTCCAGGGGGTACGCGCCGAGTTCTGGCGCCTCGAGCCCCGGGAGGTCCTGCTCGGGCCGGGGGCCCAGGCCCTGTCCGGGCATGGCTCACGTGGAGGGCTGCCGGTGGGCACGGTCGAGTCCTTCGATTGGTCGGAGGAGGAGGCGCGCGGCGAGGTTCGCGCGGTCCTCGGCGTCGACCCGGAGGGCACCCACGACGCCGGGCTGCGCAGTGCGGGGGCGGTCCTCCGCTACGCCCGGGAGCGGGTAGGCGGCACGCTCGGCAACGTCCATGGCCTCGAGCGCTATGCGCCTGCCCAGCACATGGTGATCGACGAGGCGACCCAGCGAAACCTCGAGCTGCGCCGCACGTTGATCGGGGGGCGGCGGCGCGGCAGTCTCCTCGGCCTGCTCGACCGCACCGCGACGGGGATGGGAGCTCGTCGGCTCGCCGACTGGATGGCGTTTCCGCTGCTGCACCTCCAGGCGATTCGTCATCGGCAGGGCGCGGTGCGGGCCCTCGTGGAGGCGCCAGACGTGCGGGAGGAGCTCCGCACGGCGCTGGGTGAGGTCGCCGACATCGAGCGCATCGGAGCTCGTGTCGCCCAGGGCACGGCCCATGCCCGTGATCTCGCCGCACTGAGGCAGTCACTGCTCGCGCTGCCGCGGATCCTGGCGGCCCTCGAGCCCCTCCCCGCGCTCGGGGAGCACCGGCCCGTCGACCCCTGCCCGGATGTCGCCGAGGATCTGCTTCACTGGCTGGTCGACGAGCCGCCACTGGTGATCACGGAGGGGGGACTGATCCGCGCCGAGGCGGACTCCGAGCTGCAGGAGCTCACCCGGCTCTCCGCCGACGGTCTCGCGGTCATGGGGGAGCTCGAGGCGTTCGAGCGACAGGCTACGGGGATCCCTGATAAATCCCTGAAGATCAAGCGCAACCGCGTGTTCGGGTACTTCATCGAGGTCACCGCCGCGCACCTGCACCGGGTGCCCGCCGACCGCTACCTGCGCAAGCAGACGCTCGCTGGCTGTGAGCGGTACGTCACCGAGGAGCTCAAGGAGCTGGAGGAGAAGGTCCTCGGCGCGGATGAGCGCCGGCGGGCGCTCGAGCTGGAGCGGTTCCGGGAGCTCCGGGGGAGGGTGGCGGAGGCCTCCGAGCGGCTCCTCGCGCTCGCCCGCACCCTCGCCGGGCTCGATGCGCTCGCGGCCCTCGCCGAGGTCGCGGTGAAGCATCAGTGGGTGCTCCCCACGTGCCACGAGGAGCGCAGGCTGCGGATCGCGGCGGGGCGCCACCCGATGGTCGAGGCCGCGCTGACCGAGGACCGCTTCGTGCCCAACGACGTGCTGCTCGACGGCGACGAGCGGCGGCTCATCGTACTGACGGGGCCGAACATGAGCGGCAAGTCCACGGTGCTTCGTCAGACCGCGATCATCGTGCTGCTCGCCCAGATGGGCTCCTACGTGCCGGCTGACGAGGCGGAGATCGGGCTGTGCGATCGGATCTTCACCAGGGTAGGGGCGGCCGACGATCTGCGTCAGGGCCAGTCCACGTTCATGGTCGAGATGTCGGAGACGGCCTCGATCCTGAGCCACGCGACGGCGCGGTCGCTCGTCGTGCTCGACGAGATCGGCCGCGGCACGTCGACCTTCGACGGTCTCGCGATCGCGTGGGCGGTGGCCGAGGACCTCGTCGATCGGATCGGCTGCCAGGCGCTGTTCGCCACGCACTACCACGAGCTGTGCGAGCTCGCCGAGCTCCGCGGCGCGGTGGTGAACGAGTCCGTGGCGGTCACCGAGGTCGACGGGGACATCATCTTCCTGCGGCGACTCAAGCCCGGAGGGGCGAGTCGGAGCTACGGCATCCAGTGCGCTCGGTTGGCCGGGCTGCCGCAAGGCGTCCTCGACCGCGCCACGGCGCTGCTCCGCCACTTCGAGAAGGGCGCTCCCGAGGAGCGCCTCCAGCTCCCGCTGTTCGGGGGTCCGGCAGCGGAGCCCGCCGAGGAGACCTCCCCGCTGGCCAGCGAGCTCACGGAGCGCCTGCGAGCGCTCGACCCCGACGCGCTCACGCCGCGTCAAGCGCTCGACGCGCTCTACGAGCTCCGCGCGATGCTGGACTGACGGGGTGGGGGAGGCGATGGACAGCGCGCTCGAGGGGTTCCTGTACGCGCTCCGGGTCGACCGGAACCGGTCCCCGAACACGGTCGAGGCCTATGGCCGGGACCTGCGGAGGTTCATCGCCTGGCTGGAGGAGCGAGGCGTCGATCAACCGCAGGCGGTGGCCGCCGCGGACGTCGCCGACCACCTGGTGGCGCTCGCTGACGCGGGCCTCGGCCCGCGCTCCCGGGCCCGCGCACGCTCGAGCGTTCGCCAGTTCTGTCGGTACCTGGTCGAGGAGCTCAGCCTGTCCGATGACCCGGCGGAGGCGTCGGTCGCCCCCTCCTTCACGTCGCCGCTGCCCACGGTGCTGCCCCCCCAGCAGATCGAAGCCCTCCTGCGGGCCCCGGACCGAGAGGATCCGCTGGGGCTGCGTGATGCGGCGATGATCGAGCTCATGTACAGCATGATAAGGCAGAGGTCCACGGTTCAAATCCGTGTAGCCTCACTCTTATC
>CAYMSU010000239.1:0-9650 GCA_964393165.1 uncultured Enterobacteriaceae bacterium
TATACCAATCACCCGCTCAGTGTTTATGCGAGGGTGGAACAGACGCTCATAGATGGTCAGGTATACTTCGATCGACAGCACGACCTGGCGTTGCGCGATGACTTGCAGCGGGAAAAGCACGGAGCCCGTGGAGCCGTCCTTCCCGTTCGAGAGCTTCGAGCGGAGCGAGGCCGATGCTGCCCAGCAGGGCCAGCCCACGCCGCACACCATGGAGACGTCCCCCGTCGAGCACCGGCCGATCCTCCGGCGAAGCTACCTGCCCCCCGGCGACGTGGTCGTGGACAGCCGGCCGGTGGGGAACATGACCGTCGTCACGCTCCGCGGAAGGATCAACGAGTCCTTTCGTGGTGGCGAGCTCGGGCGAAGCCTGGGCGGCGTGGTGCTGTTCGATCTCGCCGAGGTCGACCGGGTGAGCTCCTTCGGCGTGAAGGGGTGGCTGCACATGCTCGAGAAGGCCCGGATGGAGTCCTTCTACCTGTACCGCTGCTCCGAAGCGATCATCCACCAGATCACGATGATGCGGAACTTCTCTGGCCGCGGGCGCATCCACTCGCTCATGGTGCCGTACTCGTGCGCCAACTGTGGCGAGGAGTTCGGGGCCCTCTACCAGGCCGTCGAGGATCGGGACTACCTGCTCGGGCGGAGCCCCGCCCTCGTCGCGTGCCCGGAGTGCGGTGCCGCGGCCGAGATGGACGACGACCCGTGGTCGTACTTCGCGCTCGACGAGCACTTGCTCACCGAGGTGCCCCGGGATCTCGAGCGGGTGATCGAGCACCTCCAGAACACCGATCGGGTGGACCCGATCGAGAAGTTCGTCTCCGAGCAGGAGACCCGGATCCGATTCAACACCGACGTCGACGGCAGACTGCGGCTGCGGCGCGCGTTCGCGGGGCTCGAGGGCCGTGTCACCCTCGACCTGTCGGTCACTCCGTCGGTCGACCATGCGGGCATCCAGCGCATCGTCGGAGCGCTGCACGATCTCGACGCCGAGGTCACCGAGGTCTGGATCGACGGTGCGCCTCCCGCGCTCGTCCGCGAGCTCGTCGGGCGCCCGCCCCCCCGCGTCTACGTGTCGAGCATGTTCGTCGAGGCGCGCTGCGCTGCGAACGGCATCCAGCGCGCGGTTCTGGTCGACGTCGAGCGAGGCCGCGAGGCGCTCCGCAGCCGTCGGGTGCCTCCGGTCGAGGCCAACTGGGCGACCGGACCGGTGGAGATCGCAGACGTCGAGCTGCTGTTCCAGGCCGCCGAGTACCTCGGGAGGCCCGCCCAGCAGGTCTTCGCCACGCTGCCTCCCCAGTCGGTGCGCACCTTCGAGTCCATGGTCCCCGCCGCCGCCCGCACCCTCCCGCCCATGCCGATGCCCCAGCGCGAGGCCTCGCCGGTGGACTTCTTCGGGCTGTCCGCGTGGCAGGTAGCGCTCGGAACCGCGTCGGTGTCCCTGGTCGCCCTGTTCCTCATGATCCTCGTCATCGTCGCGCTGAGCGCCCAGCAGGGACTGCGGGGGCCGTCGGCGCGAGCCAACGGCTGGGACGGCGGCCGGCCCAGTCCTCCGGAGTGGGTCCACGAGCCCTTCGCGACCGCCTCCGACGCCGTTCGGGTGGTCGGGCGCGCGGAGGGCACGGACATCGCCGAGGTCGCCAAGCGATCTCGGCTCGACGCGCTGCTGGTCCTCACCGAGCACCTCCGCGGCGAGCTGTCGGCCCCCGCCAGCGCCGCGCTCGTCGCCGCGCCGACCGGCGAGGCCGCCGCGGTCGCGGCCCGGCTGCAGGCCGTGGCGAGCGACCTCCTGCCGCCGGACTCCCCCGCCCGCGCAGCGATCAAGCGTAGTGGCGAGCAGGTCCTGGTGGTCACCCAGCACGAGATCCCGCGCGAGCATTGGCGGGCGTTGGTCGAGCGCTTCAATGCGACCGCCACTTTCGGCGGGCTGACGGTTGCCCGGCGATTCCCCACGGACTACCTGCAACCACCCCACAGCACCACCCCACTCGTCGTGGCCCGAGTGACCTCCGACCTCGCCGCGTCGCCAGGAGACGGCGTCGAGGCGGTGGGGGGTCAGCCGGTCGACTCGCTCGAGCAGTTCTCCTCGCGCACGGAACGCCCCGGCCGCCTCCCTGGAGGCCGCAGAGGTGTGACGGTCAGCCTGTACAACGGCGAGGACAACGTCACCCTCGAGATCCCCGAGGCGTCCGGAGGCCGATCTCCCGAGCGACCCCCCGCTCGGGCCCCGGAGGATCCTTGATGGAACACCCGGCGCATCCTTCGATGTCGCCCGGGAGCACACAGTATCGGTTCCTTCGTCGCATCGCGACGGGGGGCATGGCCGAGCTGTTCCTGGGCGAAGCGTCCGGCGTGGGCGGCGTCACCAAGCGGGTCGCGCTCAAGCGTATGCTCCCGTCCCACGCTCAAGACGAGGAATACCTGCAGATGTTCCTCGAGGAGGCCCGGCTCGCCTCCTCGCTGCAGCATCCCAACATCGTCCAGACGTACGACGTCCTCGAAGCCCGCGGCGAGTACATCATCGTGATGGAGTTCCTGGAGGGTGCAGACCTCCAGCAGATCCGTCGACTCGCCCAGGGGCGCCACGTCCCCATCACGCTCGAGCACATCCTCGACATCGCTCGTGGCGTGCTGACGGGCCTCCACTACGCCCACCACCGCACCCACACCGATGGGCAGCAGATGGGCATCGTGCACCGCGACGTGTCGCCCCAGAACGTCTTCTTGACCTATGACGGTGGGGTGAAGCTGCTCGACTTCGGGATCGCCAAGACCGACCAGTCCGTCGCCGGCACGAGCTCCGGCGTCCTCAAGGGCAAGGTGCTCTACATGGCTCCCGAGCAGTGCGGGGGCGGACGGATCGACCAGCGGACCGACCTGTACTCGGTCGGTGTGCTGCTGTACCAGCTGATCACCGACACCGTGCCCCACCGCGGCAAGAACGCCTACGACACGATGCGCAGCATCATCGACGACCCGGCGCCGAGCCCGCGCCTGATCAGCCCGAGCATCTCTCCGGACCTCGAGGCGATCCTGCTGCGAGCCCTCGAGAAGCGCCCCGAGGACCGCTTTCCCTCCGCCCGCGACATGCTGGCCGCGGTGGAGGCGTTCTCGCAGCGCCAGGGCCTCCACATGTCCACGGTGGGCCTGTCGAACCTCGTCGAAGAGGTGCTCGGTCCCCACGGTGGCACCATGGCACCGTCCGAGGGCATCGAGGCCGACCTCCCGCCCCCCATCGAGATCGGTGCGGGGCCCGAGGGGCCCGTCCAGACCGGGCCGCCCCCCACGAGTCCCGTGCCTGGGGCCTCTGCGCCCTCCCGGCCGGCCTCCGCTTCGTCGGCAGGCACCCCGCTGCTCGAGACCGACCACGCCACGGTCCGGCGGGTTCACGGGGTCACCCTCGTCCACCTGTTCGGGGTGCTCGACGAGCAGTTCGATCACGCGCGGGTCGTTCCGCACCTCAAGGGGGAGGTGCTGCTCGATACCGGCGACGTCACGCGGATCACCTCCTTCGGCATCCGGAGCCTCCTGCACCTGTTCTCGGAGACCCGCGCAGAGGTCGGCCACCTCTGGCACGTCCGATCCTCGGTGGCCTTCGTCAACCAGGTCTCGATGATCCGGTCGTTGCTCGCTGGCGGGCGGATCATCTCCTTTCAGGCCCCGTTCATCGACCGCGGGAGCGGTGCCAACTTCACTGTGCTGCTCCAGGGCGACGAAGGCCTGCAGGCAGTCCGAGACCACGTGCTGCCCAAGGTGCCCTCTCCATCCGATCCGAGCCTCCCCGCCGAGTTCGACGACGACCCCGAGGCCTTCCTGAGCTTCGTGTCCGACTACGTCGCCGAAGCCCCGAACCACCTCCTGCCCGCCCTGCGCGCACTGGAGGATCAGGGGCGGCGGCGCGACGTCGAGCTGATCGTCCGCGACGATCACACGCTCATGTTGGTGCGCCGCCCGATTCGGTCCGATGCGCGCTGGAAGCGGCTCATGTCGGGTCTCGAGGGCCGGGTGAGGCTGGATCTCGTGGAGTCTCCCTCGGCCACCGAGGCGGGAACGGCCTCTCTCGTCGAGGCGCTCGACGGCGTGGCCCACCAGCTCCTGACCGTCGAGCTGCTGGGCGCTCCCGTCGCCATGGCGGAGCTCGTCGCCATGCGACCGCGACTGCAGCCCATCGTTGGCGTGCTGTCGGTGCAGGTCGAGACGCGCTGCGAGGGCTGCCAGACCGCACGCCGGATGGCCGTCGACACCGCCCGCCTTCGTGAGCCGGGGCCCGTCACCGTGGCGAGCGCCTGCGGCCGCTGCGGGGGCAACCTGGTCGTCACCAGCAGCCTGCCCGACCCGTCCACCCTGGTGCCCACGGCCCCGGTGACCGCCGCTCCGGCGGGAGCCTGGCTGCAGCCCCGAGCGCAAGGCCCTCTTCGGGGGTGCCTGCGCCAGGCTGGGGTGGCGGTGCTCTTGCTGGTCGGGGCCGTGGCGGCGCTGGTCCAGACCGCGGCCACGTGGGGGAGATGACCGTGTCGACGTCTCCCCAGCAACCCCACATGGCGCTCGTCATCGACGAGAACGCTGCCCCGTCGGTCGGTCGGTGCATGACCTCGGCATCGAGCGGCATGCCGCTCATCACCGGCGTGTCGATGCCCCAGGCGCTGGAGCGCCTGCGCGGGGACCTGCGACTGCTCGTGGTGAGCAGTGCCCACATGCTGCCGGCGGTCGCCTGCACGAGGATGTATCCGTCGCTGCGTATCGCCGTCCTCGCTCACCAGATCGACGACTCGCTGCTGTCTGTCGCCGCCCAGACGCCGCAGGTGCTCGGCTTCCTGGCCTGGCGCGTGATCGGGGTACGCCCCTGGGAGCTGTCGTACATGGTGCGCCGGGTGGTGGCCCCGCAGCAGCCGCCCCCGAGCTCGGCGGACGTGCTCCTGTGGGGAGCCAGCAGCGTCACCTGGCGTCCGCGCACGTCGGCGGACCGTGACCAGACGGTGCGGGCCGTCCAGCTGGTGGCGATGCGCTTCGGCATCGGTCGGCGGCTCGCCGGGGTCGCGGCCGATGCCGCCCACGAGCTACTCATGAACGCGATGTACACGGCCCCGGTCGATGCGCAGGGGCGACCACGCTACGCCGGAGATCGCCGGGCCGAGCTCGAGCTCGAGGACCACGAGGTGCCCACGCTGCGACTCACCGTCGACAGCTCCCACCTCGCGCTCGACATCGTCGACCCCTTCGGCCGCTTCCCGCGCGACCGGCTGTTCGGGGGCATCCTCCGGGGGCGCACCGGTGCGCTCTCCGGCACCGACGACGAGGTACTCGACATGTCGCGCGGGGGTGCGGGGCTCGGGCTGTTCAACCTGTTCAACACCGCAGCCGTGCTGCGGGTGGAGGTCGTCCCGGGCCGCCAGACGCTCGTGTCCTGGATGATCGACCGCACCATCACCGTTCGGAGCCAGCGATCGCTCGCGCGGTCCGTCTACTTCATCGAGGGGCAGCCATGAGCGCGACGGAAGACCTCGACCCCGCGGAGACCCGAGAGCTCGTTGCCAGCGAGCTCCACCGCCTTGCGGTGGGCGATCAGGGCCCGGCACCCGAGCAGTGGCCGCAGGTCCTCCACCGGCTCACCCAGCTGCTCCACGAGCGTGAGGTCCGCGCCCGGGCGCTTGAGGACGTCTCGGCCTCCTCGACGGAGGAGCTCACCAAGCTGCGCAAGAGCCTGGCTCGGCAGTACGACGGCATCGGGGAGGCACTGCGGACCTTCCAGGAGGCGGTCACGGTGTTCCGCGACGTGGCGCGCCATGGCGACGAGGACGAGCTCAACGAAGCCCTCCGCCACGCGCGGGTGCGCTTCAACCTTCAGCTGTCGGCCGAGCTTTTCGAGAGCCCGATCCCCGAAGACTCCCCCGCCCTCGCCGACGCCGCGAGCTCGATCCGCGTGCTCCACGACAACCTGGTGGCGCTGTCCCGGGAGCTCGCCAACCTCGTCAAGGCGACCTCCCAGCTCGCCCGCAGCCGCAAGGAGCTCGAGCTCGCCGGGGCGGTGCAGAAGATGCTGGTCCCCGACGACCGCGGGGCCGAGATCCCAGGCGCCCGCATCCAGGCTTGGTACCAGCCCGCCGCACAGTGCAGCGGAGACTGGTGGACCGCGCACAAGCTCCACGATGGACGTGGTCTCGTGGTCGTCGGCGACGTCACGGGCTCCGGAGCGCGGTCGGCGATCATGACCGGCGCCGTCAAGGGCGCCTGCGACCTCGCACGCATGGGCATGCGGGGCGAGCTGCGCCCGAGCCAGCTCATGCGCATGCTCAACCGCGTGTTCCACGAAGCCGCCCGCGGGGACTACATGATGACGAGCGTGGCGCTCACCCTGCGGCCCGATACGTCCCAGGTCCTCGTGTGCAACGCCGGGCACTTGCCCCCTTGGCTGATCCGAGCCGGCGAGGCCCGCACCGTTCCCGGGGCCGGGGAGCCTCCCCTCGGCGCGAAGACGGTCGCCACGTACTCCGACCACGAGCTCGACGTTCGGACCGGCGACCTGATCGTGCTCCTGACGGATGGCGTGACCGAGGCGGAGGACGACGCGGGCCGGCGCCTGGGCGAGCGCGCAGTGCGCAGCCTGTGTGAGCGGTTCGCCCCGCGGGGCGCCGTGGCGGTGCGTGACGCCGTACGGGAGGCAGTCACCCGGCACCGCGGAGAAGACGGCAAGAGCACCGACGACACCACCTTCGTCGTCCTCGAGGTCGCGTGAGCCCGCGGCGGGCCTGCGCGCTTGCCAGGTTCTCTTCCGTCGCTTAAGCGTCCCGGGTTGCGGCGGCGATGCCCGCCTGCACCCACGGCGCCCGTCTGCGAGCGCCCTTGACCCCCGGGCTCCCCAAGTCGTGCCTCACGCGCCTGGGCAGGAGTAGCGATGTACGCGATCATCCAGACGAGCGGGCGGCAGTTCCGCGTGCAGGAGGGCGACGTCATCGTCGTCGACCGCATGCAGGCCGATGTCGGCGCCGAGATCACCTTCGATCGGGTCCTCCTCGTCCACGGCGACGAGGTGAAGGTCGGCGCCCCGTGCGTCGAGGGCGCGTCGGTCGCCGGCAAGGTGGTCGAGCACCGCAAGGGCGAGAAGGTGCGCACCTTCAAGTACCGCCCCACCCGGCGCATGCGCCGCCGTGTGGGGTTCCGCCACAGCCACACCCACGTCGAAATCACCGGCATCCAAGCCTGATCCGGATCACGGAGCTCCACGATGGCACACAAGAAGGGCCAGGGATCTACCCGCAACGGCCGTGACTCCAACCCCCAGTTCCGCGGCGTGAAGGCCTACGACGGCGAGGTCGTTCAGGGTGGCTCGATCATCGTTCGGCAGGTGGGCTCTCACTTTCACGCGGGCGTGAACGTCGGCACTGGTCGCGACTACACCCTGTTCTCGAAGGTCGAGGGCACAGTCCGGTTCCACGTTCGCAACCGGCGCCGGTTCATCTCGGTCGACCCGCTGCCGGAAGCGACCGCCGAGCCCTAGCCTGACGGCCTCGTGAAGTTCGTCGACGAGATCAGCTTCGCAGTCGCCTCGGGCAACGGAGGCGCAGGCGCGGTCACCTTCCACCGCGAGAAGTTCGTCACGCGGGGAGGTCCCGATGGGGGCGACGGCGGCAGGGGCGGCGCGCTCGTGTTCCGGGCGAGCCGTGCGCGCAACACCCTCGTGGACTTCCGGTTCAACAAGACCTACCGAGCCGAGGCAGGTCAGCCGGGCGCCAAGCGAAACATGACCGGTCGGTCGGGAGACGACCTCGTGCTTGAGGTCCCCGTGGGAACGCTCGTGTACGTCGACGACTCCGACGAGCAGCTCGCCGACCTCGACGAAGCGGGAAAGGAGTGGCGGCTCCCGGGAGGCCGCGGCGGCAAGGGAAACACGCACTTCGCCACCGCCACGCACCGCACGCCGCGGTTCGCGCAGGACGGCGAGCCAGGGGTCGAGCTTCGGGTCCGGCTGGAGCTTCGGCTGCTCGCCGACGTGGGGCTGCTCGGGTTCCCCAACGCCGGGAAGTCCACGCTCATCTCTCGCATCAGCGCAGCCAAGCCGAAGATCGCGGACTACCCGTTCACGACCCTCGTGCCGAACCTCGGAGTCGTCGACGTGGGAGAGGGGCGCTCCTTCGTCGTGGCCGACGTGCCCGGCCTGATCGAGGGGGCCGCCCAGGGCGCGGGCCTGGGCCATCGGTTCCTGCGGCACCTCACCCGGTGCCGGCTGCTTCTGCACCTCGTTGCCGCCGATGGGGAGCTCGACCCGGTCGACGCCGTGCACACGTTGCGGGGCGAGCTGCGCGCGTACAGCCCCGAGCTCGGTGCGCTCGAGGAGGTCGTCGTGGTGACCAAGGCGGACCTGCTGCCGGAAGTGGAACAGGAGGAGATCGTGTCACGCTTCCGGCGCGTCGGGATCGAGGCCCGCGTGATCTCCTCGGTCAGCGGGCAGGGCGTGGTGCCGCTGATCCGGGACGTCTGGCATCGGTTGTCCCGGATCGACGCACCAGAGTGACGACTCCTGCGCGGTCACCGTTTGTCGATCCGTTTGAGCCGCTTCGAACATCGACGGTAGGTTTCCGGCGGAACGGCTGGGAGTCACCACCATGATGCACGGGCTGATCGCCACCATGCTCGCCATCCCGTCGGGCTGGGCGTGTGGCGACAAGAACGCGTCGAGCAGCTCTGCCTCCTGCCCTGAAGAGACGAAGCCCCCCGCGCCTGCCGATCGTGCCCATCCGGGGCGGCGCGCCCGTTCGACCCAGCTGATGGGGGCCGGCAACTGCTCCTGGAGCACGAGCCTGATGGCCCAGCGCGTGCTGTCCGAGGGCCAACCCTACACCTACGTCGGCACGCTTCAAGAGAGCGACAACGAGCTCTCCAGCCGGGTGGCAGCCCCCTACACGGTGGGCCCGGACTCGAGCATCCACGTGATCGCCAACGAGGTGCTCGATACCCTCCGCGAGGAGTTCACCGAGCTCCGCTCTGCGTCACCTCACTGCGCGCCAGGTCGGCAGGCGGACTCCGGGTGCGACTTCGCCACGTCCACGCGCCTGGAGCTGCGCGGCAAGGTCCTGACCGTCGACACGATCCAGTATCTGGTAGTCACCGAGATCAACCGCGGAAGCTCTTGATCGGCCAAGGCGGGCTCGCAGCGTGCGGCGCTCGGAGTATAACGGGAGTCTGGAGGTAGCCATCGAGCCACAGGCTTTGGCGGAGGCCCTTTCCTCCGCCGCGCTGGAAGTCAAGGCAGGCGACGTCGTCATCCTCGACTTGCGAGAGTTGGTCGACTACACCGACCTCTTCGTGTTGTGCACGGCCCGCAACCCGCGCCATGTGCAGGCCATCGCCGAAGAGGTGCGGCGCGTCGCCAAGCACGAGCTGGCGATCCCATGCGCTGGAGTCGAGGGGCTCCCAACTGCGCGCTGGGTGCTCGTCGACTTCGAGGCGGTGGTGGTGCATGTGTTCGACCAGCCCATGCGTGGCTTCTACAACCTCGATGGGCTGTGGGCCGAGGCACCTCGACTCGAGGGTCCCGGGGCGGCCCAGGACGACGGCGACACGCTCCAGTTCCCCGAGCCCTACGGGGTCTAGTTAGTCCTGGAACAAGCGCTCGGACCGGATCGAGGAGACTGGATCTAGGTAGAGCGGCCCCATCC
>CAYMSU010000240.1:0-9637 GCA_964393165.1 uncultured Enterobacteriaceae bacterium
GAGACCCTTCATGCTCTCAGCATGGCCCGAGACTGAACACCTGTAAAGGGTCATGGCCCCTGGGTGGTCAGATTCTGGCCTCTGGATTCCTCTGTCCACACGCCCTAGCGCTGCTCCGACGTGCTCCATACCTGCCCGCCCTGCACGGCCAGCCCCTGGGTCTCCCGCACCTGGTCCACCGTGCGCCGCCCGGGCAGCGCCAGCTCGTCGAGGCGGACGAAGTGCAGCCGCCCGTCCACCCCGACCGAGGCGACGGCGCTCCCGTCGGGGGAGAACGCCACCGTCCACGCCTGGCCCGCGTGCGTCGGCATGCGCGCCTGCTCGGTGCGCCGGCGCAGGTCGAACACCCGGACCGCGCCGTCGAAGCTCGCTGTCGCGAGCCACCGCCCGTCTGGGGAGAACGCCGTACCCATCGCCCGCGCAGGGTTGTGAACGGCGTCGACCAGCGTGAGGTCGGGCAGGCGACGGAGCGCGACGGTGTCGTCCCACATCGGCAGCGCGACCCGGTCGCCGTGCAGGCTCGGTCGGCCGGCCACCGGGACCTCCCCGGTGGCGATCACCGCGCCATCGTCGAGGCGGAAGCTATGGAACTCGTCGTTCCACACCGTGGCGACCAGCTCCTCGCCCCAGAACATCACCCCGTTCACGGACCGCGCGAGCGGCTCCGACCGCCACCGCTCGCGGCCCGCGGCCAGGTCGACGACCACCACCTCGCTGCCGTGGCCCGCGAACCCGAGCAGACCCTCGTGGTGGGCCAGGGCGTACGGGCTGCCCGCGCCCGCGAACCGCTGCACCTCCTCGCGCCCCCGGAGCAGCAGGATGTCGCCCGCCTCCAGGCCGACCGCCAGCTCGTCCCCGACGAAGGTGAGCGCCTGCACCGCCTCGCCGATCGACCAGCGGTCGCGCAGCGCACCCGTGGCGGCGTCGTACCGGTGGATCCAGCCGTCGTGCCCGGCGGTGACCAGCTCGCCGCCCTCAGAGAACGCGAGCGCGAGGGTCTGCCCGTCGTGCGCGGGCGCCGGGGCCCGGGCCAGGTTCCACGTGCGCTGCTGGGTGGGGGTGCGGACCGCCAGCCGCGCGCCGTCGCCGGCGAACGTGACCCGCTCGAGCGGGGACTCCCCCACGAACAGCCGCTGGTCGCACCGCAGGTCGGGCACCGAGCAGAGCACCACCTCGTCGGCGTAGCCCACCACCGCGAGCCGCTCGCCGGAGGGTCCCAGCGCGAGGTCGTTGATGCCCGTCGGCATGGGGTTCGCCGTGGCCTGCACGGCCCCCGAGGCAACGTCCCAGACCTGGATGCCGACGTACCCGGAGACCGCACTGGCCGCACCGACGAGGTGCGCGCCGTCCGGCGTGAAGGTCAGGAAGGCGGTGGTCAGGCCCTCGAAGCGACGGACCCGCGCGCCCGTGGCCGCGTCGAACAGCTGCGCGCCCTGAAGCCACGTGCCCACGGCCACCGTGGCGCCGTCGGGGGACGGCGTGACCCAGTTGAGGCCACGCCAGTCGGGCGCCTGCGGGGACCAGCCCTCGAGCTGGCCCCGGACGAGCGACAGCGCCGTGCCATCGCGGAGCCGCACGGGCCACTGGGGGTCGCAGTGCGGCGCCGCGCCTGTCCAGCGGAGCCGCCCGCAGTGCTCGGCCACGGGGGTCGCGTCGAGAGGCCGGGGCGCGAACCGGCTGGTCGCGACGAGGTAGGCGCCCCGCGCGTCGGGATGCTCGCGGAGCGACAGCGAGCGGGCGGCGAGGCTCGCCGCCTCGGGGTCGGCGCCCTCGCCGAGCGCGACGAGCGCCTGCTCCCGCAGGGCCACCGACAGATCGCCGCCAAGGCGCCACGCCTCGGCGACCACGAATGCCATCGACAACCCCAGCGCGACCCCGGCGACCGCGAACGTGCTCCGGTACCGGCGCACCGTGCGGACCACGCGGTCGAGCAGGGTGTACTCGTAGGCTGCGACCCGGCGCCCGGCCGACCAGGCCTGGACGTCGCGCTGGAGCTCGGCCGCGTCGGCGTAGCGGTCCTCCGGGCGCGGCGCGCAGGCGCGCTGCACGATCGCGCGGAGCTCGGCCGGGCCTTGCTCGAGGCGCACCTGGGGGCCTGCCGCCACCGTGGCCATGACCGACGTGCAGGACCTTGAGGGCGACCTCCCGCTCGAGGTCGAGGTCCTCGGCCGCGAACACGGCGCCGATGCCGCCGCGACCGAGCTCGGCGTCGCTCACCCGGTAGCGGAAGGTGGGGGTGGCCAGCGGGGCCCCGCTCACGATGCGGTCCCGCTCATCCTGCGTGATGAGCTCGGACGGTCTCGTGGGAGGGCGACGTCGATCTCGACGAGCAGCGGATCGTAGGTCGGCACACCGGCTGCATTGGGGTCCGCGTCACCCTCGCTTGGAGACCCCATGCTCTCGATGTTGCTGTGTGCGGCCACTGCGATGGCCGCCGAGACCCCCGCCGAGCTCGCCAAGGAGCTCAAGAAGGACTGGGACCTCCTCGGGGTCCAGGTCGACGCCGCGTGGGCGCACTCGAACGCGTTCATCGGCCCGCGCTACCAGCTGGTGAGCAAGCTCGGCTTGATGGTCGACGCCGCCGGAGGGGTGGGCGTGCGGTTCGCGGACATCGACGAGGGCCCACTGTTCGGCCAGGGCTACGGCCGCGTCGGGTGGACCCTGTCGAGCCGGCTCAAGAACCGCAAGGGCATCTTCAACCTGTACCAGGAGAGCGACACGAACCTGGTGTCGGGCTCGACGACCACGACCTTCCACTACCTCGAGACCGAGGTGCTCGCGCGCCGCAACCTGATCGTCTACGGCGGCGCGCGCACGATGTTCGGGAGCGGACCCGAGGTGACGGCGGGCACCTACGCCGACAGCTACTTCGCGGTCGAGGCCGGGGTCTCGATCCTCACCACGTGGCGTCAGGTCCAGGAGAAGAAGGGCTACAAGCGCCTCATGCGCGGGATCCGGGGCTTCGAGTTCGGCGTGCTGTACGCGCCGCAGGAGTCGTTGTCCGAGGACTTCAGCAACTTCCGGCACTGGGGCGGGGAGATCCGCTTCGTGCGCACGACGGAGCTCGGCGCGCTCCACGCGCCGTTCCACCTGACCGTCGGCATGGAGCCGGGCCTCGGTCCGAAGATCCAGCTGGGCATGATGTTCCCTGCGCTGTCGCCGCTGGCCGGGCCCGCCAGGGCCAGGATGGGGGGCTCGAGCAAGGACGCGCCGCCGCGCTAGGCCCGGGTCCATGCGGGCGAGAGGAAGCGGACGTGCATGCGCACACCCTACCTGCCGGCTCGCGTCATGCCGGCTCGCGTCAGGAGGCGCTGTCGAGAACGGCGCGCAGCACCGCCGTGTTGCCGCGGCCAGGGAGGGTGAGGCCGTAGGCGGCGACCTGAACGCCCGACGCGACGCCGACCGGCGCCATGTCGTACTGACGCGTGACCCGATCCGTGACCCACGCGGGAACGGGGACGAGGCCGGTGCCTTCCGCGCCCAGCGCCTTGAGCAGCGCGCTGTCGCCGACCTCCGCCACCACGCGCGGGCGGATGGCGCGTTGCTCGAACCATCGCTCGAGGTCGCGGCGCAGCGACGACGCTCGGTCGGGGAGGAGCACCGGAGTGTCGTGCAGCGTCTCGGGGAACCCGTCGGCCACCCGCCGGCGGAGCGCAGGGGAGGCGACCCACACGACCTCGCTCTCTTGTCGAGCTCCGCTGCGCCGAGCGCGTTGTCCCACTCGAACAACTCTGAGGTGTGGCCCAATATCGAAGTGAAGGGCGCGTTCAGAGGCGTCGGAGGACGTCGAATGGGGTTCGTGAAGACGAATGCGTGGGCGCTGCTTGCGTGGGCGGGACTGGGATGTGCCGATCCGCTGCCGGACACCTCGGACGAGCGCATCGACACGGCGGACCCGGCGGACACGCCTCCGGACCCGCTGGTGCGCCCCATCGCGCAGGGACGGCTGCGTGGGTTCGAGGACGGGGACAGCCACGCCTTCCTCGGCATCCCCTACGCCGCGCCACCCGTCGACGGCCGGCGGTTCCTGCCCCCCGCGCCTGCCCTGTCCTGGGACGGGGTGCGGGAGGCCACCGCCTTCGGCGAGCGCTGCGTGCAGCCGGCTCGCAGCTTCCTCGACGATGACGCCGAGCAGGACGCGTTCGTCGGGCAGGAGGACTGCTTGACGCTCAACGTGTGGACCCCGGCCGACGCCACCGAGGCTCACGCCCTCCCGGTGGTGGTGTTCGTGCACGGTGGGGGCAACACCTACGGCGGCGCCTCCGACCCCGTGTCGAGTCTGGTGCGTCCGCGCGAGGACCGGCCCCTCTATGACGGGTCTCGCCTCGCGGCCCACGAGCGCGTGGTCGTGGTCACCCCCCAGTACCGCCTGGGTGCGCTGGGCTACCTGAGCCACCCCGCCCTCGATGCCGAGTCGGCCACCGGCACCTCCGGAAACCTGGGCCTCCGCGACCAAGTGGCGGCGCTCGAGTGGGTGCAGGAGAACATCGAGGCCTTCGGCGGGGATCCAGATCGCGTCCTGTTCATGGGCCAGTCCGGCGGCGGCCGCGACGCCAACGCGCTGTGGACGTGCAACACGCCGCCGGGGCTGTTCTCCGCCGTCGCGATCCACAGCGCACCCCTCGGCCTCGACGATCCGGAGGCGCTCCGGGATCGCGCCGACGCGCTGGCGACGGAGCTCGGCTGTGAGGGATCGCCGGAGGAGGTCGCCGCCTGCTTCCGCGCGGTGCCCCCCGAGGATCTGGTGCTCGCCGAGGCGGCCACGCCGCTCGGCCTGGCCTCGGCGGCGTTCATCCCTACGGTCGACGGGGACCTGTGCACGGAGCAGCCCCGCGTCGCGGTCTCGGGCGGCCGCTACGCCGACGTGCCGGTGATTCTGGGCACGATGGCCGACGAGTACAGCCATCGCTGGACCATCCAGGACGCGGCCTACCCCAAAGCCGTGCGGGCCATGGTGGGACCGCGCTTCGCGGACCAGGTGCTCGCGCAGTACCCGCTCGAGCGCTTCGAGTCCGCCACGGTCGCGTTCACCGAGATGATGAGCGACCGCAACGTGACCTGTCCCCATCGACGCTACGCTCGGGGCATCGCGGAGAGCGGCGGCACCGCGCATCACTACCGGTTCGAGCAGGTGCTCCCGGAGGACGTGCGCGACGGCTACGGCGCCTACCACACGACCGACTTTCTGTACTTCTTCCGCCACATGGACGGCGAGGTCTTCGCCGTCACGCCGGACGACGTGGCGACGCAGGACGCGATGACCGGCTACTGGGCTCGGTTCGCGGCGACGGGCTCGCCGTCCGGCGGGAACGACCCAGCGTGGCCCGCCTATGCGCTCGATGCCGAGCGGAGCCTGCTCGTGGGTCCGAATCCCACGATCGCCACGGACGTGAAGGCCGAGGACTGCGACTTCTGGGACGGACTCCTCTTCGGGACCGGCTGAGCTGGAGGCCGCGCCAGCCCCCGCGGGGGGGTCCAGTGGACCGCCGGACGGGGGTCCACGGGGGTCCACGGGGGTCCACAGGGGGTCCACGGGGGGTCCACCCCCTCGAGCGTTCGTCTCAGGTCCACCTGCTCCTTGGCAGGTCGGGGGAGGAGACCTCAGCAGGTCGGTCGGACGGCCGTCCAATCCGGGGGGGGGAGATGTCTGAGGGCCAACTGCCGCCGGCAGCTCAGGGGGGGGAGTGCTCCCCCCCTTGAACTGCTCCTTGGCAGTTCGGGTGGAGAGTGCTCCCCCCTTGAACTGCTCCTTGGCAGTTCGGGTGGAGGGGTTCTCCTCAGTCCAAACTGCCGCGGGGGCGTTGGGGGTGCGGAGCACTCCCCCCCGGATCGTACCGGGGACGTTGGGGTGGGGGAGACCTCGGTAGGTGGATCGGCCGGCTCTCCAATCCACCTATGGAGGGCTCGGAGGCGGAGCTGCCGCGTGTAGGTTGGGGGTGCGGGCACCAGTTGGGGCAGCGGGCGCATGTCCGTCCAGACCTCCTCGATGTAGTCCTGGCACTGCTGCTTCGTTCCGGTGAACGATGTGGCCTTCCACCCCTCGGGTGGCTTTCGGTCCGCCGGCAGGTACGAGTACTGCTCCTCGTGGTTGATCACGACCGCGAACCGCTGCCCCTTCCGCGCCTTGCGCCCAGCTCGGTCCGCGCTGCGCCAGGACAGCGGGCGCACGTCTGTCCAGATCTTCTCGATGTAGGCGAAGCAGGCCTTCTTGCGGCACTCCTTGCCCGTCGCCTTCCACCCCTCGGGCACCGCGCGATCCGCGAACCAGAGGGAGTACTGTTCCTCGTGGTTGACCACGACCTGGTACCGGTGGTCGTCGGGCTCGTCGTTCCATCCCGCGAGCGCGGGGCTCGCGAAGCACAGGGCCAGGAGCGTGGTCATGAGGCCTCCTCGGGCGGCTATGCCGTGTTCATGGGCCCCTCGGGGGTGCCGCCGGGCCCCCGCATGCCCCGGCGCCGGCTGTGGACGCCTCCGAGTACTGCCCGGTGCGGCCATTCTACTTCGGCTGATGCATCCCCGGGTGCCGACGGTCTCCCGATGGCCTGTGGGACGGACACCCGAAGCCTCGGGTGCTGCGAGGGAGGGCCTCGGGACCGCTCGCCACCAGGCGTGCACGCGCACGGTCTGCTGCTGGGCGGGAGGCGACCCCGCCGAGCTGGGGTAGAATCCGCAGGTCCAAGATTCGGCATCGGTCCGCATCCTCGGGGTGACCAATGGAAGCTGCAGATCGATGATCCTGATCCTGCTGGCCTGGATCGTGGTCGCGGCGGCCCAGCCGCTGAGGCCGGCGCGCACGTCGGCAACCGAGCCGCCCCTGCCCGAGGAGCTCGAAGCGGCGGAGCAGCTCCGCAAGTGCCGGGTGCGTCGGTTCATGACCTACGTCCCGGGCTCGTGGTCGGCGTGCATGGGGCGCAAGGCCGAGGGCGCCGCGCTCGCCGCGCTCACCGGCACGCAGCTCGCCGCGGGCGTCGCCGTCCTGGCGGCGGACCCCCCCACTCGCGAGGAGCTGGGCCTCTTCGACAACGGCCACCTCACGTTCCTGCTGGGGGCCACGCTGCCGCTCGTCTACGAGAGCGGCCGGGCAACCCTCGACCTGCAGCGCGCCCGTCGGCTCCCCTACGTTCCCCGCGACACCACCGGCGAGCTGTTTCGCGCGCCGTTCCGCCCCCGCGTGCTGGCCCGTCCCGACGTGGCGATCGGCACCCTCGTGCTCGCGGGGGGTGCGGTGGCCCTCAATGCTGCGCTGGGTGAGCCGGTGCGCCCGATGCTCGGCTCGCCCAACGTACTTGGCGCTCGCCCCCCTCCCGACCTCGGGTACCCGGCGCTCACGCTGCTCCATGGCGGCCTCATGATGCAGGTGGCGACCGCCGAGGAGATCTGGTTCCGCGGCATCGTGCAGTCCGGGCTCACCCGCAAGACGAACCCCACGTCCGGGTGGCTCCTCGGCAGCCTGGTCTTCGGGGCCGTCCATGTCGCCAATCTGCCGTTCATCCCGCGGGCGGAGCGACCGCGATACCTCGCGGCGGCGGTCCCCTACATCACTGTCGCGGGCAGCTGGCTCGGGCTCACGTACCGCTGGAGCGGCTACAGCCTGGCGCCGCCGGTGGCGGTACACTTCTAGTACAACCTGCTGGTCTCGGGAATGACGTTCCTGGCCAACCCCGAGCAGCACATGTTCGCGCTGCGCATCGGCGGCCGCCTCTAGCGAAGAGACTGCAGATGGACTCCCGGTGAAGCGCAGGTGCGCGCCCTCCGACCAACGCCAGCTCTGCACGGCGTCGCGCACCAGGTCGAGGCTCTCGCCGAAGCTGATGTCGCCGCTCACGTAGAGCGGTCGCGCTCCACCACACGCAGCGCACGTAGCCGCGATCAGCGTGGCGTGGAGCCTTCCCTTCTGGATCCCCACTGCGCTCTCCGAGAAGAATCGGAACCACGCCTTGGCACGCCACATGCGGCTCCTGGCGAGCACCCAGGAGGTGCCCGTGTGGCCGCTGCTTGCTTCGATGATGCTAGGCGCCGCCGCCGCGGATGACGGCGTGGAATCTTGGAGGGCGCTGGACTACCGCCTCGCCGCCGATCGCTTCGCCATGGCCGACCAGCGGTACCGCCGTGGCCGGAGCCTGCACCGGGCGGGCAACGTGGCGATGGCCACGGGATTCGTCCTGCTGGGCGTGGGTGCCGGCGTCACGCTCGGCGAGTGCGGGATCATCAGCGGTGGCCCCTGCAACTCGCCCGTCGCCGTGCTCGGGGGCACGACGATGCTCACGGGCCTCGCCATGTACGCCGGGGGGCCCCTCCTCTCGAACCTTGGCGCCCTGCACGCCGCGGGCGCGCTCCGTCGCCGGGGCGCCGATGTGGCCCGCGAGGCCGGTATCGTCGGCGTGGCTCTCGCCGGCGCGAGCATCGTGATTCCGACCGTGGCGTTGACGATCCTCTCGACCCAGGTGGAGCTCGACAACCTGGCGGCCCTTGGCGCCGTGGCCAGCTTCTCCATGATCTACGTGCCGGTGGCCTCCCTCATCGCCGCCCGCGTCCAGATGGTGGGCCCGAACCGGAAGGCGATCCCCGGCATCCTGGACCTCACCGTCGTGCCCACGCGCACGCAGCACGGGGCCGGGTTGGCGATGAGCGTCCGCTTCTGAGCATTGACGGTGTCGTCGCGCCGTCCTGGAAGACCGCCTGGCCTTCCACCTCGCTCGCCGTTCCCCCCACCACCGGCAGCTCCTCAGCGGGACCGACGGTGCGGCCCCGGCCACGCTCGCCGAGAGCCTGTCGAGCGCCTCTTGCAGCGACGGGTCTGCGCGGGGGCCGTCCAGCAGCACGTCCACGAGCCAGTTCAGCAGCTTCTGGCGCGCGGCGAAGCCGCTCGTCGGCCCCGTCTCCGCCGGGACCTCGGCATCCGCCGACGGAGCGCGGAGGCGCCGGAGTTCCAGGTGAGCCGGATCGCAGAGTCTTGCCTGCTCAGGCGTCGACGCATCCGTCGACGTCGCAGGTCGCGGTGAACCCCAGGCCCAGATCCGTCAGCGGGTCCGCGTTGTCGAACGTCATGTCGGCAGGGCCATTGCCGATCCCCGTCTTGGGGTCCACGAAGTCGCAGTCGTCGAACGTCGCCGTGGCGTTCGTCTCGAACGTGATCGCGCGCGTGTTGCCGTAGAGCGGGGACGACACGCACGTCACCACGCCCGACGGCCGGATCCGGATCACCGGCTTGTTGGTCTGCCCAGACCCGCCGTTGTCGCGAATGACGGTGTCCTCGAACGTGAGCTCGCCTCCCACCGAGACGTACACGGCCGGCGCATTGGCCGTGGCGAGGTTGCTGTGGACCGTCGAGTCCAGCAGCGTGGCGGCGCCCTGCAGGTACATGGCCCCGCCGAAGCCGCCCTGGTTGTCGCGCAGCACCACGTCGATGCCCGTCAGCGTCGCGTCGGGGAGGACGCGCACGCCGGCCCCCTGGGTGGCCTGGCCGCGCTGAACCGTAAGCCCCTCGAGGCCCACGTCGACCGAGCTGCCGACCGTCAGCACGCGCCCCGCGTCCGCGCCGTCGAGGAGGGTGACCTCGGGGCCGGCCGGTCCGCCGAGGTCCACGTCGGCCTCGACCAGGAGGTGGACGAACCAGGTGCCCTCGCAGATCTCGAGC
>CAYMSU010000241.1:0-9625 GCA_964393165.1 uncultured Enterobacteriaceae bacterium
GGCTTCGTTCGAGGCGCTCCTGCGACGCGACGACCGCCGCGCACGTCACGAGGCCTCGCACCACCTCTATGCCGGCGGGCGGCTGGACGCGGACCGCTGGCGGCGCGTGCTGCAGACGTACGAGGCCGAGGGCGCGCGGGGGGCTCCGACCGCCGAGCGCCTGCTCGCCGCCGAGCTCGGGAATGGCCGCGGCCGATCCGCGGCCGAGGCCGCGGAGGCGCTCGGCACCGGCCGCGACCCCGAGCTGCTGACCCCGGGCCTGGCGCACCCCGACACCCAGGTCCAGGTCGCGACCCTCCAGGCGCTCCGCCGCTTGCAGCCGCTCCCCGACCATTGGGTCCCCCGGATCGCGCCGCTGACAGAGTCGTCGAACCGCGCCGTGCGCAAGCGAGCCGAGGATCTCCTCCACGAGCTCTGACGGGTGAGCGGCCGCGTAGATCGATCGGCGCCGGGTTACGAGCCTCCCTATGTCTCGACGATGGACCATGTGGGTCGCCATCGCCGGTGCGGTGCTCCTCATGGGCGGCGCGCAGGCCTTGGCCGAGCTGATCACCGAGGGCCAGTGGTACGGCTCCCTGGGGCACTACCAGGTGTTCCAGACACGCCTCGTCGCGCAGGCCGCTCTAGGGCTGGCGGGTGCGGTCCTCGCGCTCCTGATCGTGGGGGGCTCGGGCAGGCTCGCGGCGCGGCAGTCCACGGGCCGGCCGCCGGGGGGCCCGCGCCTCGCGGCGGTTGGCGAGCAGGAAGAGAACCCGCTCGCCACCCTGCTCGCCAGCGTCCAGGCGACCACCATGGCCGACGTCGCCGCGCTCCTCGCCGCGTTCGTGACCGGGCTCACGGCGTCCGGCTGGTGGGAAGACGCCCTGCTCTACCTCAACGGCGGCAACTTCGGCTGGCAAGACCCGGTCTGGGGCCTCGACGCCTCGTTCTACGTCTTCGACCTCCCGCTGATCCTCCACCTGCAGTCGATGATCGGCGTGCTCATCGCGGTCTCGGCGATCGTCAGCCTGGGGATCTACGTCGCGAGGGGCGTGATCCGGCTGCAGCTCGTGCAGCAGGAGGGCCAGGTCGTCGCCAACGGCATCGTCGTGCCGCCCGAGGTCCGCAGGCACGTGGGCTCGCTCGCCGCGGCCCTGTTCGCCGTACTCGCGATCGGCACCTACTTGTCCAGGTACACGCTGCTGTACGCCGACGTCGGGCTCTTCACGGGCCCCGGCTACGCCGACCTCAACGGCACCCTGCCGCTGCTCACGGTGCAGGCGATCGCCACCGCCATCGCCGCCTTCGTGATCTTCGTCGGCATCGACCGGGCGAACGTGGGCACGGCCGTCCTCGGTCTCGTCCTCGTCGTCGTGAGCGCAGGGGCGACCAGCCTGTACCCGGGCCTGCTCCAGCAGTTCAGCGTCCAGCCGAACGAGCTGTCCCGCGAGGCGGCGCAGATCGTCGACCACGTCGAGGCCACGCGGCACGCCTTCGACCTCGACGATGTCGAGGAGCGCTCGCTGACCGGGCAGGACAGCCTCTCTCGCGCCGATATCGACGCGAACGAGGGCACCATCGCGAACATCCGGCTCTGGGACCACGAGCCGCTGCTGGAGACCTTCTCGCAGGTCCAGGAGATCCGGACCTACTACGGCTTCAAGAGCGTCGACAACGACCGCTACGTCGTCGACGGGCAGCTTCGGCAGATCATGCTGTCCCCGCGGGAGCTCACCGTGAGCGCGCTGCCCCGCCAGGCCCGCACGTGGGTGAACGAGACCATGACCTACACCCACGGCTATGGGCTCGCGCTGGGGCCCGTCAACCGGGTCAACGAGCAGGGTCTCCCCGAGCTCTGGGTCCAGGACATGCCACCGAAGGTGCAGTACGAGAACACGTTCGACATCCAGCAGCCGGAGATCTACTTCGGCGAGGTCACCACCAACGAGGTCGTGGTCAACACCGACAACCCCGAGTTCGACTACCCGGTCGGCGACAAGAACGAGTACAGCCAGTACGCCGGAAAGGATGGCGTGCCCATGGGCATGCTCAACCGCTTCCTGTTCGCGCTTCGCCTTGGCGACTTCAACTTCCTGTTCTCGGGGGACATCCACGCCGAGTCCAAGATCCTGCTTCACCGTCAAGTTCGCACCCGGGCGCGCAAGGTCGCCCCCTTCGCGTTGCTCGACCAAGACCCGTACCTCGTGGTCGACGAGGGCCGCCTCGTCTGGGTCGTCGACGCGTATACGGTCACCCGCAGGTTTCCGTACTCCAAGCAGCTCGGGGTGGGCGGCAACTACCTGCGCAACTCGGTCAAGATCACGATCGACGCCTACGATGGCACCACCACGGTCTGGCTCGCGGACGAGTCCGACCCCATCGTGAAGGCCTGGTCCAGCATCTTCCCGGGGCTTCTGCGCCCGCTCGAGCAGATGTCCGACTCACTGCGCGCGCACCTCCGCTACCCGATCGATCAGTTCTCCGTGCAGGCCCAGCTGTTCGCGACCTTCCACATGCAGGGTCACCAGATCTTCTACAACCGTGAAGACGAGTGGGAGATCCCGCAGATCCGGAACGAGTCGATGAACCCGTACTACACGGTCATGCGGCTTCCCGGGGAGGACCAGGAGGAGTTCATCATCATGCTGCCGTTCTCGCCCCGCGGGAAGGCCAACCTCGCCGCCTGGATGGTGGCCCGGGCCGACGGCGAGCACCTCGGTGAGCTCCGCGTGTACAAGTTCCCGAAGGACACGCTGGTCTACGGGCCCAAGATGGTGGTGGCCCGGATCAACCAGAACGACGAGATCAGCGAGAAGATCAGCCTGTGGGACCAGCAGGGCTCGGGGGTGATCCTCGGCACGCTGCTCGTGATTCCCATCGAGGAGTCCCTGATCTACGTGCAGCCCCTGTACCTGCAGGCAGCAGAGGACAGTATCCCCGAGCTCAAGCGCGTCATCGTGGCCTACGAAGACGACATCGCGATGACGCCGACCCTGGAGGAGGGACTCGATGAGCTCTTCGGCGATTCCGACGACGCGCCCGCGTCTGAGGGCGACGACGACGCGCCCGCCGAGGGCGAGGCGGCGGCCCCGCCGCCGGCTCCCGCCGCCATCGACGGCACCGTGAAGGAGCGCATCCTCGAGGCCGCTCGGCGCTACGACGCGGCGACCGAGGCCTCCCAGTCCGGGGACTGGTCACGCTACGGCGAGGAGCTGAAAGCACTCGGGGAGATTCTCGATTCCCTACAGGATGCGAGCGACCAGGGCGCGGAGTAAGACCACGCCACCGGGCCGCGGAGGCAGACGGACATGACCGCTGACACCACCGGGTGGGGCGCCTTGCTCGACGAGTTCGAGGCGTGCCACCAGAAGGGTCTCAACGCCACGCTACACATGGTCACCACGCCACTCGGGCTCCTCGGGCTGCTGTCGCTGGTCGCGGCAGCTCACCCCGGGATCGCCCTCGTGACGGCTGGCTTGTACGCCGCGAGCCTGTTCGGCCGCGTGCCCACGAGGCTGTGGTTCGCCAGCACCGCCATCGTGCTCGGCCTCGCGGCGGCCGCCATCGCCCTGCCGTTGCCGTGGACGTGGGCCGTCGCGCTGATCGTGGCGGGCTACGCGCTCCAGGAGCTTGCTCACGTGGTCACGGGGGAGCGCACCTTCCAGAGCACGTACCAGGCACAATCCGGAGCCGTCCAGCGCCTCGCCGTGCACACCTGGATGCTGCTGCCGCTGGTCATCGCAGCCTTCGCTCGGCATCTCGGCGTCATCCGGGCGCTGCTTCCGCGGGTGCGCGTGGTCCACGGGCGGATCGGCAGCGCCGAGCGCCACGCAGACATCGAGCGGGTCCGCGGGTGGGTCGCCGAGGAGAACCCCACGCCCGAGCACACCACCCACTGGTGGTTCCACGATCCCCCGCGAGACGTGCAGGTGGCGCTGCAGCGGATCGCCCACGATCAGGAGGTCCTCGAGCTCTTCCGGGAGGCACACCCCGGCTACGAGGTCGAGGTCGTGCACGAGATGAACGAGGTCTACGTCGCGGGTCCCGAGAAGGAGCGCACGAGCGACACCGTCTTCTATACGCCTCACGTCGATGGCCCCTTCGCCGTCTGGCCCTTCGCCACCGTGTACCGCTCCCTCGTCGGGGTCACGGAGAACACCCGGGTCCGCACCGAGTTCGTGCATCCCACCGAGGGCAACGAGCCGCTCGCCTACACGCTGACCACCGGCGACTTCCTCGCCTTCGACTTCAACCGTGAGCTCCACTTCATCCGCAACCTCCCGGAGCGCCACGACCCCGATCAGCGCTGCGTGCTCAAGGTCCACTACGTCGTCTACCCGAAGGGCTGGGGCGCCTACGGCCGCCTGCTGGCCCGCCTCACGGGGTTCTACGATCAGCGGGCGCGCGAGCTGTTTCTCTCCACGCTGGCTCCCGCCACTCCGTGGGAGAAGCTCAAGGCCAGCGTGGTGCTGTCCACGACCCGCCTGTTCGATGGCGTCACCCGCTACGTCGGCTGGGGGAACCTCGTCTACGTGGCCGCGCTGGGCATCGTGAGCGCGGCGATGCAGTCCATGCTGCCCCTCCTGATCGGGGCGAGCTTCGTACACTACCTGCTGTACCTGGGCGTCTTCCAGTTCCGGAGCAACATCAGCTTCGGTCAGTTCAAGCGCGACGCGATGTTCTTCAAGGGCGTGGCCTACGCGCAGCTGATCGGGCTCCTTCTCTACACGTTCACGCTCACCCCCCCGACCGAGGGGCTCGCGCTCTCACTAGGGCTCATGATTGTGGGCTACGGCATCGCCACCGCAGCCACGATGGCGCTGGGCGTCGACCGCACGTGGTTCGGGGTCGAGCTCGGCCAGCTTCCCCCCAAGCGGATCGAGCAGTTCCCGTACGGTGTGCTCCCCCATCCGATGATCGTGGGCGGCGTGCTCGGCCTGCTCGGCTTCCATCTCTACGAGCCGTTCCGTGAGCTCGTTCCGTGGCTCGTGCCGGCGCACATCACGTTCTACCTCGTGCACCTGCTGCAGGAGGCGACCGACGACGCCCCCACCGCGAACCGGCCCACGGACCGGTCGTCAGACCAGCCGCAGACCGCCTGAGGTCAGTGCTCGAGGGGCTTCGCAATCCGGCCGATCATGTAGTACCGACCCGGGCCGTAGGTGATGGTGGCCCCGCGCTCGATCAGGGGGCGCGGCTCGAGTGGCTCCACGTGGAAGGTCTCGAGCCACTTCCGCAGCAAGCGGCCGGCGAGCCCGGGCAGGCCCGAGAGGTCGGCAAAGTCCACCACCACGACCTGGCCGCCCGGGGCCAGCGAGTCGAGCGCCCGATCGAGCGCCGCGCCCCGATCTCCGATCATCGACAAGCTGTAGCTGAACAGCACCCGGTCGATGGGGCGCCCGAGGAGCTGGGCGTAGTCGGTGGTCTCGGCGAAGCCATGCACGAAGTGCGCCCTCGGGAGCCGGCGCTGGGCCAGCTCGAGCATCTCGTCGCAGGGCTCTACGCCACCCAGCGTGACCCCCGGCTTCGACGACAAGAGCTTGCGCAGGTTGCGCCCGGTTCCCGGGCCGATCTCGATCAGCGTGGACCAGTCCTCGCGCGCGAGCTCACGGAGCACTCGGTCCCGGCCGAGCAGGTAGTACTTTCGCGTGAGATCGTAGACCGGCTTGGTCCACCGGTAGTACGAGTTGAGGAACTCCCGATGCGCCTCGAGATCCGGATTCGCTTCCATCAGTTGTGCACCCGGTAGAAGTTGACCTGGCGGTACTGCCGGCTGCGGTCGGCGAGCGACGCGGCCTCGGAGTGAGGGAGCTTCTCGAGGTACGCGTCCGCGCCGCAGCCGGCGACCGGGTCATCGTCCTCCACGCTCCGCAGCATGATCGTAGCGTCGGGACGGGAGGTCCGACGGATCTCGTCGAACAGTCGGCGCTGGACCTTCGGCGCCATCCAGTCCACGGCGTCGCACAGCGTGTAGTGGGACCAGGTCTGGGGGCCCGCTTCGTCGAGGAGATCGAACAAGTTGCCGTGCCGGAAGCGAAGTTCCGTCGGCGCGCCGAGGCTCTTCTCCCAGCGATCACGCCGAAGGTAGGGGGGCACCGCGTCTTTGTCGCGGTGGTTGAAGGTGCCGGCCGCGGCGTACCAGAAGAACCAGTTCTTCCAGAGGTCGGTCTCCATGACCCGCGTGAGGTGGGTGATGAAGTAGTCCGCCATGGAGCTCTGCTCCGTGGCGACCAGCCGGTCCCGCTGCTGGAAGTTGATGCCGAGCGCGATCAGCTGAAGGGGGGAGTCCAGCAGAGCTCGGGTGATCGGCGTGTCGACCTCCGAGAGCTTCGCGTGCAGCGTGCGCACGCGCTCCTCGAGGGGCATCGCGCAGATGGTGCGCGCCCAGTCCACGCCCATGCCCATCTGTCGACGCAGGGTGCGGAGCATCTTCGCGGTGAGCCCCTGGAGGTACAGCGACTGCTCGAAACGGTGCGAGTAGCGCTTCCAGTAGCTCGCGACCCAGCTCGGGAGGTAGTCCGCAAGTGGGCGCAGGTGTTGCTCCGGCTCCGGGGACCACCCGCGGGCGAGCAGGTCGTAGAAGTCGTCGTAGTGCTCCATGCGCTGCGCCGCCGTGGCCTTGAGCGCGGCGAGCGCGAGGTGGTGCCGGTTGATGTCCACAGCGTCGATGCGCCGCGGCCGCTTGGTGACCATGCCAGCCACTCCGCAGCCTGCGCCCGTAATCGAGAGCACCGTGGAGTCTTCGTCCAGCCCGAGGTACTGTTCGTCGACTTCGGCGTCTTCGAAGAGGATGTTGTAGACGAACGTACGAGAGAAGACGCGCTGAAAGGCACGATCTCGAAGTCCCAAGATGAATCCTCCCCCGGATGGCGCGGGGGCCACGGCCCCGCCGGCTGGTGCGGCGGCCCTGTCGGTCGGCACGCCCCGGTGTTCCCGCCCGCTTAGCGTCTCCGCCCCGAACCGGCGAACCGGACCCGGGCGGTGCGGCCTTCCAGGTCGCGCGCGGCACGGCCCTCGTCACCTCCCCGTTGCACGGAGTCACGCCAGCAGACGCCGCAATAAGAGGGCGACTGAAGGAGGACAGGATGGCCGAACGCCAGAATGGATGCGGGCTGCGCATCGTGATTGCCCTCGCGGTGGCCTTCGGCCTCGGGCTGATTGGCGTCGTCGCGGGGGTCATCGCGCTGTCGGACCGCTCCGTCCCGGTCGACGAGGGCAGCGCCCTCGAGATCACGCTCGACGGCGCCTACACCGAGGGCCCCGGCGCCGACCCGCTCGCCGAGCTGGGGTTGGCGGGCGCGCCTGCAGCCTCGCTCTGGGAAGTGCGCACCGCGCTCCGTGCGGCAGCGACCGATGACCGGATCTCGGGTGTGCTCCTCACCATCCGCAGTCCCCAGCTCGGCATGGGTCAGGCCGAGGAGCTCGCGAGCGAGCTCGAGCGCTTCCGCACCGAGAGCAACAAGCCCGTACACGCGCTCATCCAGACGGATCTGGTCGACGACAACAACTACTACCTGGCCTCGGCGGCCTCCAAGGTGTGGGTCAGCCCCGAGGCCTGGTGGATGGTCAACGGCTTGCAGGCCGAGGCCACGTTCTGGCGAGGCACGCTCGACTGGCTCAAGATCGAGCCCGAAGTGATCATGTTCAAGGAGTACAAGTCCGCGGGTGAGCCGTTCCAGAACTACGAGATGAGCGACCCCATGCGCGAGGCGCTCGCCGATGTGCTCGACGACATCCACGGCACCTGGGTCGACGAGGTGGCCGCGCGGAGGAGCTTCGACCGCGACGATCTCGCCGGACTCGTGAACCAGGGCACGATCCCTGGCGCACGGGCGCTGGAGATCGGCCTCGCTGACGCGCTCGGGTACCGCGACCAGGTGGAGGCGGCCCTGCAAGCCGAGGCCGGCACCGAGGAGTACGCGCACATCGGTCTGAAGAAGTACCTCGCGGCCATCGACGAGCCCGAGAAGAAGCCGGGTCGAGTCGCGGTGATCTTCGCCGAGGGGCCGATCGTGTCGGACGAGGGCAACGAGCTGCCCTTTCCCGGGAGCGGCGCCATGATCTATGGCCCCGAGGTGGCGGACCAGATCCGAGAGGCCGCCGATGACGAGGCGGTGCGCGCCATCGTCCTGCGCGTGAACAGCCCTGGCGGCTCGGCGGTCGGCTCCGACCTGATCTGGCGAGAGATCGAGCGGGCCCAGGCAGACGGCACGCCCGTGGTCATCAGCATGTCGAGCGTGGCCGCCAGCGGAGGCTACTGGCTGTCCATGGGCGCCGACAGGATCCTGGCCCACGACACCACCCTGACCGGCAGCATCGGCGTGGTGTTCACCAAGCTCAACGTCGACGGCTTCTATGAGTGGATGGGCGCGAACATCGACACGGTGCGCCGGGGCGACAATGCAGGCCTGCTGTCGCCCTTCGAGGGCTTCACGGAGTCTCAGCGCGAGCAGGTGGTGCAGTCGATCGGGGCGACCTACGACAGCTTCGTGGCGAAGGTCGCCGATGGGCGCGGCATGGAGGTCAGCGTCGTGGAGCCCCTGGCCCGCGGGCGCGTCTGGAGCGGAACCGCCGCGCTCGACCACGGCTTGATCGACGAGATCGGTGGCCTCGACGCCGCGCTGACAGCCGCGGCCGAGCTCGCGGGGGAGGACCCGTCGGCGCTCACGCCGACCCCCTTCCCCGAGCCCAAGGAGCTGTTCGAGCTCCTCATGGAGGGCGAGCTCGGAGCATCGACGCGTGCACGGCCCGTCGTGGATCCGGCCTCGCTCGAGGCCTGGGTTCGGCAGGTCAGCGCACCGCGGGTGCAGGCCCTCGCGCCCTCGGTGCGCTTCCGCTAGCGGTCCCGGCTTCCCGCGCCGAGCAGCGTCACCGCTGCGGGGGAACCCTCGGCACACACGCGAGGTTGCCCGAGTTCACGGGCACGTCCGGCGTCCACTCGAGCACGGTGGGCGCCAGGGTGAAGGTCGGCACCTCCTCTCGGATCGCCGCGCTCAGCCACCCATCCGCGATGAGCTCGTCGACGAGGTCGAGCGGCAGCGGCCGAATGTGGACGGCCATCCGCACCCGGTCGATGCCCTCCCCTCTCGCGAGGTAGCTCTCGAACTGCACCGTCTGCACGTAGGCCGGGTCTCTCGGGTCGAGGGTGGTGTGGGCTTGCAGGAGCTTGCTCGTGCCCTCGAGCGACGCCGCCTCCCAGAAGCGGTGCGTCATCTCCCCCTCTTCGGTCTGCATCTCCGTGAACAGGCTCCACACCCCCGGATCCGACGCGAGGTGGTCCTTGAGGGGCTCCCCGGGCTCGACCGCGCCGCTCGACCAGACCCGCTCGTCTCCCCGAAACGCCTCGACCTCGACCCACACGCGCCGGTCGGAGGTGGCGCCGCTCGGGAAGCTGTGGCCCGCGCCCACGTTGTCGAGCGACACCAGAATCGGCACGGTCGACCCCTCGGTGGGCTCCACGCACAGCGTGGCGAGCAGCGAGTCGTCCAGGAATGCCTGGACCTGCTCGCGCTGGTCCTCCCGCTGCGGAAACTCGGTGAGGGCAATGTCGACGCCGGGGAACCGGTGGTCGTGGACCCGACGCTCCGTGGCATCCTCGGCGTCGACCGCGACCCCGTCGCGGCCCGGCATGTGGCAGCTCCCGCAG
>CAYMSU010000242.1:0-9550 GCA_964393165.1 uncultured Enterobacteriaceae bacterium
CGCCCCGACCGACCGCCTGGCGCAGCTCGGCGGCGACTTGCCCGGGACCGTCGAACACGGCCCGCTGGGTGGCCTGTCGCTCCGTCGCCCATGGGTCCTTCATTGCTCCCCCCTTCGTCCCGCGCGGCCTATCGCGCGGGATCGCGGGAGGACCCGGTCGATACGCCCAAGACCACGGAACGAACACGTGACGTCTGGCGCGATCGCCTTGATCCTGGACGACCTGTGGGGGTCAGTTGTTGATCTGCTCCTGGGTGACCACCGAGAACGTGCGAACCACCGGCCGCTGCAGCGGGCTCGAGACCCCGAACAGGGACTGGTAGGGCACCGTCGCGGTCACCGAGAGCCACATCATCGCCTCGCCGTCGGCGTCCCACTCGGCGTTGATGCTCGCCCCCGCGATGTTCGCACCCCACAGGCGCATCGCCTCGAGCGTCGCCTCCTCGGCGGCCGACTCGATGGGCCCCCCGTCGTTGCTGCCGTCGGGGATCACGATCATCGAGCCGTGGCGCGCCCCGTCCTGGACAGCCCGAGCGACCGCGTGGTGGGTCTGTGCCCACATCGCGAAGTCCGTGGTCCCCACGATGCACAGCAGCACCCAGGGCAGGCACAGGGCGAACTCCACCGCGGAGGCGCCGCGGCGATCTACGCTTCGCTGCCTCATTCGATCCTCCTCTGGTGCTCGAATCGCAGGGTGACCTGATCCGCGAGGGTGGGCGGATCCCCTGGGAACAACGCGGTGAGGCCCACGTACGGGGCTCGGAGCGTGCACTGCAGGGATCGGTGAGGCACCGTCCCGACCGCCGCGACGGTCACCGTGCACGCGTCGCACAGCCCGCCGGAGGCCGCGTACTCGTTCTTCAGCTTCTCTGACGCGAGGCTGTAGACCGCATCGAGGTTCGACTCCTCGGGCCCGGGATCGACCATCGCGGCCACCCGGCACCCATGGGTGACCGCGGTGCGGACCGCACCCTGCTGAAAGAGCATCCAGCCGATCTCGATGCCCGCCCCCACCAGGCTGACGAAGACGGGCAGGAGCATGGCGAACTCGATGGCGTTGGCGCCGCGCCGGCGCCGGGACAGTCCGGTCATGGTCACTCCACCAGCGCCATCGGGAGGGACTCCACGATGTCGGAGAAGATGGGCTCGAGGTCGCTCGAGCTCTCGGCCCGGATGTAAGCGCCGTCGCCGTGCGCGACGTCCTCGAGCCACGTCGCGTTGGCCTTGTAGCTGACGGCCCAGGTGTGGATCTCCATGCCGTCCCACGCGGCCTCGGCCCACTCCTTCGACGCGGCGCGGACCTCGTCGGTGCCGCGCCGCTCGCCCACGAACTTGTACCGCCACCGGGTGTCCTCGTAGCCGGCCTCGGCACGCTGCTCGTGCTTCCCGGTCCCGTTGGGCTCCCCGTCCGTGAGCAGGATCATCGCCCGGTAGATGCTCGGGTCTTCGTGCTCCTCGAACATCGCGGCGGCCATCTCGATGCCGATCGCGTGGTCGGTGCCGGACTCGTCCTTGTACTCCCGGGGCATCTGGGGGAAGCACCCGCCCTCGGGCGAGGAGAAGTCGTTGAGCTGATCCCCGCCGTAGACGTTGCAGCCCTTGCTCGAGCCCGGGTTCGGCGTGCCCGCCTTGCTCGCAGTGCGCATGTTCGCCCACTGGTCCCGCACCCCGTCGGCGAGCGCGTCGGACACGGGCATGAGCGGTGTGAACTCGGTGCCGTACTGCCCCGTGAAGACCACCATGCCGATCCGGTCGTCGGCGCCCGCGGTCGCGGTGACCTGATCGAAGACCTCGACCGCGCCGTCGCGCGCCTTCTCGAAGTCGTTCTGGTTCCACGAGTTCGTGATGTCCATCACGACGACCGTGTGCAGCGACTGGGCGCACGCGGTGGCGCTGGCGAGCGTGGTGGCGTCGTCGCGCCCCCAGAAGCTCGAGAACGTGAGCGGGGGCTGCCCGAGGACTTCGACCCGTACGGCGTTGGCGCGGCCCGCGGTCTCCACGAACACGCCATCGTCGAACACGCCGAAGCTCACCGACTGCGACACCGGCACCTTGCCGCTCACCCGATTGTTCGCGATCACCCGCTCGGCCATGTGCTGCGCGTGGTCGCGGTTGTTGGTGGCGCGCAGCCGCAGGAGCGCGGCCTGCGCCGCAGCGTCGGCCACCGCCTGCGCCTCGACGTCGGCGAGCCTCACCAGGGCTACGTCGACCGCCAGGGCTGCGAATCCCATGAAGACCGTGCTCGCGGCCGCGAAGAGCGCGGCGTAGCTGCCGCGCCTCGCTCGTCGTCTCGTGTGTCTCACGCTCACCTCGCCTGGACTCCTTGTCGGTCCAAAACGCGAGCCGAAGTGTCGGCAACGTTACGCGCGGGCCGGGGGCAGCCCGATCCCAGTCCGATCCCGGTGGAGGCCCCGAGGCATCCTGGGGGATACCGGGGCCGCCGGAGGGACGATGGATCATCTGGCCGCACTTCCCGTCGAGCGCGTGGCTGGCTGGTACCGGCGGCTGGCGGACCGCATCGGGCGCGAGCGCGTCGGGGGCGAGGAGCCGCTCGCCTCGGTGTTCCTTCGGCAGTACCTCGACAACCGGGAGCCGGGGTCCATCTTCCGGTTTCCTGCGCCCGCGCACCTTCGAGACAGCGAGCACGTGCAGCGCACGCTCGCATTCCACCGGGCGGTGTTCCTCACGGAGGAAAAGGCGCGGCTCACCGGCGGCACGGAGCGATGGGCGGGCGTGGTGCCCCGCCTGCAGGGCCGGGGCTACGAGCGGTGGGACTGCGCCGGCTACCTCAAGATGCACTACGAGAGCCTGGTCGAGATCGGGGGCACCCGCCTCGACATCCTGCGGCTGCAGGCCATGGGCACGCCCGAGGAGCGGGATCTGTTCACCGCGCTGCGGGGCTTCCAGCTTCGCAGCGACGTGCGCCTGACCGGCGAGGGTCGGGCCCCCAACTCCTACGCGATCCGCATCTCGTCGTGGGACGTCCGCGCGAAGGACACGTACGACTTCAACTTCGACGAGCACCTCACGGTGCCCAACCCCGACTATCAGCGCTCGGGGCCCGACGCGGTGCGCCCGGAGGACGCAGATCTGCGCGTGTACCACCGCAACGCCCAGCGGCTGGAGGAGGCGGGCCTCGCGGCCCCGTTCCGGGTCGAGAGCGAGCCCTGGCCGGCCGGGCGCGATCTGCGCGCGGGCGCCTACGTCGATCCGACGCGCGCGCTGTAGGGCCCGCCGCTCACAGCCTCGACAGCTCTCCGGCCCACTCCTGAAGGGCCTGTCGCCCCTTCGGCGAGAGCGCGTAGTGGCCCCGACGCACCCGGTCGAACCAGCCGTAGTGGTTGTCACGCAGGATCGCGCCCGCCCGGAGGATCCCGGTCCGCGACCGCAGCTCCCGGAGCGAGGTCTCCGCGGCTCCATCGAGGATCATGGCGCACCGCAGGGCATCTTGTCGGTAGGCGGTGAGCCGGGGCCGGGGGGCGCTGCCCCCCGTCTCGGGATCTCCGACGCGCTCCGCGAACTCCTTGAGCAGCCGGGCCCGGCGGACCCTCGACGGCCGAGGCCGCGTGGAGACGGGATCGAGCACGGGCTCCACCCGGCCCGCGCTGGACACGGTGAGCAGGCCGAGCCCGAGGCGCCGGAAGAGCCGGAGCACGGCCTTGCGGCGGGAGCGCCAGGCGCCCCCCCGCCCGGGGCCCACGGGAAAGGCCACGTAGACGGCGTCGGAGACGGTGAAGCGGTCCACCGCCTGGAGCAGCAGGCTGAGCGTGAGCCGCTCCTTGAGCTCGACGACGACCGGCTCGTCGCCATCACGGACCGCGACCACGTCGCAGGCCCCGATCTCGCCCTTCACGGTGTACCCCTGGGCCTCCAGGAACCGCTTGACGGGTGCGTACAGCTCGGCCTCGGCCATCGATGCCGAGTGTACCTCGACGAAGCGGCGTGGGCGTACCGCGATCAGCGGGAAGGGGCGGGGTCGTCCTCGTCGCGGGAGCCCGACAGCGTGAGGACCGCGGCCGCCGCGAGGCCCACCGAGGCGAGCAGGGTGACCACGGCCACCGCCCACAGCAGCCAGGTGGGCGCGAGCGAGGCCTCGGAGGGAGGCGGCTGGAGCGTGATCTCTTCGACGGGGCCGGGGACCACGGGCGGCGACTTCGACGGGGATCCGGCGCCGGACGTGACGGGCAAGTACACGGGGTTCACGGGGAACTTCTTCGTGGCGCAGGACCTCGACGGCTTCCTGCCGAAGTTCCCGGCCGGACCGAAGCAGGTGGCGCTGACCTGGAGCGGGATCGACGTGAGCGGCCTGGCGTCCATCGGGGTCGAGATGGACCTGGCGGAGGCGGAGGCGACCTTCGACACCTTCAACGACATCGACCCGGCCGACTACATCGACGTCTACGCGACGCTCGACGGCACCGAGGTGACGGTGGCCGAGCTGCGCTCGTCGATCGCAGATCCGAAGGGCTTCAACGGCGTGTGGCGGGTGGACACCACGGGCGACGGGGTGGGCGACGGCACGGAGGTCACCGACACCGCGAAGACGTTCGCGTTCTCGGTGCAGGGCACGGGCGCCACGATGGATCTGACGATCGAGATCTCGGTCGACGCAGGCGACGAGGACATCGCCATCGACAACCTGACGGTGGGGCCGTGGGTGGGCGAGGACGTCGCAGACTAGCGCCCACCGGGCTCGCCGCCCCCCGAGGCTGGCGCCCACCCGCCGGGGGGCTCCCCGGCGAGGGCGGCGAGCGCTCCTCGCGCTCAGCGCTTCTTCTTGGCCTTCTTCTTTCGCTTCTGGGCCTTTGTGCGCGCGTTCGCGGGACTCCGGAAGCCGGGCCGGGCCGCCCGGTCCTCCTCCCGGTGAAGTCCCGGGATCGTGGGGAAGGCGGGCCCGCGCGGGGCCTCGCCGGACGTGGGCGCGTCTTCGGGCTCGCTCGGATCGGGGGGCTCTTCGTGCGTCATGCGTCCTCGCTTATCACCGCGGCCGATCCGCGCCCCGGCCGAGCGGGGCTGCGGGAGGCTACGCGGCGGAGTCTCGCTCGAACAGCTTCCGCAGGCGCGCCGCGGCCTCGTGGGCGGTCTCGATCACCTTCTCGTCGTCGCCCCAGACCGCGGCCTGACGCGCCAGCGTCTCCTCGTCGTGCTCCCGGAAGCGGGCCACGATCCGCTCGGCCTCGCGCAGGTCGAAGTCGAGATGCAGCAACATCTGCGTGGCCGTCTCGAGCGAGGCCGCGAAGGTCTCCCGCCGCACGTCGTGGGCGCCTGCCTCGAGGAGGGCAAACGCGTTCGGCCGGTTGCGCGCCCGCGCCAGCACCTTGAGGTGAGGGAACGCCTGGCGGACCATCTTCGCGATCGCGACGGAGGCCTCCGGGTCGCCCACCGCGACGACCAGGATCCTGGCGGACTCGGCCTTCGCCGCGCGGAGCAGCTCGAGCCGCGAGGCATCTCCGTAGTCCACGCGGTTGCCGAACTTGCGGACGAAGTCGATGTGGATCGGGTCGATATCGATCGCGGTGAACGGGATGTGGATCATCTGCAGCGTGCGGCCCACCATCTGACCGTATCGGCCGAAGCCCGCGATGATCACGGGGTTGTCCTCGTAGCCGGTGTACGTGAAGTCGCCCGGCGCCGCCTCGTCCTGCGACGACCGGACGAGCCGATCGTGGGCCGCGAGCAGCAGCGGGGTCGCCACCATCGACATCGTGACCACGACGAGGGCCCGGTCCGCGACCTCCCCGCCGAGGATGCCCTCGGAGGCGGCCACGCTGAAGAGCACGAACGCGAACTCCCCGCTCTGGGACAGCGTGAGCCCGAGCCGACGCGACGAGAGGTCCGACAGGCCGGCGAAGCGGCCGAGCCCGTAGAGCACGCCGAGCTTGACCACGAGCAGGCCGGCGGTCGCGCCGACGAGCAGCAGCGGCTCCTGGAGCGCCGCGCGCACGTTGGCGGTCATCCCCACGGACATGAAGAACAGGCCGAGCAGCAAGCCCTCGAAGGGGGCGAGGTTCGACTCCAGCTCGTGGCGGTACTCGGAGTTGGCGAGCAGAAGGCCGGCGAGAAAGGCGCCCAGGGCCATCGACAGGCCGATCTGGGTCATCAGCCAGGCCGTGCCCAGCACGACGAAGAGGGCGAGGCCCACCGAGAGCTCGCGGATCCCCGTGCTCGCGACGATCTTGAAGACCGGCCGGAGCAGGCCGCGGCCCGCGAGCACGAGGCCCCCGATCCCGGCGACCACCAAGAGGAGCGACTGCCACCACGGAGCGGGGTTCGGGTCGCCGGCGGGGGCGAGGAACGAGAGCATGGCGAGCATGGGGATGACCGCGAGATCCTGGAACAAGAGCACCGAGAACCCCATGCGACCGTGCTCGAGCGCGAGCTCGCGCCGCTCCCGGAGCAGCTGCAGCGCGAAGGCCGTGGACGACAGCGCCAGGCCCGACCCGAGGACCCCGGCTACGCGGACGTCCACGCCGAAGGCCACGAGGCCGACGGCGAGGAGGAGGCTGGTCGCGGCGACCTGAGCCGTGCCGATCCCGAACACCGAGGTCCGCATCGCCCACAGGCGCTCGGGCTCGAGCTCGAGGCCGATGAGGAAGAGCAGCATCACGACGCCGAACTCGGCGAAGTGCATGATCTCCTCGGGGTGGCCGAAGAGATCGAAGCCGGTCGGCCCGAGCACGATGCCGGCGGCCAGGTAGCCGAGCACGGAGCCCAGGCCGATCCGCTTGAACAGCGGAACGGTGACGAGGGCGGCGGCGAGCAGGACGGTGATCGACGGGAGCAGGGTCACGGAAGCCTCGCGCGCGACCCGTAATGCCGCGCGCGCGGCCTCGTCACCGCGCGGCGGCGATCCCGCCGCAGCCCTCGCGGCCGCAGTTCGCATTCAGCAGGTTCTGCAGGTAGTTCCGCAACTGCGGGCAGTTCTCGGGCACCTGCGCCAGCAGCTGGCAGATCGCCGCGCACAGGTCCTCGGGCGTACCCGAGTACGGGAACGTGTCGTCGCCCAGGCCTTGGCACAGCTCGATGAAGTCCTCGAGGATGAGCCGCATGTTGAGCTGCAGGCGGTAGTCCGCCACCGCGGCCTCGAAGCACGCGACCGCCCTCGCCCGGAACTCCTCGTTGAGGCGCCGACGCTCGCGCCGCAGCTCGTCGAGCCGCGTGATCAGCTCCTCGCTGCCCTCCCACACCTTCGTGAGCTCCGCCTCATAGGTGTCGCAGGCCGCCTTCGTCGCGGCCGTCGGCGTGCGCGTGAACATCAGCGCGATGATGCGGTCGATCTCCTCGTCGTCGGTCTCGCCGAACGTCTCCTCGACGAACCGCGGGATCATGCGCCGGTAGAGCTCCTCGAGCCCCGCGAAGTACCCGTTGAGGATGAACCGCCACACCGGATCGTCGACGATGCCTTCCTCGCCGTAGGCCTTCGGGTCGTCGAGCACCTCGGCCTTCGCCTCGTCCCACGACTTGCCGTTCATCAGCTTGCGGGCCATCTGGCGCTGGATGTAGGTGCCCATGTCGTCGGTGAACATCACCAGATCGGTGCCCGCGAGGCCGCTGCTCGCCCCACTCCCGGAGGGCACCAGCACCGGCGGGATCGGCGCCCAGATCTGGTGCCAGGAGCCGCCGAACTCGAGCATGAGCGACCAGAAGTTGTCGATGTCCTTGGCGATCCGGACCTCGGCGCCGAGGGCCTGCTTCTCGGCCTGGGCCGCATTCGCCCGCGCCCTCAGCTGCTCCCGGATATCCGCGGCCTCGGCGTCGATCGCCTCGATCTGCGGCTCGTACTCCTCGTACAGCGCCTGCACGCAGGGATTGGCGAAGCCCTGACCGGTCACGAAGACGTAGGACATGCCGCGGAACAGGTTGGCGTCCTCCGTGTAGGTGGCCGCGATCATGTCGAGCGACTGCTGCAGCTGGTCGATGGTCTGCTGCGCCTTGTCGATCTCCTGCTCGCCGTTGGGCGGGCACTCGGCCGGTCCCGCGCCTTCGCCCTCGGCCGTGTCGTCCACATCCTCGACGCGGCCTTCCTCCCTTCGGAATGGATCGTCGTCGTCCTCACCGAGCTGGTCGCGATCCGGGGGCAGCGGCGCGCCCTCGTTGTTGTCGCCGCGCTTGCCGGAGCTACCGTCCCCTGCACCCCCCCGGCGCGGCTTGTCGGGCGGCGGCTCCTTGTCGTCGTCGTCGTCTGGCGGCTCGTCGGGCGGAGGCCCGCCCGGCGCGGCACACGTGGGGTGCACCCGCTCGACGTAGAACTGCTGGGCGCCCTCCGGATCGGAGAGGGAGTCCAGTACGAAGGCGATGTAGGCCCCCGGCCGGTAGTCCTCCCGCAGACAGAGCTGCCAGACCTCGCCGTCGGTCTTCGGTGGCGCGTCGAGGATCCCCTGGAGGTCCTCGATCGCGTCGTCGCGAACCTCCTGCAGGCCCTCCGCCGCCCGGCTGTGCACCTGCAGCTCGATCACGTCCCGCGCGTCGAGATCGAGCAGGAACGCGTAGTGGACCTCGTGAAAGGAGCTGCGGTCCTCCCCGGGGACGACGCCGACGTAGTCGCGAGCGGCGTACACCCGGTTCCCGGCGGCGATGCGCGCGTCGTAGGTGCTGCGCACCGAGGCGGCATCGGGATCGAAGGCCAGGAGGGCGTCGAAGACCTTGCCGTAGACCTCGGCGTCGGCGCGCTCGAGCTCGGTCAGGTCGATGATCGAGGGCCAGGTGTGGTACGCGGCCCAGGCGGGGTCGCGGAACAGCAGGCTGGCGCCCTTCGTCCACGCGGGAACGGTGTCCGCGACCCAGTCGTCGGCCTCGTCGACCGCGGCATCGAGGTCCTCGAGGGTCCAGTGGCGCCGGCCGTCGGCGTCGTAGGCGAGATCGAGGAGCGGCTCGTAGCGCCGACCGGTCTGGGGATGATCCGCGATCCCGTCGGTCGGATCCGCCACGAACGTGAGCACGAGGGTCTCCCCCTCTCCGGGAGGGCTCCCGGTGTCACCCGACGGGGTCGCGGTGTCGGACGCGGTCTCGGACGCAGTGTCGGCGGAGGCGTCGTCGTCGCCGGAGCTGCAGCTCGCGGCGAGGAGGTACAGGAAGGGCAGGGTCATGCGGACTCCAGGGTGTCCAGAACCTGCGTCGGAACCCTGGGCCCGTCCTGTAGCAGTCTGTAGCAGGATCAGGGATCGAAGGCCTGCAGGGCCTCGTCCTCCCGGGCGCGCTCGAACGTCTCCGCGCTGCGGGTGGAGCTCACGATCCGGTAGTCGAGCACCGTGATCTTGCCGTCATGTCCTGGAAGGCCCCCCGGTAGGCGTCGGTGATCCCGGCGGCCTCCGACACGGCCCGGACGCGCGGAGGCTCAGTGAAGACCGGCACGAAGCTGGTGATGGCGGCCTGGCTGGGGTCTGCGGTGGTGGTCGGCGGCCTGCTCGGCGCCCTTCGCCTCACCGCCCAGCTGACCCCGGTGCGCACGGGGGCCCTCGCCGGTCCTGTGGCCCCAGCACCCGTCGGCTCGGCCGAGGCGCCCCCCTCCGCCCCTGCCAGAGGCGACCGAGTCCTCGGCCCCCTCGGCCCC
>CAYMSU010000243.1:0-9541 GCA_964393165.1 uncultured Enterobacteriaceae bacterium
GCCGACCCCGACCGCACCGCGTTGGTCCTGACGACCCTACCGGAAGCGCTGCCCGTGAGCGAGACCCTCGAGCTCGCCGATCAGCTTGCCGCGCAGGGCTTCGACCTGCACACCGTGATCGTGAATCGCGTGGAGGAGCCGGCCCTCCCGAGCTCACCGAGCCGAGACGAGGTCCTGCGCCTCCTCGCGTCCGCGCCTCACGGGAGTACGCTCGCGGCGCTCGCCGAGCAGGCCTGGCGCCGACAGGACGAGCAGGAGGCGTCGGTCCAGGCGCTCACCGAGGGGCTCATCGCGCGCGGCCACGGCCGCGCGAAGCTCGCCCCGTTCGTCGCGGACGGGCCCATCGAGCGACAGGTCGGCGCGGCACTGGCAGAGGAGCTGTGATGGCACAGGTCGCGGTGTGCTGTGGCGTAGGGGGAACGGGAAAGACGACCACGGCGGCCGCCTTGGCGGTCAGCCACGCGCAGGTGGGCAAGCGGGTGGTCGTCCTCACGATCGACCCCGCGCGTCGACTCGCGGACGCCCTCGGGCTCGACACGCTCAGCAACGATCCGAGCCCCGTGGCTCTCCCGTCGGGCAGCGGCCGCCTGTCCGCGCTCATGCTGGACCGCAAGGGGACCTGGGACGCCGTCATCCGCCGCCACGCGCGCCCCCGTACGGCCGAGGCGCTCCTGTCCAATCCGTACTACCAGGCGGTGTCGACGCGGTTGTCGGGCTCCCACGAGTACATGGCCGTGGAGAAGCTCTACGAGCTGGTTCACGGTGGCGACTACGACATGGTGGTGGTCGACACGCCGCCGACTCAGCACGTCGTGGACTTCTTCCAGGCCCCCGACCGGGTGCGGGGGATCCTCGACCGCACCTTGCTGTCCCGGCTCTTCGAGTCCCGCGGGTTTCGGGGAGCGGCCACCCGAGGGGCCATGGCGATCATCGAGCGGATCGCCGGCGATTCGGTGATGGACGACATCCGTGGCTTCTTCGAGCTGATCGGTGAGCTCTCCGCGGGCTTCCGGGACCGCTCGGCAGAGGTGCAGCGCCTCCTCACGTCGGCTCAGACGCGCTACTGGCTCGTCGCCCACGCCGACGCGCCCGAGCGGAACGACCTCCTGGGCTTCCTCGCCGAGCTGCGGGAGCGCGGCATGACGTTCGCCGGGTTCCTCGTCAACCGGGTGCAGCGCGTGCCGCAGGGACCGTTCCCTACCCGCGAGGAGCTGCTTTCCAGCCAAGACGCCGACGCCTGGGGTCCCATGGTCGACGCGCTGCTCGGCCTGCCGGCTCGGGCGGAGGCGCGCGCTCGTCGGCAGCGCTCCGCGGTGGCGAGCCTCACGAAGGCGGCTGGGGGTTCCCCTGCGTGGTTGGTGCCGGACATGGCCGGCGGCGTTCGGACGGTGGAAGGGCTGCAGCAGCTGGCCTCGCACCTGCCGCCAGCCCCTCCCGCCTCGACTGGGCGCTACTGACCGAGGACCTCGGCCATCTTCTTGCCCATCTCCGCCGGCGAGCGGACGATGTGGACCCCTGCCGCCTCGAGGGCCGCGAACTTGCTCTCCGCGGTGCCCTGGCCGCCGCTGATGATCGCGCCGGCGTGACCCATGCGACGTCCCGGGGGCGCCGTCGCGCCCGCGATGAAGCCGACCACGGGCTTCTGCATGTGGGCCCGGATCCACTCGGCGGCGTCTTCCTCAGCCGTCCCCCCGATCTCCCCGATCATGATCACAGCCTCGGTGTCTGGATCTTCGTTGAACAGGGAGAGCACGTCGATGAACTTCGTGCCGATGATCGGGTCCCCCCCGATGCCCACGCAGGTGGACTGGCCGAGACCGACCGCGGAGAGCTGCCCCACCGCCTCGTACGTCAGGGTTCCGGACCGCGACAGGACGCCGACCTTGCCTGGCGCGTGGATGTGGCCCGGCATGATCCCCATCTTGCACTGCCCGGGGGTGATCACACCAGGGCAGTTGGGACCGACGAGCCGCGTCTTCGTGCTCGGATCGTTCAGGACGGCGGCGACGGGAACCATGTCGCGAATCGGGATGCCCTCGGTGATGCAGATCGCGAGGTCCAGGTCGGCATCGATCGCCTCGAGGATGCCATCGGCCGCGAACGGGGGCGGGACGAAGATCATCGACGCATTCGCCCCCGTCTCCTCGACCGCCTCCACGACGGTGTCGAACACGGGCACCGAGCCCTCGAAGCGCTGCCCGCCCTTGCCCGGGACGACGCCCGCGACGACCTTCGTGCCGTACTCCATGCACTGCTTGGCGTGAAAGCTACCGGCGCTGCCCGTGATGCCTTGCACGAGAACCCGGGTGTCGGAGTTGACCATGATCGACATCTTCAGGCTCCCTTCAGGGCGTTGACAATGGAGTTGGCCGCCTCGTCGAGATCAAGCGCGGGGGTGATCGCGAGCCCACTCTCCGAGAGGATCTTCTTGCCGAGCTCGGCGTTGGTACCTGCCAGGCGAACCACGAGGGGAACCTCGAGGCCCACCTCCTTGACGGCCTCGATCACTCCCTCGGCAATCACGTCGCATCGCATGATTCCGCCGAAGATGTTGACGAGAATCCCCTTCACCTTCGGGTCTCGCGTGATGATGCGGAAGGCAGCCGCTACCTGGTCCTTCTTGGCCCCTCCGCCCACGTCGAGGAAGTTGGCGGGCTCCGCGCCCTTGAACTTGATGATGTCCATCGTGGCCATCGCGAGGCCGGCGCCATTGACCATGCAGCCGATGTTCCCGTCGAGGCTGACGTACGACAGACTCCACTTGGCGGCATCGAGCTCGGCCTCGTCCTCCTCGTTGGGGTCCCGCATCTCCTCGATGTCGGGGTGTCGGAACAGCGCGTTGTCGTCGAACGTCATCTTGGCGTCGAGCGCGATGACGTCTCCGTCGCCCGTGACCACCAGCGGGTTGATCTCGAGCATGGAGCAGTCCATGTCGAGGTACGCCTGGTAGATCTTGCGGAAGAACTTCGCCGCGTTCTTGCGCGCTGCGCCTTCGAGGCCGAGGCCGAACGCAAGCTGCTGTGCCTGGTAGCCAGCGAGGCCGACGGCGGGATGCACCCACGTCTTCTTGATCGCATCAGGATCGCTCTCGGCGACGTCCTCGATGTCGGTGCCGCCAGCCGCGGACGCCATCAGCAGGATCTGGTTGCGCGACCGGTCGAGCATGATCGACAGGTACAGCTCCTGGGCGATGTCGCAGCCCTGCTCCACGAAGAGGGTCTGCACGAGCTTGCCCTCGGGGCCGGTCTGCTTGGTGACCAGCGTGTTGCCCAGCATGCTCTGCGCGTGGCTTCGCACCTCGTCGAGCGAGCGAGCGAGGCGCACCCCGCCCCCGCCAGCGGCATCCTCACCGCGCGCCGCCTTCGCGATCTCCTCCTCGGACACCTGCTCCTTGAACCGGCCCTTTCCTCGACCGCCCGCATGGATCTGCGACTTCACCACCCACAGGGCGCCGCCCACCTTCTCGGCGGCCGCCACGGCCTCCTCGGGCGTCGACGCCGACTCGCCGGGCAGCAGCGGCACCCCGTACCGGCGCAGGATGGACTTTGCCTGGTACTCATGAATCTTCATGGTCGCTCCTGGTTTTCGCACCGGGACCCGCTGAGCGCGGCATCATCCCTGGGGCGGCTGGTCTTCCGCGATGTACTTCGGCCGGTAGATGGGCACGCCTTTCCCGTCTCGGAACCGAAGACGCTCGTCCACGATCTGCGCAGAGATTCCTGTGATACGCGCCAGACCGAAGAGCAGCGTGTAATACTCGGGGTCGTCGAGCCCAACCGCGTGGAGAAGCGTGCCCGAGACGGCATCGACGTTCGGGTACGGGTTGCTGATCTTGGGATGCTCTCGGAGCACGCGCACCGCGACCTCCCGAAGGGTCCGAGCGGTGCGGAAGAGCGGGTCGTCGGGGCAGACCTGCTCCCCGAGCCCGTACTCGATGGACGCGCGCGGGTCCTCGGCGCGAAGCACGGCGTGGCCGAAGCCGTAGATCTTGCCCCCTCCGGCGAGCTCAGCCCGCACGAACGCCTCGACCTCCTGCGGATCGGAGGAGCCTACGCGCCGAACGAAGGCGAGCGCATCCTGGTTCGCGCGGCCATGCAGGGGCCCGTACAGCGCACACATCGCCCCTGCGAGGCTGCTGTACAGGTCGGCTTGACCGCTCGCGATCGCTTTGCCCGTGAATGTGGACAGGTTGCCCCCCCCGTGGTCGAGGTGGAGCACGTAGAACGTACGCAGCAGCCTGGTGAGCCGGTCGGCATCGGCGCCCGGTACCCCGAGCATGTGCACGAAGTTCTCGATCAGGCCTCGCTGGGGCTCGCTCGGGATCGGCGCCCCCCAGCCCGCGCGCAGGCGGAAGATGGCCGCGACGAGCTCCGGCGCCCACGCGATCACGTTGCGCGCGTCGGCCGCGTAGTCGCCGGTCTTCGCCGTCATCCCCAGCCGAAGGAGCCCAGCGGCCAGCCACTCCATGGGGTGGCCTTCCCGGGGGAGCCCCGCCAACGTGGCGAGCACCGCCGGCTCCAGGGACCCGGCTCCCTCCAGCTGGCCCTTGAACGCGACGAGCTCGGTCTCCGACGGCCACTGTCGCTCCAGCAACAAGTAGACCACGGCCTCGGGGTCGCGGAAGGCGAGGTCCGCAATCGGGTACCCGACATAGCTGACGCCCCGGTCGGGATCGACCTTGGAGGTCCGGCAGGTTCCGACCGGGATTCCTCGGAGGCCCCGGTTGAGGTCGCCCCGCGTCAACGTGTAAAGGGCCTCGCCGTCATCTGCCATTCCGGCTCCCGCGTGGCCTGAGGCTTTATGGCCCCCGCCCCGCGGCGGCAACGCTCGGCGAGCGCCTCGTCGCTATCCGAGGAAGGCCTTGATGTCGTCGACCTTGTCGGTGGCCTCCCAGGGGAACCCCGGGCGACCGAAGTGACCGTGCGCGGCGGTGGCGCGGTAGATCGGCCGCTTGAGGTCGAGGTGCTTGATCAGGCCCGCCGGCTTGAGCGGGAAGAGCTCCCGCACGCAGGCCCCCAGCCGCTCGTCGGACACCTTGCCGGTGCCGTAGGAGTCGACCATGACGGAGACCGGATCGGCCACCCCGATGGCGTAGGCGAGCTGGACCAGCGCTCGGTCGCAGTAGCCGGCCGCGACGAGGTTCTTGGCGACGTAGCGGCCCATGTAGGCGGCGGACCGGTCGACCTTCGAAGGGTCCTTGCCGGAGAACGCGCCGCCCCCGTGGGAACCGTGGCCGCCGTAGGTGTCGACGATGATCTTCCGCCCGGTGAGGCCGGCATCGCCCATCGGGCCACCGATGACGAAGCGCCCCGTGGGGTTGACGAAGAAGCGCGTGCTGTCGTCGATCAGGTCGGCCGGGATGGTCTTCCGGATGACCTCCTCGATGATGCCCTCGCGGATCTGCTCGTTGGTGGCTTCCTCGGTGTGCTGCGAGCTGACCACCACGGCATCCACGCGCGCCGGCTTCCCGTCGCGGTACTCGACCGTCACCTGCGTCTTCGCGTCAGGGCGGAGGAAGTCCAGGTCACCCTTCCGGCGGGCCTCGGAGATGCGCTCGGTCATACGCTGCGCGTAGTAGATGGACATCGGCATGAGCGCCTCGGTCTCCCGGCAGGCGTAGCCAAACATCATGCCCTGGTCGCCGGCACCCTGCTCCTTGTCAGAGTCTTCGTCGACGCCCATCGCGATGTCGGGGCTCTGCTGCTCCACGGCGACCATGATCGCGCACGTGGTGCCGTCGAACCCGACGTCGGAGTGGGTATAGCCGATGTCGCGGACGATATCGCGAACCAGACCTGGATACTCGACCGTCGCGCGGCTCGTGATCTCCCCGAGCAGGACCACGAAGCCTGTCTTCACCGCTGTCTCGCAAGCCACGCGGGCGTTCGGGTCCTGCGCCAGGTGCGCGTCGAGCACGGCGTCGGACACGTTGTCGCACAGCTTGTCGGGGTGCCCCTCGGTGACCGATTCCGAGGTGAAAAGGTAGTTCGTGAGTGCCATGCCGCTCTCTCTGGGCCAGGGTGAATCGCGACCGAGCCACCACATCGGCTCGGGCGAACACCGACCGTTGACCTGCTGGTCACGGTCGGGCGTAGGGCCGACGCCAGTAACCCGCCTCGGTCGAGATGCGAGCGTGGGTCGCCACTGGGGCCCGCGCGGCCAGCAGGGCTAGCTGTCCACCGCCGCGAACCCGTCGGCCTCGGCCGCAGCTGCGTGCCGTCGATCGATCCGGCGCTCCTTGTGCCGACGTAGGCGGTTCTCCATGACGTGGAACGCCTTGTCCAACGCCGTGCGCAGATCCGACTCCTCGACGACCGCGGTGTGGGTCTCTCCCCACGTGCGGACGATCAGCTCCAGCACCGCCTCGCCGTGCGACCGCTCGACGACGAGCGAACCTTCGGCGGCAGGCTCCAGGAAGCGCTCCAGCTTCCCAAAGAGAAAGTCCGCTCGTTCCTTTAGCTCCGGCCGGGGCTTCAGGTTCTTGAAGGTAATGCTGAGGTTCACGGGACCTCCTGTTGCGCGGTGTTGCTAGAACATCTGTTTGCGCTTGGACGAGGGCAGGATGCCCATCGCCTCGCGGTACTTGGCGACCGTGCGTCTCGCGACGCGAATCCCTTCTCCTTTGAGTGCGTTTGCGATGGCTTGATCGGACATGGGCTTCTTGGGTTCTTCTTCCGCCACGAGAGCCTTGATGCGGCTCTTGATGGCCTCCGCGGACAGATCACCGCCCGTCTGCTGCTTGACTGCAGCGCTGAAGAAGAACTTGAGCTCGAAGATTCCGTGGGGCGTGTGCACGTACTTGTTCGTGGTGACGCGCGAGACCGTGGACATGTGCACACCCACGTCGTCGGCCACGTCTTGCAGCACCAGGGGCCGCAGGCGATCGACGCCGTGGTCGAAGAAGTCGTGCTGGAACTTCAGCAGGCTCTCCATCACCTTTCGGATCGTCTTTCGGCGCTTGTTGATCGACTCGATGAGGAAGCGCGCGCCTCGCAGCTTGTCGACGAGGTAGTCCCGGTCGCCCTTGTCGGCAGCTCCACGGAGGATTCGCTGGTAGTAGCGACTGATCCGGAGGTCGGGCATACCATCTTCGTTGAGGGAGACGAGCCACTCCCCCTGGTGCTTCGCCACGTAGATGTCGGGCGTGATGTAGCGAGCGTCTTCCCCGGTGAATCCGCGGCCGGGGAGCGGCTCCAGCTCCTGGATCATCTTGTGGTACTCGATCACGTCTTCGACCTCGAGGTCGAGGTCCCGCCCGATCGCGGCATAGTTGCGCCGCTCCAGGTTGGGCAGGTGATCCCTCAGGATCCGCTCGAAGTTCGGATCGTCACAGAACTCCTGGCGGAGCCGGGACTGGATGATGAGACACTCGGAGAGATCTTGAGCGCCGCAGCCCACCGGGTCGAGGCCCTGCACGAGCTCGAGGGCCTCTTCGGCCACCTCGAGGTCGACGTCCGCGTCCTGCGCGATGTCCTCGAGCGTGACCGCCAGGTATCCGCGGTGGTCCAGGTTGTGGGCGATCGCCTCGGCCGCCCGCCGCTCGTCCTCTCCGCAGCGCACCATGTGGATCTGAAAGTGCAGGTGGTCGGCGAGGGACTCCCCATACGTGAGGTTCGTCTCTATCGGGGGCAGGTCCTCGTGGACGGTGCCCCCGGTGGAGCCGCGGATCCGCGGCCCGCGGTCCTGCATCTGACGGAGAAAGCCCTCCCAGTCGAACGATCCTTCCTCGCCGTTCCGCTGCTCCGCGAGGTCGTCGTTCGTGGTCTTCTCGGTGCGGTGGCGCAGCTCGGCCTCTCCCTCGGGACCCGCTCCTGCACTGTCGGGCACGATCTCCAAGGTGGGGTTCTCGAGCATGGCTTCCTGAACGTGCTGCAGCATCTCCATGTGGTTGTACTGGAGGAGCTTGATGGCCTGCTGCAGTCTGGGCGTCATGACCAGGTTCTGCGACTGCCGCATGTCGATGCTGATTCGGAAGTCCTGGCCCATCTCCCCCCTCGAGAACCCGCTCCGGCGGTGGGTCATCAGTCCACGGACAGCACCCGTCGCCAGAAGGGCCGGTGGCGGAAAGGCAGGTTACTCATGGCTTTCGCCGGACCACCACCGCAGGATCCCATTATAAGCCACGCGGACCTGCTGTAAAGCCTCCCTCGGAAAAACTGCCGGCAAGAATCATGCCACGGCACGGCTCGATCCGGCCTACGCCTGCGCTTTCGCGCCCTGTGGATGCTCGCCCGACGGCGCGCCCTGCGCCGGCCGGGAGGCTCGCTCCGAGGTGGACACCCGGCGCCGTTTCTGCTCGGCCGCTGTCTTGATGAAGGAGGCGAAGAGAGGATGAGGCTCCAGAGGTCGGCTGGAGAACTCCGGATGGTATTGGCAGCCGAGGAACCAGGGGTGGTCTGAGACCTCGACGACCTCGGCGAGCACGTGGTCCGGAGACCAGCCGGAGACGACCAGGGCTCCCTTGGCGAGCAGCCGCTCGTGATAGGCCGGACTGACCTCGAACCGGTGGCGGTGCCGCTCCTCCACGCGATCGACCCCGTAGATCCGGTGGGCGAGCGACCCCTCCTCGAGCTCGCAGGGGTAGCTCCCCAGTCGCATCGTGCCCCCCTTGTCGACCACCTCCCGCTGCTCGTCCATCAGGTCGATGACCGGATGCGTGGGGTTGGCGTCGAACTCCCGCGACATCGCGCCCTCGAGGCCGAGCACGTTGCGGGCATACTCGACGATGGCGAGCTGCATGCCCAGGCAGATGCCGAAGAACGGCACCCGTTGCTCCCGCGCCCACCGGATCGCGGCGATCTTGCCCTCACTCCCCCGCTCCCCGAAGCCGCCCGGCACGAGCACGGCGTCGAGCTCGCCGAGCGTGTCGCCCGGCGCCCGCTGGTCGATCGTCTCCGAGTCGATGAAGGCCAGATCGACCCCGACCTGGTTGGCGACGCCCCCATGGGTGAGCGCCTCGTTCAGGCTCTTGTACGTGTCGGACAGGTGGACGTACTTGCCCACGATTCCCACGGTGACCCGGGAGTGCGGCCGCCGGAGGCGCTGGACGAGGTCGTCCCACCGATCCAGGTTGGCCGATGCGGCCCAGATGCCCAGCTTCTCGCAGACGCGGTCGTCGACCCCCTCGCGATGAAGCTGCATCGGAAGCTCGTAGATGTGCTCGACGTCGGGCACGGGGATCACGTCTGGCTCGGAGAGGTTGCAGAAGAGCGCGATTTTCTGCCGGATCTCCCTCGGCACCGGCCGATCGACACGACAGAACAGGATGTCGGGCTGAATTCCCAGCTGGAGGAGCTCCTTCACCGAGTGCTGGGTGGGCTTCGTCTTCAGCTCGCCGGCCGTGCGGATGTAGGGGATGAGCGTGAGGTGGATGTACAGCACGTTGTCTGGTCCGGCGTCCTGCCGGACCTGCCGGATGGCCTCGAGGAACGGCAATCCCTCGATGTCGCCGACTGTGCCGCCCACCTCCACGATCGCAAGGTCCGCGTTGTCGGCCGCGACTCGTATGCGGCGCTTGATCTCGTCGGTGATGTGGGGGATC